>CAJKOW010000018.1 GCA_905201685.1 uncultured Bacteroides sp. | reverse complement strand
AATTTATATTTGGACGGTTATCCCGGCAAACTGACGGCTAAGAACTGGGCAAAACATGTAAAGGTATCACCAGATACTGCAGCACGCGATATAAAAGATCTGGTAGAGAAAGGTATTCTGATACCTCAGCAGGGGCGGGTTCGTGACGTATTCTACGGAATACGGTGCAATGACTCCATCCTTGTCATTCCTTTGCCTGAAGATTTATAAACGACACAGCTTATTCCATTTTCTGGAAGCAAACCTTCCAAGAGTTTTAAGTCAACGTCCGTTTGTCCAAAAACTCTTGAAAAATTTGTTTGTAGCTGTCACTTACCGGAATATAGGTTTTGCCAAAGACGATACGGCCACGGTCGATGATGCGGATTTTGTCTTTTTGCACAATATACGAGCGGTGTACCCGCATGAATCGGGAAGCCGGCAGCATTTCTTCCATCGCTTTCATGCTCATTAATGAAAGGATAGGTTTGGTGTTGCCCTCTTCATAGATCTTAATGTAATCCTTCAAACCCTCTATGTAAAGGATGTTTTTCAGCTCGATCTGTACTAACTTATATTCACTTTTTACAAAGATGCTGTCTATCTCGTCTTTAGGTTGCTGTAGCAGCTCGAACCATTGTACGGCTTTGTTTGCGGCTTGTAGAAAATCGACGTAAGAGATGGGTTTCAGCAGATAATCCAAGGCATTGACTTTGTAGCCATCGATGGCATATTGGCCAAAGGCTGTCGTGAAAACGATGCGGGTGTGCGGATTAACCATTTTAGAAAACTCTAAGCCATTCAGTTCGGGCATCTGTATATCTAAAAATAGAAGATCGACCTGCTTGCCGGGCAGTTCCTTCATGGCTTGTACGGCACTCGAATATTTTTCGGCTAACGTCAGGAAGGGAGTCTTGTTGACGTAACTTTCCAATAAGTTCAGGGCTAAAGGTTCGTCATCTACTATTGCGCAATTTAAAGTCATAACTTGGGTCGAATTTACTATTATACGTTAATTACAAGGATAGATCTGTATTCACTGTTGTCCTCACTTACTCCGTGTGTCCATTTATAACGGCCGGGGTAAGTCAGTTCAAGCCTTTTTTGCACCTGCTCCAGTCCGATGCCGCTTCCACTTTTGTCTTCTTCGTTCTTAGGATGGTAGCTGTTGTATATTTCGCAACGTACTTCTTGGGCGTTTTCCGTAAAGTAGATGCGGATATAGCTGGGCTCGGTAGGCGAAATGCCATGTTTGAAAGCATTTTCTATCAGTGAGATAAATATTAGCGGGGCAATCTCTGTCCGGCTGTCGGGACGGACGGAAATTTTGGTTTCAACAGTGACGTTCGATGACAGACGGATACGCATCAGTTCAATGTAATTGCGGATAAAATCCATTTCTTTTCCCAGCGGAACAAAGTTCTGCTGGTTATCGTATAGTACATGACGCAACAGCCGGCTTAATTCCTGTACGGCAGCCTGAGCCTTGTCTGTATCGAAAGCTATCAGTGCATAGATGTTGTTGAGCGTGTTAAGAAGAAAGTGTGGATTCAGCTGGTTGCGCAGATTCTTCAGTTCAGCTTCCGTTCGACTCTTCTCAGCTTCCCGTCGGGCTGCTTCAATCTGTCCCCATCGTCCGCTCAATCGGATGGCGGTGCTAAGTCCAACGGTAAGTATCATGGAAAAGATGTCGCGAAGGAAAAATATCCAGCGGGGTGGCCCCATGGGTTTGTCTCCTTCGACATCTTTCCGTGGATAACGGACGGACATGTAATCCTGCCAGAAGTGTACACCTACTGCCGTACACACTATCAGCAGTAGGTTTAGTATGAAATACTCTTTTGTCCGTCCCTTAAACAGATAATGGGGGATAAGGATGAAGTAGTTGATGTAAAATACAATTAGGAAAGTGACTGGTACGATGCCTCCGTGGTGCAGATAGTCCTGCCAGGTGATGGTGAATCCGCTACGGCTCATCATGATAAAGGGAAAGGCAAATACAATTCCCCAGCCAATGATATGGATCATGGCTTCGATGATGTGGTAACGAGAGGAAGCTTCAAGTTGTTTCATGGTGTTGCAAAGATAGCATTATTTTTGATTTATTCGTACCGTATGGCTTCAATAGGATCCAAGTCGGCAGCTTTTTTGGCCGGATACCATCCGAAGAACACACCGGTAATCGTACAGACTGCAAATGACAGGAATACACTCCATGTCTGTATGTAGATGGGCCAATGGGCTACATTCTTTACGATGAACGAGGCACCGCATCCTATGATGACACCAATGATACCTCCCGTAATGCTAATGAGGATGGCTTCGATTAAGAATTGGCTCAGGATATCAATCCCTCGTGCGCCGACCGACATACGCAAACCTATTTCCCGGGTGCGTTCGGTGACCGAAACATACATGATGTTCATGATGCCGATACCGCCTACAACCAATGAGATGCCGGCGATACATGCCAAAAGCGTAGTCATCAGGTCGGTGGTGGTGTTAAGCATGCTGCTAAGTTCCTGTTGGGTACGGATGGTGAAGTCATCGTCATCGCTTTCCTTCAGCTTGTGGTTGCGACGTAGGATTTCCGTGATTTCTTCGGTTGCATTGTCTGTCATGTCCTCTGTTAAGGCTGAGGCAAAGATTCCTTCCAGATAGGTTTGGGCAAGCAGACGCTTCATGACGGTAGTATAGGGAGCCAGCACTACATCGTCCTGGTCCATACCCATTGAGTTGTATCCCTTCGATTTCAGGACTCCTACCACCCGGAAGGGAACCTGATTGAAACGGATGATTCGTCCGATGGGGTCTTCGTTGGGGAACAGGTTGTCAACAATGGTTTTACCGATGACGCACACTTTGGCCGAGGTCTGTATGTCGGTTTCGGTAAACATTTCACCGCTCTCGATGTTGAGCTGGCGGATTTCGAGATAGTCAAGCCCGACTCCGCTTACCGAAGACGGATAGTTATTGTTACCTGCAATGAGCTGTCCGGATGAGGATACGTTGGGGCTGATGGCCGCAATGTAGTTTGTTTCGTCGCGCAGCGATTCGTAGTCGGTCAGCTTTAATGTCTGCATGGCACTGGGGTCCTGGCGTACACCGCCACGCATGTCTGCTCCCGGATGGATCATAATCATGTTCGAACCCATTTCCGAGATTTGTTTTTGAATGCTCTTTTTCGAACCTTGTCCGATGGCAAGCATGGTGATGACCGAAGCCACACCGATAATGATGCCCAACATGGTAAGGAATGCACGCAACTTATTGTTGGCCAGTGCGCGCAGAGCTATTTTAAATAGATTAGTACCATTCATTGTTTCGTTATTTTGATGTTGATAAGTCCGATCGGGGTTGTCTGATTCTAATGAACTCGTTTCTTATGCACTTTTAATCATCGTCTTCCTGTTTGGGAAGGGCAGCAAGTGCTTCGGCTGCGTTTAAGATGTGGTCATTCAAACGGTCTTCTCTCACTTGTCCATCTCTTAGCACAATATTGCGGCTGCTGTATTGTGCTATTTCGGGATTGTGTGTCACGAAGATGATGGTTCGTCCTTCGGCATGCAGTTTTTGGAACAGGACCAGAATTTCGAATGAAGTCCGGGTATCCAGGTTTCCGGTAGCTTCATCGGCTAAGATTACGGCTGGATTATTGACCAAGGCGCGTGCAATGGCTACACGTTGCATCTGTCCGCCGGACATCTGGTTGGATTTGTGTTCCAGCCGGTCTCCCAATCCTACAGCCTGAAGGGCTTCGATGGCACGTCTTCTTCGTTCGGCCGCCGAAACGGAAGAGTTGTACATCAGGGGCAGTTCGACGTTTTCTACAGAGGTTGTTTTGGGCAGCAGGTTGTAGTTCTGGAAGACAAAGCCTATTTTCCGGTTGCGCAGGATGGCACGTTGTGGTTTCGACATGGTTCGTACGGAGATTCCGTCCAATAGGTATTCTCCGCTTGTTGGAGTATCGAGGCAGCCCAAGGTGTTCAACAGAGTGGACTTTCCCGATCCGGATGTTCCCATGATGGTGACAAATTCTCCTTCGGTTATGGTAAACGAGACCCCACGCAATGCGTGGACTGTCTCGTCTCCAACCTGGAAATTACGTTTTATATTTTGAAGTTCAATAACGACTTTACTCATGATATTCGTTTGATGAATTATTTGTTTTTCTTTTTGTTGTCCGGCGGACCAGGCATAAACGGACTTTTTTCAGTATCGCCGTTTTGGTTTATTGCCTCAGGGGCATTGTTTGCACCCGATTTACCGATGGTGGCTTCGGTCACGATGACAGTGCCAGCGGTGATGCCGCTTACGATTTCTGTATTGATGCCGTTGGAAATGCCTATTTCAACCGGATGAGCAGTGAAGGTATTTCCTTCGAGAGTCCATACCTTATGTTCTGCATCGCAATCGTTCACAATGTCATTCTCGTTAATGAGCGGTGCTTCGGGGGTAAAACGCAGGGCACGCGAAGGAACGCACAGTACGTCTTTTCTATCCAACGTATAAATGGTAACGTTGGCTGTCAGCCGTGGTTTCAGTTTCAGGTCGGGGTTGGGTGCCGAGATGACTACTTCGTAGGTAACAACCGTACTTGAGGAAGAGCTGCTTGTCGAGCTTGATGAGCTGTCGTCTCCCAGACGGATTTGTGTTACCTTTCCTTCGAAAACATCATTGGGGTAGGCATCTACAGTAAAGGTTACGCGTTGTCCTTCTTCTACACCGCCTATATCTGCTTCATCTACGTCGGCCACTACTTGCATCTGTGTCAGGTCGGCAGCGATGGTGAACAGGGTCGGAGTCTCGAAGCCGGAAGCTACTGTCTGTCCTTCTTCTACATCCTTGCTGATGACCACGCCATCGATGGGCGAAGTGATGGTTGCATATGCCAGGTTCCGTTCAGCTTTAGCCAACGTGGCTTTACAACTTTCGTAAGTGCTTTTTGCTTTTTCATAATTGTAAAGTGACAGTTCGTAATCGGTATCGCTGATCAGTTGTTTTTCGTGCAACCCTTTGTTACGCTTGTAGTTTTTTTCCTGATATTCATATTCAGCTTTTGCTCCATTATAAGTAGCTCTTTGCGATTCTACTTCCGTCAAAAGCGTCACACGGTCCATTTCTGCAATGAGCTCTCCTTTGGTTACTACGGAATTGTAATCGACATATATTTTGTCGATAATTCCACTGACTTGCGTACCTACTTCCACTTCGGTTACCGGTTCGATGGTTCCGGTTGCGGTTACCGATTCAGAAATTTCGCCTTTGCCTACTGTGGCTGTGGCATAGGTAACTTTACTCTTGGCTGACGAACTTCCCAACAGCCAGGCTCCTACAGCACCTATCACAACGACAACAGCGATGATAAGAATAATTTTTTTCTTGTTCATATACTATTTTTTTTAAATATTTTTTCAATCTTGCTTGAGTTTCGCATGTGTTCAACTTATTGGTTGACAAGGCTTCAGTCTGCAATGCCACAAGGTTCGGAATGTCCTGTTTGATAAAGTGCCATTTAAAACGGCTCGTTATAAACTCCTTGTCAACTCGTCAACTTGTTGCTCGTCAACTGCAACTTGAGCTTGCGAAAGTGTGATTTTGGAATGTCTGTTTGCAGTACGAATTAGATCGAAATCTGTTCTCCTTGATAGAATTTCAATAATTGGGTATTCAGTATGGCCATGTATTTGGCTTGTAACATTTCCTGTTGTGCGCTAAGCAGGTTGTTCTTTTCAGTCAACAGTTCTATGGTATTTTTCATGCCGAAGTTAAACTGTTCCTGGATAAGGTTGTAGCTTATCTGTGTACTTTTCAGCTTTTCAACTGCTGCCACATAACGCTGTTGGGCGCTGTTTGCATCGAGCCATAGGCTTTCAATGGTCTTATAAAGCGTTTTCTGTTCGTCAAGCAGGTTTAGTTCGCTCGTCTGCTTTTGGATTTTTGCTTTTTGAACGGCACTCTTTGTCTGACGATTGGTAAAGATTGGAATACTGATCGTTAATCCTAAAGAGTTGTTCCAGTTCTGTTTGATTTGTTCAGAAAAGCTGAAGTCGTTGCCATTGGCATTGGTACTACCGATACCGGCACTGAGGCTCAAAGTGGGAATATAGCCGGCTTTTGCTATTTTGATATCTAAATCGGATGTTTCTACGCTCAGCTTACCGGCCTCAATTTCCGGGCGCAGGGCGAGGGCCGTGCGATAGACATCAGACTTTGAAGGCAGAGGAGTGAGAATGTTTTCATCTCCCAAGGTGGGGATGTACAGGTTCATCTCTTCTTCACCGTCCAATTCCAGGAGTTGTTTCAATTGCAATTTATAATCTTGTAATGTGGCTTGTGCTGTGACAAGTTGATACTTGTCTGTACTGACCTGCGCTTCCAATTGTGCAAGGTCGCTTTGTGCGATGCTGCCGGCTTCGAACAAGGCTTTTCCGCGTTCGTATTGGGCTTTGCTCAGTTCCAGTGTCGATTCATTGACTTTGACCGATTCGGCAGCGTATAATATCTGGATGTAAATCTGGGTGATGCTTTCTTCGATGCTGTTCTCGCTTTGCGCTACACTCAGGTCGGCAATGCGGCTGTTCAGTTGCTGTTGCTTCAGACTGTTCAGTCGTTTGCCGCCGTTGTAGAGGGTCCAGTTGGCATCAATGCCATAAGTTCCGTTGTACGATGTTTTGCTTTGACTACTGGTGATGTTATCCCCACTGATGATGGTTCCGTTTTCACTGTTGGGTCTGTTTACGATACGCTGGCTGATGCTTGCCGACAGACTGGGAAAAAGTGCGGCTTTGGCTGTTTTGACATCTACTTCGCTGCTTTCAGCATTCAATTTGTTCTTGCGGATCGTAATGTTCTGCTGGAGGGCATAGTCAATGCAGGTTCGCAAGTCCCATTGTTCGGGCAGCTTGGTGGTTTGCTCAACGTCTGCCTGAGCGGTTGCTTGTGCGATACTGTCATTTTGTGCTAATAACATCGCACAATTGGCCATGCAGAAAGTTATTACCGTCAATCTTCTAACATTTTTCATATCGGATTCTTCAATTTGATGTTCTTTTGTGGAAGCAAAGGTATCTTCCTTTCCGATAAGTGGCAAAAACGATAGATGTTCGTTCATTTTTTGCCGTCTAAAAAATGTTTTTTCTCGATGGAGTGGCAGTTGTTCTATTTCTCCTTTTTAGTGCTTTTATCGGGGAATTTTGGAACAAGTTTCATCAGCCTCAGAATTTGTTTCTGCCTTTTCTGTATGTAGGGTGAAGGGTGTGCCGAGTCGAAACGGATGGGGTTGGGCAGGGTAGCGGCTATCAGTGCGCATTGGCCTGCGCTTAGCTTTCGGGCTGTGGTTTTGAACTTTTGTTTGGCAGCAGCTTGCGCGCCATATATGTTAGGTCCCATCTCAATGGAGTTCAGATAGACTTCCATGATTCTCTCTTTCGACCAGCACAGTTCGATGAGGCAGGTGAAATAGACTTCAAATCCCTTTCGTATCCATGACGACTGTGGCCATAGGAATACATTTTTGGCTGTCTGTTGACTAATGGTACTTGCACCCCTCTTGCGTTTGCGGGTCTTGTTTTCGTGCATGGCTTTCTTGATTTCCACGAAATCGAATCCGTTGTGTGAAGCAAAACGGTTGTCTTCCGAGGCGATGACAGCCATGGGCAGATGGGGAGAGATTTCGGTAAGAGGCACCCACGTGTGATGCCAGCGTGGTGAATTGCCTTCAAATACCTGCTGGATGCTGCGTATCACCATCAGTGGTGTGACGTAAACAGGCATAAAACGATAAACCACTACCATAAAGATAGTGGTTATAAAGAAAAACAGTATCAAGTTGCGAAGTATTCGCAAAGGTCTTTTCAATGTCATTGCTGAGCTTCTGCGTCTTTAATCATCTGTTCGCTGGCGTACATATAGACTTCTACACGGCGGTTCTGCTCTGCCGACAGGCTTTCGTCATACTGGTCATAGCCCACTCCTGTCACCTGTTTGAATTGTGCCGGTGAGACGCCACAGTCCTGCAGATAATTTTCTACGGCATAGGCACGGTCTTTCGAAACTTTGATATTGGCCTCATAAGTTCCGACCTTGTCCGTATGTCCGATGATGGCAATGTCGGTTGTCGTATCATCTTTTAAGATTTGGGCCAGTTCACGCAAAGAGGCCTTCGATGTGTTGCTTAATGCAGATGAGTTGAATCCGAACAGAATGCCTGATTCGAAAGATACTTTGACGGCGGTCAGTCCGTTGGTATCAGTGACCTTTTCTACTTGGGCACCTTCTATTTTAGCTGCTTCTTCAGCCTTCTTATCCATCTTCTTACCGATGATTACACCGGTTCCTGTTCCCACAGCAGCTCCCACAGCAGCTCCGATGGCTGCACCTTTTCCTTTACCGATCAGTCCACCGATGATAGCGCCGGCCGCAGCTCCCGAGCCTCCACCGATGATTCCACCTTTTGTTGTGTTGTTCATAGTGCCGCAACTTGCAAACAAAAGGGCTCCGCTTAGTATCAATGCTGTTGTTTTCATCTGTTTCATATTCTTATTCTTTTTAGGTTGATAAATGTCTTTTCCGGGCCGGCGTCTAATGACATTGCTGTCTTAAATCCTTTGCCGTGCATAAAACTTCAGAAACGTTGATTTAGTTCCTTTAATTAACTTTTTTTCAAATATTCAGTGGTCCGATGGCCGGTATCAGCAAAGGTTTGCTGTCAGATGTTTTGCAATTTGCAGCTTCCACATTGCCATACGGCACGGACGTTTAATTCTTTGTCTAAGACCACGATGTCTGCATCTTTGTCTTTCTGGAGCGAACCTTTCCGGTCGGCTACTCCCATGATGCGTGCCGGAGTTTCCGAGGCCATGCGCAAGGCGTCGCCTAAAGGAATGCCGGCTTTGACCATGGTACGAACCAGCACATCGCTTGTTGCAATACTGCCGGCCAGGGCCGAATGGTCGGCCATCTTGCAAACTCCGTCTTCGATGATGATGCGTGGATCGTTTACAGGTTTCCCTTCGTTGGCAGCCGATGACAGAGCGTCGGTGACTAAACAGGTTCGTTCTACTCCTTTCAGTTTGTAGGCCAGTCGCAGGATGGTAGAAGGCAGATGGACGCCGTCGGCAATCAGTTCGATGGTCATGTCGTCTATCAGGTAAACACTTTCTACCGTACCTTCGTATTTGTATTCACGACGTTTGTGGAAACCGGGCATGGCATTGTAGAAATGGGCAGCATGCGTGAATCCGGCTTCGTAAGCAGTCTTGATATCTTCGTATTCGGCTTCGGTGTGCGACAGGGCTACGAGAATGTCTTTTTGCTTCAGGTAGCGGGCAAAGTCGAGCGCGCCGGGCAGTTCGGGTGAAGCGTCCCAGCGACGAATGCAGCATGAGTTTTCCACAAGTTCTCTGTATTCGTTTTCGTCAATGGCTTTGACCATGTCACTGAACTGTTCGCCTGCCATTTTCGGGTTCAGGTAGGGACCTTCGATATGAAGGCCCAATATGGGACTACCCGGCTCGTTCATCAGTCGTTCGCATATTTCTGTGGCCTTGTGTAATTTACTGAAAGGTGAAGAAGAGAGGGTAGGGAAGAAGCTGGTAGCTCCATGCTTTAGGTGTGCGTTGATGATGGTGCGGAAGGCTTCTTCTGTACATTCCGTGAAGTCATGTCCGCCTCCGCCATGTGCATGCATGCAGACAAAGCCCGGTACAATGTACATGCCTTTGGCATCGATCATTTGGGCTCCGATAAGAGCAAGGTCGCAATTGGTTACTTCAAGTATCTTTCCGTCTCTTATCAGGACAGAACCTTCATTCAGCCAACCTTGTGGGGTGAATATGCGTCCGTTGATGATTTGAGTTAGCATTGTTTTTACTGTTTTTGTGAGCTGTTTCCATGCAGTACACAACGTGTATGGCTTTGAAGACAGGCTCGGTTGTTTTTTCAATAGAGCGTATCGGGCGATAAGGTTGCGTATGGCCCATCACTTATCGTGTGATACAGGTTTCCGACAAAGTTACGCAATTTAACTGATTGGAGGATGTGTTTTCCCTGAAAAAATTGCTATAAAAGTTTAAAATCTGAAGTCCGGCTGTTTGCCGCAGTTTTCCCCCGGTTTTTATTTAAGTTTTGGATTAGCATTTCTCCTGAGCTTGACACCCTGGCCCCTCAATATTCTAACTTTTTCTCACGCGCGTGCAGGTGAAGCTTAACTTTTATTCACAATAGTGTTAAACCTCACCTACACGCGCGCGAAGAAAAAGTTGGTATTTTTAGATGTCAGGGTGTCAAGTGTAATGTTTTTTGCTTGGGAAAAGAAGGCTTTGGAAGCTCTTTCGTAAAGTGACTCTTTACAGTGCTGAACAGAGATCGCAAAGATAGTATGGTAATTTTCTGTGTAAAGATACAAGGAAAATGAATTAGAATCAGAGAAGATTTCGTAACTTCGCAACGCCATTCTCTTCCCGGCTTATATCCGGTGAGTAAAATGGGTGATATAACTTTTTACTTTCAGTATGAGAATAACCAAGCAACATGAGATAGACGAACAGAGCTTGCAAAAAGCTCAAAGCCTGTTTGAATCGGGTGATATTGATAAGATCGAAGTGGGTACTGTCAAAGGATTGAAGGACATTCATCAATATCTTTTTGATGGGCTTTACGATTTTGCCGGCAAAGTGCGTGGGCTAAATATTGCCAAAGGTGGGTTCCGTTTTGCCAACAGCATGTATCTGGAGGCTATTCTGCCTGTCATCGAAAAAATGCCCGAGACGACCTTCGAGGAAATCATAGCCAAGTATGTGGAGATGAACATTGCTCATCCGTTTATGGAAGGAAATGGGCGTGCCACCCGCATTTGGCTGGATATGATGTTGAAAAAGAACCTAGGGAAAGTGGTTGACTGGCAAAACGTGGACAAAGACCTGTATTTACAGGCCATGGAGCGGAGCCCTATAAACGATTTGGAATTGCGTGTATTGCTTCAGCCTGCCCTGACGGATAAAACGGAGGATAGGGAGATTATCTTTAAAGGCATTGAGCAATCGTATTACTATGAAGGATATAGTAAGAGTTAATAAGTTACATTTTCTAAACAACCAAATTATTTGTCAAGTGATAAATAATTTACAAAGCTTTAGAACTTTGCTTTGAAAATGGAAAGACTTCAATGATTACTTTTAAAGTGTCTCTTTAGGAGTCTAAAGTCCCTCTTTACGGTGCTAAAGAGGAACTTTGCAGGGGGTAAAGAGGGACTTTGTTGGTGGTGTGAATGGTGGAAATTGGATTGGTGGCTGTTTTCCGGTCGTTTTTGGTTGAATTATGCTTATCTTTGCTGACATAAGCCGCGCCTTATTCCTTTTTGTGGGTAAGACTATATTGCTGTTTTTTAATTACTTGTTATCCATGAATTTGGAAATTACCCAAGAGAATCTGTATTTGATACTGCCCGGCAAGGTTAGTCGCGTGGCGCAAATCTATGCCCACGAGCACCACGTTACGATCATAGAGGCCATGCGCCGTTTCTATCGTTCGGAGACGTACAAGCTTCTGGCTAATGAATCCACTAAGTATTGGCACTATGGGCCGGTAGCTCTCTATCAGGAATGGATGGAGGAGATGGGGTTGCAACAGTAACTCACATTCATTCAATTTGTTTTCAGTTAATTGTAATTTGTAATTGGAAATATAGGATGCGTTTTCAATAAAATGGGAACGATGTTATAAAGCTTTTGAAAAAGTTTTCTAATTTTGCATTTATCACAATTATTTTGAACTTGAATGGAAGCAGAAAATCGCATACGTAATTTCGTTAATGAAAGGGGATGGTCGGACAGAACTGTCTCCATAACAGATTATCAGGCGATTTATCTGGCCAACCTCTTGACACGGAGATTACCAGCAAACGACATTGATAAATTGACGGCCTCTTTGCAAGATGCGCAAGTAGATTTGACCCCTCATCAGGTGGAAGCGGCTTTGTTTGCGTTTAAATCACCTTTATCTAAAGGAGCAATTTTGGCTGATGAAGTGGGATTGGGTAAAACTATCGAGGCAGGCATTATCCTTTCCCAGCATTGGTCTGAACACAAAAGAAGACTCTTGGTCATTTGTCCCGCCAATTTAAGGAAACAATGGGCTGGTGAGTTGCAGGAGAAATTCTTTCTTCCCTCTGTCATCATGGAATCCAAGTCGTTCAACGAGGCTGTGGAAAATGGATGTCTCAATCCTTTTGATACGGAAAATATAGTTATCTGCTCTTTGCAATTTGCCAAAACGAAAGCTGCCTATATCAAGCGTACAGCTTGGGATTTGGTGATTGTGGACGAGGCGCATCGACTTCGCAATGTATATAAGCCTCAAAACAGGATTGCCAATGTCATTAAAGAATCCATTGAAGCAAGAAAGAAGATTTTGATGACTGCCACGCCTTTGCAGAACTCCATTTTGGAGTTGTATGGTTTGGTGTCTATCATCGACGATTATGTGTTTGGCGATTTGAGAAGTTTTAAGAGCCAGTTTGGGCACAACCTGACAGAACAGGATTACATGGAATTGAGAAGACGTTTGCAGCCTGTCTGCAAGCGCACTTTGAGAAGGCAGGTATTGGAATACATCAAATATACCAAGCGAATAGCTATTGTCGAGGAGTTCTTTCCATCGGAAAACGAACAGAAACTATACGACATGGTGACCGATTATTTGAGCAAGCCACGGCTATATGCTTTACCCAACAGTCAACGGCAACTGATGACGTTAATTTTAAGAAAACTGTTGGCTTCCTCCACCTATGCTATTTATGGCACTATCTGTTCGCTAATTGCACGTTTGCAAACTATGTTGGACAGAAATAAAGCGGCCTCCATTGGGGATAATGACATTGTCAATGAATATGCCGACGATAATGATGAATGGGTGGATGCAGAAGAAGTGGAAACTTACGAGGCTGAAGAACTTCATCCGGTCGATATAGAAGGTATCCGCAAAGAAATTAAGGAGCTGGAAACCTTTAGAGACCTTGCCGAGAAAATCAGGAAGAACAGCAAGGCAGAACATTTGTTCGTAGCTTTGGACAAAGGTTTTGAGCAGTTAAGGAGTTTAGGAGCTGCTCCCAAGGCACTTATCCTCACAGAATCCAGAAGGACGCAGGAGTTTCTTTATGAACTGCTTGAAAAACGAGGATATAAGGGACGTGTGGTTCGTTTCAATGGCACCAATTCGGATAAGGAATCAACGGCCATTTATCGTGCATGGATGGACAAGTACAAGGATACAGCCAAAATCACAGGTTCGCCCACGGCGGACAGAAGGGCAGCTATTGTGGATTACTTCCGAAACGAGGCTACCATCATGATAGCTACCGAGGCGGCTGCCGAAGGCATCAATCTCCAGTTCTGTTCCCTTATCGTCAATTACGACATGCCTTGGAATCCCCAGCGTATCGAGCAGCGAATAGGTCGTTGTCACCGCTACGGGCAGAAGTTCGACGTCGTAGTGATTAACTTTTTGAACAAAGGCAATGCGGCCGATGTACGTGTCTATGATTTACTCGATCAAAAGTTTCAGGTGTTCAACGGCGTGTTTGGTGCCAGCGATGAAGTGCTGGGCAGCATTGGTAGCGGGGTCGATTTCGAGAAACGCATAGCACAGATATACAACGAATGTCGGACAACAGTCGAGATAGAGCGGGCTTTCGATGCCTTGCAAGCCGAATTGCAGGAGCAGATTTCTGAAAAGGTGCTCAAGGCCCGTTCGGCTTTGTTAGAAAACTTCGATGAGTCTGTCAAAGAAAAGTTGAGGGACAACCTGGCGCAAAGCCATAAGAATCTCGATCAGTTCGAGAAACGGCTTTGGATGCTTACAAAGCATGTGTTAAGACAGGAGGCCGTGTTCGATGAAGAACGTTTTTCCTTTACACTTCGGGCAAACGGCGATGTTTATACCTTATCGAAAGAGGGTGAGAACGAAGTGGAGCGTCCGTATCGCATCGGCTGTCCGTTGGCTAAGGAGGTATTGGCCCAATACCTTGCTCCGTTTCAAGAGAGTGCCTGCGTTGAGTTCGACTATACGCGGACTGAGGGACGCACCAAATTGCTCGAAGACCTTGTCGGTCAAGGTGGAGTGATGCGGGTAGAGAAGATTTCGATTGACTCTTTCGAACAGGAAGACCATCTTGTCATAGCTTGCCAGACGGAGAGCGGTGACTGGGTTTATTCTGAAATTGCTGAAAAGATGTTGATGCTGCCTGCGCGCTTGCTTTCACCTGCCCATATCGAGGAATCCGTTGCCGTCTGTTTGAGTGACAGGGTTGAAGAAATGAACCAAGAAATACTTTCTTCTTCATCCGATCGGAACAATCGTTTCTTTGATGAGGAAATGGAGAAATTGGACAGTTGGGCCGACGACATGAAGTTGGCTTTGGAACATGAGATTTCGGACTTGGATCAAGAAATTAAATTGCGAAAATCGGAGGCCAGAAAGATAAGCCGGTTGGAGGAAAGGGTCAAGGCGCAAAGGGCCATTAAAGATTTGGAGCGGAAGCGTGTCGAGAAACGGCAGAATCTTTATGTGGCCCAAGATGAAATTGATGAAAAGAAAGAAGTCCTTTTGAACAAGATAGAAAAGATGCTAAAGCAAAAGGTGGAAAGAAAATGTTTGTTTATGATTAAGTGGAAATTAAGATAAAAATATGATAGAGCAAGTTTTAATTAGGAATTACAAGTCCATAAAAGACCTGTCACTGCCATTAAACCGATTGAACGTATTGATTGGTTCAAACGGGGCTGGCAAAAGTAATTTGATTTCATTCTTTGAATTGGTCAAAGCAATATATGAACAACGTTTGGGAAGCTATACCTTGTCCAAGGGAGGTATCGACAACTTGTTGCGCCAGGGAAGGAAAGTTTCACAGTCCATTCAGGGCTTGATTGATTTTGATAATACAAATGCTTTTTTCTTTGAAATTAAACCATCACAATCCAATAAAGGATATATTGAAAAAACAGGAGATTATTTTAACAACTTTCGTAAACAGGAAAAAGATTATTCCAAGTGGAATAGAACTATTTGGGATTCTGCTGTAGAGGAATCCTCTTTGAAGGATAATCCAAGATGGAGGGCTGCTTACTTGAGAAAATATTTAGGTAGCTTTACCGTTTACCATTTTCACGATACCAGTGCCAATTCTCCCATGCGTGGAGATTGCCCGATTAACGACAACGAATATTTGCGTGATAACGGCTCCAACCTTGCCGCTTATCTGTATTCATTGATGCTGAACGATGAAAAGACATTCCGCTTGATAGAGGGAGTGATACGTTCCATTGCTCCTTATTTCAAAGGCTTCAAGCTCCGTCCGGATGCCAACAATAATGAAAGAATCCGTCTGGAATGGGAGGAGAGGGATACAGATATGTACCTCGATGGTTATAGCTTTTCGGATGGAACTTTGCGTTTCATAGCCCTTACAACCTTACTGTTGCAATCTAAGATGCCGGAAGTAATAATTATTGATGAGCCTGAATTGGGCTTACATCCGGCCGCTATCAATAAATTGGCCCAACTTGTCAAGCAGGCTTCTCTCAAAAGCCAGATTATTCTGTCCACCCAATCTACCAATTTAGTCAATTGCTTTGAGGTGGAAGACATTATTGTAGTGGACAGGGCGGACAACCAATCTGTTTTTCGTCATCTTGAACGGGAAGAATTGGAAAAATGGATGGACGATTATGAATTGTCTCTCAGTGATTTGTGGGAGAAAAACATGATAGGAGGGCAGTTATGAAACGTGTATATATTGTGGTTGAAGGACAGACGGAGCAAGAGTTTGTTAACTCAGTCATTTCTCCTTACTTGCAAAATTCTGGTATATTGAGCGTTACGCCTGTCTTGATTCGAACAAGTCGGACAGGCCGGGGAGGAATGGTGAGCTACTCACATCTGGCAAACACGATCAAGCCTCTTTTGATGTCGGAAAAAAGCGATTATATCGTAACTACTTTTATTGACTTTTTCAGACTCCCTCACGACATGCCCCATTATGGGGACAGCATGAAGAAGCCGGACAAAATAGAGCAAATAAAATCGTTGGAAGAGGCCATCAATAAGGCTATAGACGACCGTCGTTTCTTCTCTTACATACAGTTGCATGAGTTTGAGGCTTTGCTGTTTTCCAGTAACAAAGGTTTTGAGTATTATTTTTCGGAAGAACTCGCAGAAAAGACAGCTTCCATCATTTCGTCTTACGAAAACCCTGAAGATATTAATACTTCTCCAGAAGGGGCACCTTCCAAAAGATTGTTGGCTATAAAGTCTGACTACAACAAAGTGCTGGAAGGGAATCTGATTGCATTGGAAATCGGGATAAAATCCATTTTGGAGAAATGTCCACGGTTTGCGAGATGGATAAAGTCAATTATAGAGAAAGCTCAATAATATTCAATGCTATTAATTAGTTATTACAAAGTAGTATGAGAAAGTTTTTTTTGAAATACAAATTTTACTTTTTAATTGTATTTATATTTGTTCCTATATTTATTAATACTATCGTAATATCCAAAAATCCGTTTGGATGGACAGTTGCTGGGAATGAATCTGACTGGATAACTTTTTGGGCTTCATATATAAGTTCTATAGCTTCGTTTGCAATGGTATTAATAACATTTGAAGCATTGGAACAAAATAAAAAACAATTTGATGAAATGAAAAGACAATGGGATGAAGAACGGTTGCCTAATCTTATTCTTTCAGTTGGTATTTCTCAAAAAAAACTATTTCTTAAAGTTAGCAATATAGGATTATATCCAGCATACAATGTGAGGCTTTCTATAAATGATGAATTCTATGATTCTTTACCGAGCCCAGAAGCAAAAGCATGTTTTGATAGATTCATTGAACCATTTTATATAGATGGGAAAAGCACAAAGTATGTTTATATTGGGGCTGGAGATGAAATAGAAAGTCATTTTGCTAATAAAAATATTATATTATCGGTCAAAGGTGTATATTGTAAGAATATGGAAGTAAGTTTCTCATGTAATATGAGTGAGATAATTGGGAAGAAATTTGCTCGTGTTACTGATGATTTAACTATTGCAGTAGAGAATATTGAGAGAAGCATATCTTCAGCAAAAGCTATACCACATTGCCATTCAATACAAAAGAGTCTTGATATTATCTCTAAGTGCATTGAAAAAAGTAATAAAGAGAATGAATCTGCAAAAGAAATAAAACAAGAATGATTATGCAACAGAATAAACTAAATAAACTCGAACTCACGTGGATAGGTAAATACGATGAAAGAAAGCCTTTGGAGCCACGGATATTGATAGAGAACAAAGACTATTCATACGGAGAGCCTGAAACAGGGATTTTGCCCAACGGAAAGCCTTGGAATGGTAATATGTTGATTCATGGGGATAATCTGTTGGCATTAAAAGCTCTCGAACAAGATTATGCAGGGCAGGTGAAGTGTATCTATATTGATCCTCCTTATAATACTGGGCAAGCTTTTGAGTATTATGATGATGGCCTTGAAGTTTCTATTTGGTTATCATTAATGTATCAACGGTTGGAACTATTAAAGAATTTATTAGCTAAAGATGGCGTGATTTTTGTTCAAATAGATGATAATTATATGAGCCATCTTAGACTAATCATGAATGAACTATTTGGTAAATCTGCATATATTAATACAATAACTGTAAAGACAAAGGAAACTTCAGGAGCCAGCGGAGGAGGAGAAGATAGGCGTTTAAAAAAAAATATAGAGTTTATATTATGCTATGGAAAAGAGAATTTTATGAAATTTAATGATGTTTATCAAGAAACTGAATTAAGTAATTATCTTGAGGATATGAGAGTGGAAAATAAAAGTTTTAAATATACAACTGTGTTTATTTCCACTGGAGAAAAGACATATTACAAGACAATTAAAGATGGTAGTAATCAAGATATAATCATTTATAAACATACAAATTATCAAACTAAGAGCGTAAAAAAAATTGCAGAAGAAAATGCTATTTCTGAAATAGAAGTATATAATTTATATTTCGATAGAATATGTACCACAGAAAATGCCCAAACTTCTATACGAACAAGAGTTCAAGAAGCAACAGATACAGAAAATAGCTTATATTCAATAGAATATATACCTATTTCAGGTAAAAATAAAGGGAAAAAAACAGAAGTGCTGTTTATCGGAGAGCAAAAGAGGTTAGTAAGTTGGTTTAAAAACGTTGCTGAGCAAAAAAGGAATTATGTTTTTAAAAAAGAAAAGGTAGGAACTTTTTGGGATGGTTTTAATTGGAATAATGTAACTAGAGAGGGTGGCGTAAGATTTCCTAAGGGACAAAAACCTGAAATGTTAATTCAACGTATTATAGAATTATCAACTAATGAGAATGATATTGTTCTTGACAGCTTCTTAGGTTCAGGCACAACAGCCGCCGTAGCTCAAAAGATGGGACGTCGATACATTGGCATTGAACTTGGCAACCATGCTTATACACATTGCGTACCTCGCTTGAAGATGGTGACAGACGGCACCGACCAAGGTGGTATTAGTAAGGCGCAGAATTGGAAAGGAGGGAGTGGCTTCATGTTCTATGAACTGGCTCCCAGTCTGCTGAAGAAAGATAAGTTCGGCAATCTGGTCATCAATAAAGAATACAATGCCGACATGTTGGCGGCAGCTATGGCCAAGCAGGAAGGTTACACCTATCAGCCCAGCCAAGAAACCTATTGGAAACAGGGCTTTGGATCTGAAACTGATTATATCTACACGACGACCCAGTTCCTGACTGTAGAATCGTTGGCGGCCATTCACGAAACGATGGCGGAAGATGAATCCTTGCTTATCTGCTGCACGTCGTTTCAGCGCGAATGCAAGTCGGCTTTCAGCAATATTTCCATCAAGAAAATCCCTCAAATGCTGTTGGGCCGATGTGAGTTCGGCAAGGATGATTATTCGTTGAATATCATTGAGGTGCCTGAAGTGGAATGTGAGGAGGAAATGGATGAAGAAGAATAAGATAAATTATTGTGAATCACTTTAAATGAATAAGCGTATGAATTACTTCATTAAAAATATACATATCAACGAATTGTTCCATCTGAAAGACTTTGATATACCCATTGCCGACAAACAGACGCCGCACTTGATGATAACGGGTAAGAATGGTAGCGGTAAAACGGTGTTGCTGAATGCAATAGCGGATCAGATGGAAGGAATAAAAAATAATCCCACAGCATTCTTGATGTTACTTGATCCACCGGAAGAAAAGTTTCGGGCTTTTTTCCATTCGCCTTTGGCTAAATATGGAGGTATTGAGAATAGAATTCGCATTGACTTTGTTGACATCAGGAAGTTTATCGCCGAATTTGCCAAAGGTGATTTCATTGTCGCGTTCTATCAGGCAGCCCGAAAACCTCAAATGGTTGAGCCTAAGAACCCTACAAAACCTGTGTATAATAGGTTTGGTAAGGTACGGGCTACAGTGACCGATCAATTTCTGAACTTCTTATCCGATCTGAAAATCCAAGAAGCCTTGGCCCGCAATGAAAATCAGATGGAAGATGCGGAAGAAATCAACCAATGGTTTATTGATTTTGAGGGACTCCTTTGCCAAATTTTTCAAGATAAGGATTTACACCTGAAGTTTAATTACAAGGACTATAGCTTCCGTATCTTGACGGAAGGAAAGGAATTCAAGTTTACGGAAGTGTCCGATGGCTATGCTGCCATCTTGGATATTGTGGTCGATCTGATTCTGAAGATGCAGGCAGAAGATCGTTTGACGCGCGCCTATCAGAAGAAAGGAATTGTGTTAATAGACGAAGTGGAAACTCATCTGCATCTGGAGTTGCAAAAGATGATTATGCCTTTCCTGACAAAGATATTCCCCAACATACAGTTCATCATTACGACGCATTCGCCGTTTGTACTCAATTCGTTGGATAACGCTGTAGCATTCGATTTGGAGCATCGCGAAACCATCAGCGAATTGACCCAATACTCTTACGAGGCTTTGGCCGAAGGCTATTTCGGAGTCTCCTCCGAGTCCAGCTATATGCAGATGCAGCTGGAGCGGCTGGAATCGCTATTGCAGAAAAGCGGTCTGACCGATTCGGACAAGTATGATATCAGGCAGCTTGTCGAGGATTTGGATAAAGTGCCGGAGTCGGTTTCGCCCAACCTGGTAGGGGCTTATCTGACAATCAAAAACAGATATGCGTCGGTTCTTAAAACAGTGTTGTCATGATCAGGGAAAGAAAGAGCGAGAACGTTCCGTCCTCTTTGTTGACTACCTCCCAATATGATGGAGAGGACGTAAAGGCGCAATTACTGGAGGACCAACACGAGAAATGTTATATCTGTGAGCGCAAGTTGGGTACCGATTTTGAAATCGAACATTTTAAAAGTAAAAATAATTATCCAGAATTACGACAAGAATGGACAAACCTGTTTTTGGCCTGCGGATATTGTAAAAAAAAGAAATTCAGCTCGTTTGACGATAATCTGTATCCGCTCGATACGAATATAGAAGACGAAATAGAACAGCGGATAGACTTCAGCAGGAACAAGGCTTCTTTTACTACTGTGATTGATGATGTACCCCATCAGAATGCGGTAAGAATGTTGCACGTTTTTTATAACGGCAAACAGAAAATGCGTGTCATCAAGGAAGAATGTTTCTTTGATGAAGCCAAGCAGAAGATGAACCGCTTTTTGGAAAAGGTCAACGCATTCCTAATGGAGCCTACACTTGCCAATCGGACTTTGGTGGCGGCCGAATTGTCCATTGAGCAAGAAATGTTGGGTTTCAAATATTGGGTATAATCCGCGACAATCATTTGGAGGCAGAGTTTAAAGATGAAATAGTGTGGAACAAGTATTGACAGTATGAGTAATTTTTATAGTAACAATATCAAGCAACGCCTTTCCTTGCGCGAACCCTTGGCACAGGCGTTGGACGTGATGGCCAAGCTGGTGGAGCAGTTGGACTTCAAAAACCGCCCGTCGGATGGAGAAGCGTATGCCGCTTTCTTGAAAGAACAGTTACGCAAGGTGAAAGAGGTGTGTCCGGCCTGCAAGGACTTTGAGCGCGACTTTCCTTCGTTTGCCTTCTCTATTGCGACAGGCATTGGCAAAACACGCCTGATGGGAGCCTGTATAGCCTATCTCTATTTGGCAAAGGGTATCAAGCATTTCTTTATCTTGGCGCCCAACCTGACGCTGTATGAGAAACTTATGAAGGATTTTGGCGATCCCTCTTACGAAAAATATGTGTTCAGAGGCATTTCGGAGTTTGTGCACAACGAGCCTTATATCATCACTGGCGAGAACTACGACATGGCGCGAAGCCTGTTTGCCGAAAACCAGATTCAGATAAACATCTTCAATATCTCGAAATTCAATACTGAAAGCAAGGAGGGCAGCAAAAAGGGTACGCCACGCATGAGGAGGTTGTCCGAGTACTTGGGACAGTCTTATTTCGACTATCTGTCCTCGTTGGACGACCTTGTCATCCTGATGGACGAGGCACACCGCTATCATGCCGATGCATCGAAAAAAGCCATTAACGAATTGCGCCCGATATTAGGCTTGGAGATGACTGCCACGCCCACGGACGAAAAAGGCAAACCGTTCAAGAACATTGTCTATGAATACAACCTGGCACAGGCGTTGGTGGACGGAAAGTATGTCAAGATACCGACCATTGCCAAGCGTCGTGATTTCGAGAAGAAAGGCTTGTCGGTCGAGGGAACTGGACATGTTGAAGATAGAGGATGCTATCAGCGTGCACGAACATACCAAGCTGCATTTGGACATGTATGCCAAGAACAACAATCAGCCTTTGGTGAAACCCTTTGTGCTGATTGTCTGCCGAAATATCGAACATGCCACAGAAACGTTCCATCGGATACAGGACGAGATGTTCGACGGACGTTACAAGGGCAAGGTGTTGCAGATAGATAGCTCTACAAAGAAAGATGAAGAAATAGACAAACAGTTCCTTTCGTTGGAAAAGCCTGACAACAAGATAGAGATCGTGATCCACGTCAATATGTTGAAAGAGGGTTGGGACGTGACCAATCTGTACACGATTGTACCTCTTCGGGCGGCTGATGCACCTATTCTGGTGGAACAGCAGATAGGCCGAGGATTGCGCCTGCCTTATGGTGGCAAGCGGACTGGTTATGCAGACATCGACAAGCTGACCGTCATTGCGCATGAAAACTTTGAAGCCGTGATAGCCAAGGCGAGCGACCCCAGTTCTGTATTGAGCAAAATGTCGTATGTGGAATTGGACGACGATGACTTGACACCCGTTCAAGGGGAAGTTGTGAAAGCCCAAACCCTGATTGACATCCAAGAACAGAAGGCTGTTCAGGAGGCCAAGACAGAGATTGAGAAGAAGAATGCGCATGCCATTTCGGATGCCAAACGGGCGGTGTGGAAGGTAATTCCACAGATGAATACAGCGGTAAAAAATGCCCAAGAATTGACTCGCCCTGAAAATATAGAGGCTATCAAGGTGCTGACAAGGAGTGAAATCGTCAAGAGTGCAAAAGAAGTGAATCCTCTGTTTTCGTCAGAATATGCCCAGCCGTTGTTGGAAGAGGTCGATAAGGTGGTTGAAATCGTTATCAAAAACTTTGTTGACAATATTATCGAAATCCCCCGTATGACTATTCAAACGGAGGCACGCAAGGCTGAATACAAATGGTTCGACTTGGATACAAGAATGGGATTTGACCTGCCGGCACTGAAGCAGGAAATTTTGAGGGTCAGCATCGGAGCAGGGGAGAAAACAATGGAAGTGTTGCAAGTGGTAGAAGGGCGGAAGTTTGATCCGCCTATGGATCAGATAGTAGGAGCTTTGATGGATTATGATGAAGTGGATTATGACGAGAATGCTGAACTGCTGTATCACCTGGCCGGACAGGCTGTTGAAGCCATTGAGGGCTATCTGGATGATAAAAACGACCTGCCCAAGGTAGTCAACCAATTCAGGGAAGCTATAGCCGCAATGATTTATGATCAGATGAAACGCCACTTTGTCGTAACCTCATTAGGTTATTTGAAACCAAAAGTATTGCCCTTTGCAGGTATTATAGACCAGCATTTGACAGAAATAAAAGGCTTTGGTAGGGTGGATTACAGAGATCCTGTTTCGCAGACCTATGTGAAGAAATTTATCTACACGGGTTTCCTGAAGTCTTATTATCGAGAATACAAGTTCGACAGCAAGACGGAACTTGATTTTGCCAATGTGTTGGAAGCGGATGCCAAGGTTTTGAAATGGTTGCGGCCTGCTCCGACCCAGTTCGCCATCTTTTGGAACAATGGTTCCCAACGCTATGAACCTGATTTCATTGTGGAAACAATTGAGGCTATTTACATGGTAGAAACCAAAGCACGCAAAGATATGAAAGCTGAAGAAGTGTTGGCCAAGAAAAAGGCGGCTGAGGAGTATTGCAAGAACGCAACAGAATATACCTCAAAGAATGGCGGAAAACCTTGGAAGTATCATCTTTTAAGCCACGATATTGTGGACAGGTCAAGCAGCTTTGAGTATCTGATGGCATTGAGTTAATGTAATTGGAGAAAGCCATCAGCTCTACTGAAGTGATGTATCGTTATCAAATCTCTTCAACCACTCAATAGTTCGTTCAAAGGAGCTCTTGTCAAGAATGATGTATTGGACAACAAAGCTGGCTAAATCTCGTTCCAAGACCCGATTTACGCTTATTGGTTGAAGGCGGAGTATTTTGGGAAATAAGTAACGAACGTTGATCAACGAGTGGGCAAAATTCTTGTATCTAAAAAATAATACCGTATCTTTGTAACTTGAACTGCCATACGCAAATGGAGGAACGAGGGCGGATGCCTGGCGGAGTCTGGATGGCAGAGGAGGATTGCTTACCCGGAGCATCGGAAAGATCGGCGCACAATCCTTGTTTTATTTAATTAATTGAGTTTGAAAGAATCTGCCGGTGAGGCTTGAATATGCGCTGAATAGATCTCAGCGGCAGGTTGTTAACGAAATTTTTATGGCAACAGTTGACGATAAAAAAATTATTTTCTCGATGGTAGGGCTGAACAAGACCATTCAGCAAAACAACAAGCAGGTATTGAAGAATATCTATTTGTCGTTCTTTTATGGAGCCAAAATCGGTATCATCGGTCTGAATGGTTCGGGTAAATCTACTTTGCTGAAGATTATCGCCGGATTGGACAAGTCATATCAGGGCGAAGTGGTGTTCTCGCCGGGATATTCGGTCGGGTATCTGGCACAGGAGCCTTATCTCGATCCGACGAAAACAGTGAAAGAGGTTGTGATGGAGGGCGTACAACCCATTGTGGATGCACTGAACGAATACGAAGAAATCAACCAGAAATTCGGACTGCCCGAGTATTACGAGGACCAGGACAAAATGGATAAGCTTTTTAGCCGACAGGCTGAGTTGCAGGACATCATTGATGCAACCGATGCCTGGAATCTGGACAGCAAGCTGGAACGGGCCATGGACGCATTGCGCTGTCCGCCCGAAGACCAGTCGGTAGAATTCCTGTCCGGAGGTGAACGCCGCCGTGTGGCTCTGTGTCGTCTGCTGTTGCAGAAACCGGATGTGCTGTTGCTGGACGAGCCTACCAACCATCTGGATGCCGAGTCGATAGACTGGCTGGAGCAACACTTGCAGCAATACGAAGGTACGGTGATCGCTGTGACGCACGACCGTTACTTCCTGGATCATGTGGCTGGATGGATTCTGGAACTGGACCGTGGCGAGGGTATTCCCTGGAAAGGTAACTATTCGAGCTGGCTGGAGCAGAAGACGAAGCGTATGGAGATGGAAGAGAAGACTGCCAGCAAGCGTCGGAAGACGTTGGAACGAGAGTTGGAGTGGGTACGTATGGCACCCAAAGCCCGCCAGGCCAAAGGAAAGGCTCGTTTGAACTCGTACGACAAGTTGCTGAACGAGGATGTGAAGGAGAAGGAAGAAAAGTTGGAAATCTTTATTCCGAACGGACCGCGTCTGGGTAATAAGGTAATCGAGGCAAAACACGTAGCCAAGGCTTATGGAGACAAGCTTTTGTTTGATGACCTGAATTTCATGCTTCCGCCTAATGGTATTGTGGGGATCATCGGACCGAACGGTGCCGGAAAAACGACGCTTTTCCGTCTGATCATGGGATTGGAAAAACCAGATAAGGGTGAGTTTGAAGTGGGCGAAACGGTCAAACTGGCTTATGTGGATCAGCAGCATAAGGATATTGACCCGAATAAAAGCGTATATCAGGTCATTTCGGGTGGCAATGAGTTGATTCGCATGGGAGGACGGGATATTAATGCCCGTGCTTATCTGTCGCGTTTCAATTTCTCGGGAGCCGATCAGGAAAAACTGTGTGGAGTGCTTTCGGGTGGTGAACGCAACCGTCTGCATCTGGCGATGGCATTGAAGGAAGAAGGCAACGTACTGTTGCTGGACGAGCCGACCAATGATATTGACGTCAATACGTTGCGTGCACTTGAAGAGGGTCTGGAAGACTTTGCCGGATGTGCGGTAGTCATCAGTCACGACCGTTGGTTCCTGGACCGTATTTGTACACATATTCTGGCGTTTGAAGGCAATTCGAACGTGTTCTTCTTTGAAGGTTCTTATTCGGAATACGAAGAGAACAAACTGAAGCGTCTGGGTAAGGAAGAACCGACCCGCGTGCGCTACAGAAAGCTGATGAATGATTGATCCGATTGGATGAGGCTGTAAGAGAATGTGCCATTGTGGCTCATTCTCTTTCTTTTTGAAAAGCAAATTTTTGCTATGTAAGTTTAAAAAAACTGCTGTGGTTTTTTCTGTTATCTTATAGAAAATCGATACCTTTGCAGCGTTTTTCAGTCGATAATATCATAATTTAGATATGTATTCATCAGGCGAGTTAAAAGAAATAACCCGATTTTTGCTGGAATATGCCAACCGGTTAATGGGTTCTGGCGTGCATACTTCACGTGTGGTGCGGAACACACGCCGTATCGGAGAATCACTGAATGTGGATGTAAAAATGAGCATTCTTCAGCGTACTATGGTTGTCAGTGTGTGCGACAAAGAAAGCTTGGAAGTATGCAACGAAGTATCAGTAATACCCGGATTTCCTATCAGTTTCGAACTCAATGCTGAACTTAGTGCCCTCAGTTGGGAAGCATTTGACAAGCATTTGCCATTGAATGTGTTGTGGGAGAAGTATAACAAGATCATCTCTAATCCTAAGATGGATCCGCTTTGCACCCTGTTTCTGGTCGGCTTTGCCAATGCTTCGTTTTGCGCTTTGTTTGGTGGTGACTGGACGGCTCGTGGCATTGTGTTTTCTGCAACTCTGATCGGCTTTTACGTAAAACAGATTATGCAGAAAAAACATATCAATCATTATATTATTTTTGTAGTTTCTGCATTTGTGGCATCGCTTGTTGCCACTTCTGCTCTTACGCTTGATACGACTTCCGAAATAGCTATTGCAACCAGTGTACTTTATCTCGTACCGGGTGTGCCTTTGCTGAATGGAGTGATTGATATCGTTGAAGGACATGTCCTGACGGGTTGTAGTCGGCTTATTCAGGCGTTGCTTTTGGTGCTGTGCATTGCGGTAGGCCTCTCGTGTACTTTAATGTTGATCAGAAACAGTCTGTTGTAATCCTATTTATAGAAATAATCTCATAAAGAAATGATACTGTTAGATATCCTGACTGATGGAATGTTTGCTGCGGTTGCTGCAATCGGTTTCGGAGCTATATCCGATCCTCCTTTGCGGGCTTTCCCTTCGATAGCTTTGCTTGCGGCTATTGGGCATGCTTTGCGTTTCAGCTTGATGACCTATGGCGGAGTGGACATAGCTACCGCTTCTTTATGCGCATCCTTTACTATTGGCATGGGAAGTCTTTTATTGGGTAAGCGGATTTATTGTCCGATGACGGTGCTTTATATTCCGGCCTTGTTGCCAATGATTCCTGGAATGTATGCCTATAAGATCGTGTTTTCGCTGATTATGTTCATGCAGAATCTGCAAGTGCCCGAGTTACAGCAGAAATATTTATTGGATTTATTTACCAATACGATTGTTACATGTAGCGTTATATTTATGCTTGCCGTAGGTGCGACCATTCCTTTATTCTTGTTTATCAATCGTGCTTTTTCAATGACTCGGCATGAAGATAAGCCGAAGAAATCCTGAATTTATTAACGATATACAAATATAATCAATGGAAATATTCTGGAATACAATAGCTCATTATAACGAGAATACATGGGTGGCACAGATTGTCATTACGCTTGTTGGAATTGTGCTGACCTTTTTGCTTTACCGGAAACCTACTGTTTGGGTAAAACGTTCCATGAAAGTTTACATGGTATTTTTAAACTCATGGATCTCGATTGTCTATTACATGATGTATTGCTCAAGTAGAAGTTATCATTACATATTGGCTATTTTTTGGGCTATTATGGCTCTATTGTGGCTGTGGGATTTAGTAACAGATTATACCCCATTCGAGCGTAATCCGCGTTACCGATTTTTGGTGATGTTCCTTTATCTGATGCCTTTCTTGTATCCGGTATTGTCGTGGGCGCGTGGTATGGAATTTCCGGCAATGACAACAACGATTATGCCTTGTTCGGTTGCGGTATTTACCATAGGTTTGTTGCTGTCTTTTTCCAGAAAGGTTAATCTGTTGGTCTTATTGCTCCTGTGCCATTGGGCTCTGATCGCATTTTCCAAGGTTTATGTGTACAAGATTCCGGAAGATTTGCTGTTGGCAAGTGCCACGGTTCCTGCAATCTATCTGTTCTTTAAAAACTATTTCGATCAGAACCTGCACAAGGCGACTAAACCAAGTGCGCAATTCATGAACTATTTCTTAATTATCATTTGTATCATTATTGGCGTTTTTCTCAGCATTACGCTATATCAGGGATTGGTAAGCTGAGTCGGGTCTTTTGAACCTATATGCAGGAATGGCTTTATATGAGCTGGTAATATGTTCATATTGTTGCTTTTCTTACGGCATGGGAGTGATTACTTATTTAAGTCTCTCATGTGCTCAACTTATTGGTTAACAAGGCTTCAGTCGGTAAGTCAACAAGGTAGGAAATACCCTGCATTATAAAGTGCTGTCTGAAATGGTTCGCAACAAACGCCTTGTCAACTCGCCAACTTGTTACTCGTCAACTGCTGCCTGAGCTTGCGATAGTTGAGTTATTTATTGCAACACTCTATTGTAAACTAAAGTATTGTTCCCGAATTCAGTGTCTTCCGGGATGTTTACTTCCGGATGGAATAACCCGAAAACGGATGATCCGGAACCACTCATTGCCGCATAGATGGCTCCGAGCCGATATAGCTGCTCTTTGATGGCTTTAATGGCTGGAAATTTGTTGAATACACTTTCCTCGAAATCGTTTATCATGTATTGTTTCCACTCTTCGATGGGGAGTTTGGCGATCTCTTTTAAAGAGTCTGAGGGACGGTGAGGCTTGATTTGAGAGAAGGCGTCACGCGTGGATACAAAAATATCTGGCTTTACTAATACAAGATGATACCCTTTTAGAGAGATTTCAATTGGAGAAAAAATGTTTCCTATTCCTTCTGCAAAAACCGGCTCGTTTCGGATGAAAAAAGCACAGTCTGCTCCTAACATGCTGGCATAGTTTTCTAAGTTCTGTGTGGTTAAGCTTAAGTTGAATTTTTTGTTTAAAAGCGTCAACATGAATGCTGCGTCGGACGAACCGCCTCCAAGTCCGGCTCCGAATGGAATGTGTTTGAATAAATGGATGTCTATGGCGGGCAGATTGAAATCCGTATCCAGCAGTTTATATGCTTTTACAACCAGATTGTTTTCAAAATCTCCATCAATCTTGAGTCCGCTCTGGTACAGGTGATATTTAGTCTTTTTATCGTCCGAGAGATTGATTTCTAACGCATCTTCTATCGGAACAGGATAGAATACGGTTTCAAGATTATGGTATCCATCGGGACGTTTTTCTATGATGTTCAGCCCCAGATTGATTTTAGCATTTGGAAAAGTAAGCATATAAGGCAATATTTTATAAAGATGTCTGCAAAGTTAATAAAATCTGTGGATATTAGTTGATAACAATATAGGTTTTAGTGTATGTGGAAAACGGAAAATAAGTTATCTTTGTTGTCCGATTACAAATTAAAATAGGAGTTTTATATTGTGGCAGAGCAGAGAAAGACAACACGAAGTCCAAGAGGAAAAGCTCCTCAACCGGTAAATGATTACGGGCGCATTCAGCCTCAGGCACCGGAACTTGAGGAAGCTGTATTGGGAGCGTTGATGATTGAAAAGGATGCCTATTCTTTGGTAAGTGAAATATTAAGACCTGAGTCCTTTTATGAACACAGGCATCAGTTGATTTATTCCGCGATTACCGACTTGGCTGTGAATCAGAAGCCGGTCGATATACTGACTGTCAAGGAACAGCTGGCCAAGAGAGGAGAATTGGATGAAGTTGGCGGTCCGTTTTACATCACTCAATTGAGTAGCAAGGTCGCATCTTCGGCACACATTGAATATCATGCGCGTATTATTGCCCAAAAAGCTTTGGCGCGAGAACTGATTACCTTTACGAGCAATATTCAGGCTAAAGCTTTTGATGAGACCTTGGATGTGGACGACCTGATGCAAGAGGCGGAAGGCAAGCTTTTCGAGATATCCCAGCAGAACATGAAGAAGGATTATACGCAAATTAATCCGGTGATTGCAGAAGCTTATCAGCTGATTCAAAAGGCGGCAGCCAGAACAGATGGTCTGAGTGGCTTAGAGAGTGGTTTTACTAAATTGGATAAGATGACGTCGGGATGGCAGAATTCTGATTTGATCATCATCGCTGCCCGTCCGGCGATGGGTAAGACGGCGTTTGTGTTATCCATGGCTAAGAATATTGCGGTGAATTATCACAATCCGGTTGCCTTGTTTTCGCTTGAAATGAGTAATGTGCAATTGGTCAATCGTCTGATCTCGAATGTATGCGAGATTCCCAGTGAAAAAATAAAGAGCGGTCAGTTGGCTGATTATGAATGGCAACAGTTGGATTACAAGTTGCGTGATTTGCTGGACGCCCCTTTGTATGTGGATGATACTCCTTCTCTGTCCGTTTTTGAGTTGCGTACGAAGGCGCGTCGTTTGGTACGCGAACATGGAGTGAAGTTGATCATCATCGACTACCTTCAGCTGATGAATGCAAGCGGTATGTCTTTCGGTAGCCGTCAGGAAGAAGTTAGTACTATCTCTCGTTCGTTAAAAGGATTGGCTAAAGAGTTGAACATCCCAATCATTGCCCTGTCTCAGTTGAACCGTGGAGTTGAGAACCGTGAGGGGGAAGAGGGTAAGCGGCCCCAGTTGAGCGACTTGCGTGAGTCTGGAGCCATTGAACAGGATGCTGATATGGTTTGCTTTATTCATCGTCCGGAGTATTATAAAATCTATACGTCAGCTGATGGTACCGATTTACGGGGAATGGCTGAGATTATTGTAGCCAAGCATCGTAATGGTGCAGTTGGAGATGTTCGCTTGCGGTTCATTGGACAGTACACACGTTTCCAGAATCCGGAAGATGATATGGTAATACCACCTCCTGCCGAGGGTGGGGGAGCTACCTTTGGTTCACGGATGAACACTCCGATTGGAAGCCCTTCTACTCCTCCACCGCCATCTGCTGTCGATTTTCCATCCCAGACTGAGAATCCTTTTGGGGGAGTCGGAGGTGATGGCCCGCTTCCTTTTTAATATAATAATGTATATAAGGGACGCGTTCAATCTGCAGAGTGATTTTAGGGTATGGATCTATTTTGGATGTATATGACTGTATTTTAGATGTTTACATCAGTTGAAGAAAAAAAACTTCAAAAAAAATATCTTAGAATATTTGGTTCATATTCTAAAACCGACTACTTTTGCACCCGCTTTCGAGAACGAGAGCAGCGACGAAATGACA
>CAJKOW010000017.1 GCA_905201685.1 uncultured Bacteroides sp. | reverse complement strand
GTGTTAGGCCTGTAGCTAGCGTTCATCCTGAGCCAGGATCAAACTCTTCATTGTAAGAATATCTTTTTCCGACAGTTGCCTGTCGGCATTTGCTCTGTTCAGGACGACCGATTGATTTACCGAAGTTCTCAATTTGGCTCTTTCTTTATATATATATAAAGGTAAGAGCATTGACGGTTCTTCTTTACCCGGAGAAATCAGATCTTGCAATCTTCATTTCTCCGCTCTTGTACTACGTATTGTTTATGTAATCTCTTCATAGATCGCTTCTTCTTGACGAAGGCTTTTCTTTCGGAAAGCGGATGCAAAGATAAGGACTTTATCACATATCTTCCAAATTTTTTCGAAGTTTTTTTTCGATTTTCTTTTTCGGGGCTGCCTTGTGAAGCTGCGCTTGACAAAGGTTGGCGACCGGCTCGCTTTCCTTGCAGAATGCAAGCGGAATACCGATCAAACTTGCAATTCGTTCGATCCGCGTCTTTCAGAATGTCATTTCGTCGCTGCTCTCGTTCTCGAAAGCGGGTGCAAAAGTAGTCGGTTTTCACATAGGATCCAAATATATTCCATACTTTTTTTAATCTTTTGGGGCATCTTTTTGCTAAGTCATTGATTTATAACCATGTTGTAGAACATGTTTTTGATAGGCTATACGAACGGGAAGAATCAGGATATACATTATATATTCACATGCGCGCGCGAAAAGGAAGCAGGAAAGAAAAAGCGGGGAAAAGAGGAGGAGGAAAGGGAAGACTGGGAAAGAAAGGAGGAAAGAGGGGGAAAGAAGGACTCTTACAAATGAAGACAACTTGACGGGGAAAAGAGGATTGGGAAGGGAGAATAGTGAAAGGCCACTAAAACAAAGTAGCCTTTATCTCCAAATATTTATTAATCACATCGGCAGAAAGGTTTTCGGGCGTAGTCAATAATGAAAATATGCCATGACGTTTTAATGTAGAAACCACCAAACGCTTCTCAAAAGCAAATTTTTCGGCTATCACATGGCGATAGTAATCTTCTGTATTCTGCGACGAAGTGGCAAGATAAGATTGCAATTCTGTATCCTCGAAGAAAACCACAAGTAAACAGTGCCGTCTGCCAAGTTGTTGTAAATAAGGCAACTGTCGATACATGCTATTCAACCCGGAGAAATTGGTATATAATATCAGCAAACTACGTTTATAAAGATATCGACCAAGATGGACGCATAATGAAGAGAAATCACTCTCGCCATAGTCTGTCTGCTGATTGTAAAGAGCCTCCTGCAAAGCCTGCATTTGTCCCTGTCGTTTAGACGCAGGTACAAATGTATCAAAACGTTCATTAAAGGTTGCAATTCCTGCCATATCCTCCTTCCGCATGGCAATATAGGCAAGAACCAAGGTCGAATTGATGGCATAATCCAAAAGCGTCATTCCCCGAAAAGCCTGCTGCATCATACGCCCTTTGTCAATAATGCCATAAACCGATTGAGCGCGTTCATCCTGATAGACATTCACCATCAGGCGGTTCCGTCGGGCACTGGCTTTCCAATTAATGGTACGGGAATCATCATCTTTCACATAATCTTTTATTTGTTCGAACTCGGTATGATGCCCTACCCTACGAATGCGTTTAATGCCCTGATCCGTAAGCCGATTATCCATTGCAAGCAACTCATAATGACGCAACATCAAAAAAGAAGGATAGACCTTAATCTGAAAAGGTTCGCCGCAAGTATAACGACGAGTTACAAGCCCTACGGTTGTAGAAACAAAGAGCCGCAAGTAACCAAAATCGTAAGTACCCCGACAAACAGGACGTAAACGATAACAGATATTATTCGCTTCTCTTGCCCGAAGGTGAACCCGAAAAATCATATCGCGTTTCTGAAAGACAAAAGGTATTTCATCAATTATCTCAATCGATATCGAATAGGGATAAGAACTCTCAACGTGAATAGAAATAATGTTATCATCGCCATTGGAAAAACGAGAAGCACACTGCCTAAAAGCCTTAATGCCACAATGACTATAAAGCATCCATACATCAATCAATATAATCAATGCAAACAGCAATAACGCCCATTGCCCAACCTCAAACAATGGAGCATAGAGATATCCGCCACCCAATAAAAAGACGATTACCCCCAATATGATATAAAAACGATATGTAAGATACAAAGACATCGACCTGGCAATGATAAAAGATGAATAAACTATTGGGGAACTTCTATCTGATCGATCAGACGTTGGGTCACTTTCAATGGTGTATATCCCTCCATTTCAGCTTCTGCAGTCAATATCAGACGATGATGGAGCACCGATGGTGCTACAAACTTGATATCATCAGGAGTTACAAAATCACGTCCTTGCAATAATGCATAGGCTTTGGACGCCTGAAGCATACTGACTGATGCGCGGGGAGATGCTCCGAGATACACAGCTTTAGCCGTTCTGGTTTGTTGAACAATCTGTACAATATATTGTAATAAGGTGCGATCAACAAAAACCTGTCCCAACAGTCTTCTTAAATCCAACAACTCCATTTTTGTTAACACAGGAGACACATTCTCCAACTTGACTAATGAAGTATTAGATTGATGACGTTCAAGAACTTCCAGTTCCTCGTCTGCGGACGGATAGCCCATTACGATTTTCATAAGGAAACGATCGAGCTGTGCTTCTGGCAGTTTATAGGTTCCTTCCTGCTCCACCGGATTCTGTGTTGCTAAAATTGTGTACAATTCGCCCATAGGATAAGTAACACCATCAATACTTGCCTGTCGTTCTTCCATCACCTCAAACAAAGCGGCCTGCGTCTTGGCCGGAGCACGATTAATTTCATCCACCAACACGATATCAGCAAAAGCCGGTCCTCGGTGAAAATCAAAATCACCCGTCTTCATATTAAATACGGTGGTTCCCAACACATCGCTGGGCATCAAATCAGGAGTAAACTGAATACGGCTAAAATCAGCATCTATCAACCGTGCAACCAAACGAGCCAATAATGTTTTAGCCACACCGGGTACTCCCTCAATCAACACATGTCCATTGCCCACGATAGCAGTCAAAACAAGATCAACAATCTGATCCTGCCCCACAAGAACAGAAGCAATTTGTTTCTTCAACTCCGCTATTTTAGCAGAAAAGAATGTAAGGTCAAGTCTATTTTCATTCATAATAAATTTCGGGTTATATCATTCATTCTATCAATTAATTGTTTCATTCGTTCTACTGATATCTTAATACTGGTATCATGCGCCACATGACGAACTTCATGGATAAGAGTTGCTATCGACTCATTATCCATCCCCGTACGCCGTGCAATTCGTGCAAAAGAATAAGAATCATTCTCGGTCTCTTCCAAATCAACCTGCACCAACCGACGTACGGTTTCTGCAAAATAAAGGTATTTCTTACGAACCAAGTCCGCATGATCCTTTTTCTGAAAATAAAGTGTACCGACCAACTTGACAAACTCCAACGACTTATCAACCGGCGGAGCAATCACAGGAATGGCACGCTGACGCCGGCGAGCCGTAAAAAACATAAAAAGCACTATTCCAATCAATGACACATACAATGCCCAACGCAAAGGACGATGAGCAAGCAGATACCTGAACGGTGACTGTTGCATTTGTGCCGTTTCGTCCATATAAGCTTCTGTGCGGATCAGTGGCAATCTATCCATTTGGGAAAGAAGGCGGAAAACATAAGCGGCATTCCGCCCATCAACAACCCCATAATTGGTAAAAAGCAAAGGAGTGGATACCACAATAATCTGCCCTCTTCCAACAGGTACGGATAATGCTACCGGAGAGTGTATTATGGTATCGCCCATTTGCCCACCATGACGCCAACCTGCCGATTCCTGCCTAACGGCAAGCACCTTACCATTACCTACCGACCTGACGGATATAGTAGAAGCACACAACTGAGGATAGAAATAATAAGTACAGGAATCACCTGGCGATGACACCCAAAGGATGCTGTCGCGTGAGAAAAAAGAAGCCGCCTGCTTCTTCAATGCCCTAAAATAAAAATAAGAATAATTGCCATGCACTTTTAATGTATCTTCCAATTTGGCTGGTAATAAGTTAGTGACCAACATCACATTATCCCCACGACCGGCCATCGACAACAGGGCATTGACATCGACATCGGACAAGGCAAGATTCTCGGAAATAGCCAGAATACCTCTGCGTAGCGTTGTATCTTCAGATGACAACTGATAAAAGGTTTTACGCGACAACGCATACTTACCCGGCAGGGAAGCAGACAACAAGCTATCCAATAAAGCGCATCCGAAAGGCTGCTCATCGTAATGACTGAACGTGGGATGCCAAACAAAACGTTTAGGTAAATGGCACTCGACAACAAACATCAGCAACAGAAATCCTGTAATTCCAACCACAAACCAACAGCTCCCCTTCATACTCCCCCTCCTTTCTTCACTTCATCCTGCAGAGCACGCATCGAGCCCAAAAGTATCTCGGTTGCCTCAAAATTACCATAGCGCACACGTAAAAAGTCATTGGTCAACCGATTAAACGCCTCCATATGCACTTCGTACTTATACTGAGTGGGAGTCTTATAAGGCTGCCAGACAATACGACCGTCATCATCCAATGACTTCAGTGTCTGTAAATAAAGCAGGCGTACCGCTTCCTTATAATCTCCCGACAACATCGCCTGTGAGATGGATTGCTCAAAATCAACACCATAAATAGTGTCCTCGACCATGCCTGAAGATTTTGCCTGGGCATGCAGACGAACAAATAAAGAAGGATGTTTCTTGTAGATAAACCAAACAAGGAAAAGCACAAACAAGATAGTAAATACAAGCACGATCGTTTCCCCGTACTCACTCACTATTTCATTGCCCCATAGTTCTTGCCACAGCTTGGCCATCTGACTACCGATCCACTCCAGTATGTTAACATCCGGTGTAAGCAGTTCACGGTTGTAATTGTAAGCAGGATCCGCTTGCCAAACATTCACCAGCTCAATGTCATAGCCTAATGTATCGGTAGTCAGGGTATTCATATCTATTACAGACAGAATTACAGTTGCTCAAAATGATTGATATCGTCCTCGATTCTTACACTATCCATTTTTTCAGCTGCATGACCATATTGATAAGCAAGTCCCACTAAATAAAACACCATAGCAAGATAGGCACCAAATGCCTGAATAATGGCAAACAAATAAAGCATAAAGTTATAGCCGGCTGAGGTTCCTATCCCATTGGCAGAATCACTCGCCATGAAAAAGGTTTTAACCAATACGGAAATATACCAGGGCATCGTCGTTACTCCTTGCAATATGCTGGCTAAGAAGCCCATCACAATGGCCATCAATATGACACCGCCCCAAGTAGCAAAACCAAGACGGAAAGCCTTTCCCAACGCACTCATCAACGATATGTCTTCAAACAAATAAACAGGTCCCCACAACAACAATGGGACAAGCAGCAACATGCACACCAATATAAACAAAAAGACAAACAATACTGAAATCCCAGAAAATAACGAAGCCAACACGCCCCCTACCACTGCTATCAGTACCATCAAAAATATGGCAAACAGAGTAAGTAAGAACAATCGCTTGAAGTTAAGAAGCAACAACGGCTTCAGCATTCCCATCGTCACGCCGGACAAACGTTCCTCACGTTCATTATAAAGTTTCATCAAGGCATATATCAAAGCTCCCAACAATGTCGTTCCTACCAAGCTGACCAATATCAACAAGCCATAATAGGAAACAAACGAGACCAACTGACTTGAATTTGCCAACATTGCTTCAGCCTCAGCCGGGTCGGCAATACCCAACAACATCCCCATCAGTCCGTTCAGACTCAATGCATGTATAAGGCTGACAGGCAAAAGCAAATAAGTAACAAACTTCAGCAATACTTTCCAGTTTTCTTTAATAAAATCGAACGTAGCATTAAGCTTATCACCAAACGTACGCTGAACATACATGGCAATTTTAGGCTTCTGTGTCTCCATATCTTCTCTTGTTTGGTAAGTAAATATAGTAAAAAATAATAAAGATCAAAGATAATAGTATGATGCCTATCCGAAGAACGTTAGGCAAATCGGTATGACGCGTTATAAAACTTTCGATGAAACCCGCCATCACAAAGACCGGGACCGTACCGACAACAACCTTTAAGCCACGCCTTGCTCCACGCCGGAATGATTCGGCACGCGAATAAGTTCCCGGAAACAGCCATCCTTTTCCCAAAGCCAATCCGGCTGCTCCAGCCACAATTATGGCCCAGATTTCCAAGGTGCCGTGTAGCCAGACAGCCAGTGCGGACTCCCACAACAGTCCGTGCTGATAAAAGAAAGTCTGAAAGGCCCCTAACATCACTCCGTTGCTAAAAAGCATGAATGCAGTGCCAAAACTGGTCAGCATCCCCATCGCAAAACAATTAAAAGCAACCCTTACATTATTCAATGTGATGCCTAAAAACATCGGCAGCTCGGACGAACTGCCATAAACTCCCATGGGATTTCCCTGAGCAATATTATCCAGTGTCATGTCAACATACGCATTTCCCAAGATAAGCCTTACAAAATCAACGTCATTCGCAGCCGAAAGTACCCCAATGCCCACACTGATCATAAATATCAGTAACGAAAGCCATAACTCCCGACGGGCATCATACATCACGCGAGGAACCTCACGAGTCCAGAAAGTCAACAGACGTGACCATTTCTCACGCTTGTTACGGTAAATTTTATTGTGCAATGCTGAAGCCAGATTATTCAGATAAATTGTAATCCTTGAGGTCGGAAAGTGAGTCTGCGAGAAAGCCAGATCCGTTGTCAGTTCCATATATACGTCAGCAAGCCGGTCGGGCGAAACACGATCGGCGTGTTCTACCACCTTCTCGGCTTCATTCCATCTTTCGATGTTCTGACGGATGAACGTTACTTCTTTCATGATTAACCAAGGATTTCGACTGTGTTTTTACTCAATTCGAAAACAAAAATAAGAGAATAATGATATATTTGCAATGAGATAGCTAAAATGTTTTATTCCCAATGGCAGAATCCACCATCTTTACCGGACAATTCGTTCGAATCAGCCAAACGCCGGCCAGCATTGGCGAACGATTCGTCGCACTCATCATCGATTACATCCTTATCGGTATCTATCTGCTGGGAGCCAGCAAACTGTATTTGAGTTTTCGCCCCGTCGGCGAAGTTTCATACCTCGTGGTTGCCATTGCCATTTATCTGCCGGCTTTGTGTTACTTCTTTTTATGGGAAGTATTTAACCAAGGGCAAAGCCCGGGCAAACGGCTCATGAACATTCGTGTAGTAAAAGCAGACGGTACGACTCCAAGCATCAGTTCCTATCTGCTACGCTGGCTGCTATTTCCCATCGATGCATTCCTGACAGGGGGATTCGGAATTTTATCTATCCTGCTGACTAAAAACAGCCAGCGGATAGGCGACCTTGCTGCAGGTACCATGGTAATAAAAGAAAAGAATTATCGCAAGATTCATGTAAGCCTTGACGAATTTGATTATTTACGGCAAGGTTATCACCCCACTTATCCGCAGGTTGTCAACCTCTCGTTAGAACAGATAAACGTCATCGGCCGCACCCTGCAGTCGGATCAGAAGAACAGAAAGCAACGAATAGAAAAGTTGGCGGAAAAGGTAAGGGAGTTGCTTTCAGCAACTCCCCATGAGAATCAGGCAGAAAATTTTCTGCAAACGGTTCTACGTGATTATCAATACTATGCTCTCGAAGAATTTTGAACTTCAAGATGGCATACAGTCCATTATTCCCTGTTTGCCAGACGCTGTTCGGCCAAATGTTCGTACTTTGTACCGGGACGTCCGTAATTGGCATACGGATAGATGGAAATGCCACCACGCGGGGTAAAGAAGCCGGTGACTTCAATATACTTCGGATTCATCAGACGTATCAAATCCTTCATAATGATATTCACGCAGTCTTCGTGAAAAGCTCCATGGTTCCGAAAGCTGAAAAGATATAGTTTCAGACTTTTACTTTCCACCATCTTTATGTCGGGAATGTATGAAATCCGTATCTCCGCAAAATCGGGCTGCCCTGTGATGGGGCACAAACTGGTGAATTCCGGACAATTAAAGCGTACCCAATAATCGTTTTCGGGATGCTTGTTGTCAAAAGCTTCCAATACTTCAGGCGCATAATCCTGCTTGTATTCTGTCTTACGCCCTAAAAGGGTCAACTGGTCTTTCAATTCTGTCATTACGATAACTCTTTTATATAATCATTCGTTATTACTTTTATCGCCAACCTAAGCCTTATGAACGGAGTGCAGATACTTCTCCAACCCTTCACGGCGCAGTTTGCAGGCCGGACAATGCCCGCATCCGTCACCCGGAATGCCATTGTAACAGGTCAGTGTTTCATGACGCACCAAGTCGAGCACTCCCAGCTCGTCGGCCAAAGCCCAGGTCTCCGCCTTGTCAATCCACATTAAAGGAGTATGGATAACAAACTGTTCATCCATCGCCAGATTCAACGTCACATTCAACGATTTGATAAAAGCATCGCGACAGTCAGGGTATCCGCTAAAATCCGTCTGCGACACCCCGGTGACAATATGATTGATGCCACGCTCGCGGGCATATACAGCCGCAATACTCAGGAAAAACAGGTTGCGCCCCGGGACAAATGTATTCGGAAAACTATCAGCCGGCTTCTCACTGTCCATTGTCATGGTAGGGTCGGTCAGCGAATTATGCCCCAACTTACCAATGAACGAAACATCCATCACCTCAAATTCTACTCCGGCCTTACGGGCTATCTCACGAGCCAGCTCCACTTCCTTCTGATGCTTTTGCCCATACAAGAAGCTAAGCGCATATACTTTTTTAAATTCACGTTTTGCCCAAAACAGGCAAGTAGTCGAATCCTGTCCACCGCTGAACACGACCAATGCACTTTCTTTATTCATCTTACAAAACATTAAATGATAATTCTGTTATATAACGATCCGGATAGGGGCATTGTGTCGGGAAACACCTTCCTCCCCTATCGGGTAATAAGCGAATCAAATCTCAAAAATCTTCCAGATCTTATACGAAATACCTTCATCGTAAACATCACTGCCATCCACCTTCTTGATGAATTTCACCACACGGATAGTGACCGGCAATATCACCACTTCGTACATCGACTTCAGGACTATCTGGATGCACATCATCAGCAGCAACTCCTGCCAAGCAATAATCCCTCCAAAGGCAATGGGAAAGAAGATCAACGAATCGCCCGTCTCGCCTACTACCGTTGACCATATGGCACGTGCTGAAAAATGCCGGCCTCCACTGGCCAGCTTCATCTTGCTCATCACATAAGCGTTGAGGAAAGAACCGACCAGAAATGCAGCCAGACTGGCCACCACAATACGGGGAGCCATGCCGAAGACGAAATTGAAATGGGCTTCACCCTCCCAAAAAGGTGCTGCCGGCAAAGCCACTGCTATCAGCCCCAGCATCACGACAAAGAAATTCATCGCAAAACCACTCCAGATGATGAGACGCGCCTTACGGAAGCCCCACACCTCGGCAATGCAATCGTTTATGATATAGGAAACGGGAAAAACAAGCAGACCGGCGGTCACCGTAATGCCGCACACCTGAATGACTTTTGTTTCAAGAAGATTGGCTGCTATCAGACAGACATTGAAAAGAATGCCGAGCAGCATAAAAGGTACAGATACTTTTTGCTTCATAACTCCTGTTTTTTACGTGGTTGTCCTAGAATACACGGCCGCTATTCACGGCATCATACATATATTTTTTCCGGTCGGCAAAGGTAAGTGTTATTTTTGGGAATGCCAAAGTATATACCGGCAAATACATCGTACATCCGTATTTCAAAGAAAGATACACGTGCATAAAAGTACCCAACACACTAAACAGGTTCTATCCAACCCGAAAATCCACCTGCTTTGACATAAAATAACAACCTGAATTCATCGTTTATTTTCTGTTTTTCGTAATATTGCATTGTAATTTATTTATCCATGAGACTTGATTATATTTATCACAGTGGATTCGCCATCGAAACAGACGATATCACGGTCATCATCGACTACTACAAAGATTCATCGGAGGAATCCCCCGGGAAAGGTATCGTGCACGACTACCTGCTACAGAAACCGGGAGAAATATATGTCTTGTCAACACACTTCCACCCCGACCACTTCAATCATGAAGTATTGACCTGGAAAGAGAAACGCCCGGACATCAAATACATCTTCTCGAAAGACATTCTGAAACACAAACGGGCGACAGCCACCGATGCCATCTACATCGGTAAAGGCAGCCATTACGAAGATGCTTGCATACGCATTGAAGCATGCGGATCGACCGACTCGGGAATATCCTTCCTGATAGAATTGCAAAACAGGCTCATCTTCCACGCAGGCGACCTGAACAACTGGCACTGGAGTGAAGAATCGACCCCACAGGAAATACGAAAGGCCGACGGTGACTTTCTGGCCGAGGTAAAATACATACAGCAGAAAACTTCGACCCTCGACTTAGCCATGTTCCCCGTGGACAGCCGCATGGGCAAGGAGTACATGAGGGGGGCCACACAGTTCATCGAACGGATAAAGACCAGCGTGTTTGCCCCCATGCACTTCGGCGAAGATTATAATGGTGGCAATGCCTTCGGCCCTTACGCCGAAGCCCGGGGATGCAGATTCCTCACCATCAATCACCGCGGTCAGCACTTCGAAATCCCTTGATTCAATAAACTAAAAACGATTATACACTTATGAAAGAACTAACTAAAATCTTATTCATCGTAGTCTGTCTCTGCCTGCCCATGGCATTGCAAGCGCAGAAAAAGGACGACAGCCGATACCTGACAGGGGCTGTCCCCGAAGAAAATGGCAAAGTAGTGTTCAGCAAGACATTCGGCATCCCCGGCATGTCGCAGGACGCCATTTTCGAACGTATGCAACAATGGATGAGCGAACGTCTAAAAAAGAATGAAAACAACAGCCGCGTAGTCTATACCCAAAAGGAAAAAGGAGAAGTAGTCGGCTTAGGTGAAGAATGGATTGTATTCAAATCGACCGTCCTTTCACTGGACCGGACCAAAATACTATATATGCTGACGGCCCTATGCCAACCCGAAGAATGTACGCTTCGAATCGAAAGGATCTCCTACGAATACCGCGAAGGAGATAATAAAGAGAAATATTCGGCCGAAGAATGGATTACCGACAAATATGCCCTGAATAAATCGAAGACCAAACTGGTACGCGGATTGGCCAAATGGCGTCGTAAAACCATCGACTTTGTCGATACATTATTTGCTGACGCTGCCAATGCATTAAGTACCGGCACACCGACCCAACCTCAGACAGCCACCACGGGCAACGAAGCAACTTCCTCCAACACCGCCGTGGCAGGAGCAACCATCATCACCCCCAAACAAGAAGTCAACGTCAAAAGCAGCAATGCCAACGCCCAAACCGTCCCCGCAACGGCTTTGAGCACGTCATACAAAGCCGTAGCTCCGGACCAGCTATCAACCGACCTCATTCAGATGGGCAATGGTAAACTGGTCATCGCTATCGGTACCGACAACTTCAACATGACTACCATGACTGCCAACGCCGGAGGCAGCTTAGGCAAGTCATCCGGAAAGCCTGTCATATTCACCATGCTTTCGCCCGACCAACCCTATGAGCAGTTGGAAAAGGCCGAGACCTACACCGTGCGCTTCTATCCAAACGGACAAAACGAACCAAGCGTCGTGCTGGAGTGCAAAAAGCTCCCTTCGCCAGCACCCGTAGAAGGACAGCCACGTACGTTCATCGGCGAAATCGTCAAGGCATTGGTCAAGTAACCGGACTTCCCTTCCACACCCCCGGCCGACGGTGGTGATACGGGCAGACGCCATACCGCCAAACCGATAGGCCTCTTACCCGTAAACAAGCTTCGACAAACAAGGAAAGAGCCCGCAGCTCACCTTGCCTGTCGAAGCTTTTTTAGTGCTGATGCTGGAAACAACGGCGCAAATACGTATCTTTGCACCTGCGAAACACTAAAAACATTTCATATATGAGTATCGAAGAAGCCATGATGGGCGGCATCATCTTCAAAGGCAAGAAAGACAAGCCCAAAGAAGAGAACAAAATCAAAACCAAAGCCAAGAAGAAGACCTACATCACCGGCCTGCACGGTTCCGGAGCAGCCAAGATGAAAGCCGAAATACGCCGCAAACGTGCCAACAGGCATAAAAACAAATAACTCCATGCTGAATACCCACTTACTACAGCCCGAGAAAGACCCGATGGGGGCTGCTATAGCCGACTACGCCCGAACGGGCAAAGCCGGCCGACTGCGCGTGTTCTCATCACAGTTCGATGAAGACGAGATTCCCGTGAAAGAGCTGTTCCGTACGGAGAGTTCTATGCCTCATCTGGAGCAGACCGCCTTGCATCTGGCCACCGGCAACATACTGGACGCAGGCGCCGGAAGCGGCTGCCACAGTCTTGCGCTTCAGGCGGCCGGCAAAGAGGTGCATGCCATCGACATCTCTCCCCTGTCGGTCGAGGTCATGAAGCAGAGGGGGGTACGACACGTCACACAGACCAACCTGTTCAGCGAGCAGTTCTGCGGAGCATACGACACCATTCTGATGCTGATGAACGGATCGGGTATCATAGGGAAGTTGGAGAACATGCCCTTTTTCTTCCGCAAGCTGAAGCAGTTGCTTGCTCCGGGCGGCTGCGTCTATATGGACTCGAGCGACCTGAGATACCTGTTCGAAGAAGAGGACGGAAGCATCGTTATCGACCTTGCCGACAACTATTACGGCGAAGTGGACTTTCGGATGCAATACAAGCATGTAAGGGGAGACGTCTTCGACTGGCTGTACATCGACTTCCAGACCCTTGCCTACTATGCCTCGGAAAACGGATTCAAGGCCGAACTGATTGAAGAGGGAAAGCACTACGAATACCTGGCCCGCCTCATCCAGGCCTGACTTATACAGGGCAGAGGCGGGTTCACTCGGCCAACATCTCATCAATTTTACGCACCAGAGCCGCAAACTCATCCGGATTGTACAGGCGGGTCAGCATCACGATGCGGCCTGTACGGTCGATGAGGACATTGCGGGTGATGCCCGACTGACGCAATGCGTATTGGGCAAAAATGTCCGCACCGGGGTCCAATCCCAACGGATAGGTCACACCCGTAGATCGGGCAAAGGCCTGCACCTTTTCCAGCGGTTCGTCGCGGTCGATGCCGAACAGGGCGAAGCCGTCGTCCGCCCGATGCTTCTGCCAGATGTCTTTCTCGATGAAAGGCATCTCCTTGCGGCAAACGCCACACCAGCTGGCCGTGAACTGCAGCATGACTACCTTGCCGCGAAGTTCGGACAGGGTCACTGTCCGTCCGTCGGTCAGCTTCATGGTGAAATCCGGAGCCATATCTCCTACCCTGACTATGTAGCCGGTGCTGTCGGCCACAACCTTCTCCTGTGCCAGCACTGCGCTGCACACAAACAACAACGATGCGATGAGGATATTTACTTTTGCTTTCATGCCTGCAAATATAAGGAATAGAATGTATCTGGCAAAGGAAACTGGATACATACTGCCGAGAGGCGGCGGTTCGGTGTCCGACTGCCCCGCCGCATTCCTGCACCACCCAAGGGCACAGGCATAAAAAAACAGAAGCAAACTGTTACGTTTGCTTCTGTCGTGAGGTACCTGGCAGATTCGAACTGCCGTACACGGTTTTGCAGACCGCTGACTAAGCCACTCATCCAAGGTACCGTTCTTTCACCTCGAAACGTGCTTGTTTCTCGATTGCGGTTGCAAAGGTAATGCATTTTTTGTAATTACCAACTATCCGCAACATTTTTTCTTCGATATTTTTTTGTCTTTACCACAGGCTGCACGCTTCTCTTCGTATAACCTCTTTATGTCACAGCCCGTTACACAGTTTGCACAAGGATTGTTTTTCTCAGTCTGGTGCCGAAAAAACTGTCGGACCCGCCTCCCTATCCAGTACAGGCAGACGATGAGGAGGAGCGCTACGATCCATTCCTGCCAACCACTCATACGAACAGCCCTCCCACCTGATGAACAATGAAAGCGACTATCCAGGCCAGCACCGTAGTGTATGCCGCGGCAAACAAGCTCCACTTCCAGCTGCCCGATTCACCCTTGATGGCCGCCAGCGTGGCTATACAGGGGAAATAAATCAGTATGAACACCATGTAGCAGAAGGCCACCAGCGGCGTGATTGGTATGCGCTCGCCCAGATTGGCGGTATCGGCGTCGGCATCATCGGCATAGAGGATGCCCAGCGTGCTTACCACCAGCTCCTTGGCTCCTACTCCGGAGAGGATGCCGACTCCCAGCTTCCAGTCGAAGCCCAACGGCTCGATGACGGGTTCGATGGCTTTTCCGATCTTGCCGATATAGGAGTTTTCCTGCTGCTCGGCCACGGTGTTGTAGGAATCGTGGTTGGGATAGTAGCCCAATGCCCAGATCACAATCGAGGCCACCATGATGATGCCACCCATCTTGCGCAGATACTGGGCACCTTTCTCCCACGTATGACGGAAGATGGACTTCGAGGTAGGAAGCCGATAGGGCGGCAGTTCCATGACGAACGGCGTATCGTCGCCCTTCACCAGGAAGCGGCTGAAGATGCGTGCCATCAGCACGGCCAGCAGGATGCCTATGGCATAAATGGCGAGCATGACCAAACTGGCGTTCCCCGGGAAGAAGGTTCCTACCAGCACCAGATAGATGGGCAGGCGGGCGCTGCACGACATCAGCGGGGTGATGAGCATGGTTATCAGACGGCTCTTCCGGTTCTCGATGGTGCGCGAAGCCATGATGGCGGGTACGTTGCATCCGAATCCCATGATGAGGGGAATGAACGACTTGCCATGCAGGCCCATCTTGTGCATGATTTTGTCCATGATGAACGCCGCACGGGCCATGTAGCCCGAGTCTTCCATCATCGAGATGAAGAAATACAGTATCAGGATATTGGGCAGGAAGACGATGACGCCTCCCACACCGCCGATGATACCGTCGATGAGCATGTCCTTCAGAGGGCCTTCGGGCATATTGTTGCGTATCAGTTCGCCCAATGCGCCGACCAGCCATTCGATGCCTTGCATCGGATAGTCGCCCAGCACGAATGTCCCCTGAAACATGATGTACAGGAAGAGGAAGAAGATGGGATATCCCCAGATGCGATGGGTGACAATGGAGTCGATCACCCGGGTGGCCCGTTCCTTGTCCATGTGGTTGTCCACATAGGTTTCCTTCAGGGCGCCCGAGATGAAGCCGTACTTGGCGTCGGTGATGGCTTGTTCGCTGTCCTCGTTGATGGAGTTTCGCAAGCGCTGTTCTTCCTTGTCACGCACAGCCAATATATCCTGTCCGTTGGGCAGGCCGGCCACCATCTTTTCCAGGTCCTTGTCGTTCTCCAACAGCTTGATGGCCAGGAAACGGGTGGAATACTTGTGGCGGATGTTTTCGTTGACGCTGATGACGCGCTTCACCTCGTCGATGCTGCGCTCCAGTTCGGGGCCGTGGTTGATGTGGATGTGGCGGTAGAATCCGTTGGGATGTTCGTGCTCTTCCTTGTGGCTGCCATAGTCATGGTCGGGCACGTATTCCTTGTGCCAGTTGCGCAGGTCGTTCAGGATGTCGGCACGTATCTTGCCGTCCTTGTCCAGAAAGTCTCCTCCCTCGTACATGCCGATGATGACATGGAACAGGGTATCGATGCCCTTGCCCGTCCGGCAGACGGTAGGCACCATCGGCACGCCTATCAGTTCGCTCAGCTTCAGGTAGTCGAGGGTATTGCCGCTGGCCTGCAGCTCGTCGAACATGTTGAGCGCGATGACCATGCGCACGTTCATGTCTATCAGTTGGGTGGTGAGGTACAGGTTGCGCTCCAGGTTGGAAGCATCGACCACGTTGATGATGATGTCGGGGGTCTGGTCGATAATGTGCCGGCGCACGTATATCTCTTCGGGTGAGTATGCCGAGAGGGAATAGGTTCCCGGCAGGTCAACGATGCGGAAATGGTATCCCTGGAAGTCGAAATATCCTTCCTTGGCATCGACGGTGACGCCGCTATAGTTGCCCACATGCTCGTGCGAACCGGAAGCGATGTTGAACAAAGAGGTCTTGCCGCAGTTGGGATTCCCGACCAGTGCCACGTTAATGGTACGTCGCTTGCCCAATGCAATGCGTTTCATTTCTTCATCACTCAGGTGGATGTCCTCGCTCAGGCCCTTATGATAGTCCAGCTGCACGGCCTGCTCTTTGGCCTCCTGTTCGCTGACTACTTCTATCATTTCGGCTTCCTGCCGGCGCAGCGAGATTTCATACCCCATCACCTTATACTTGATAGGGTCCTTCAGCGGAGCATTCAGGACGACTTCCACGGTCTTGCCCTTGATGAAGCCCATTTCCACAATCCGCTTGCGGAAACCACCGTGCCCCATCACCTTGACGATCACACCTTTCTCGCCGGTTTTCAGTTCGGATAAACGCATAATATTCTATTTTAGTCTTGACTGTTCGGTATATTTCGACCACAAAGATACTCCATTCGCCCGTAGCATACAAACAATTTAGAATGTTTTTAAATAACCGCGTCGTTACGTGCATGCTTTACGGCCCCGCCGGTCCCTCCATCCAATCATAGATGTTTACACTGCGAGGATACACAGTCACCCTCCTATACCGAGGGTACCAAAGGATACGACTGAGGGTACCTAAGTATAGGACTGAGGGTGCCTAAGTATAGGACTGTGACCCCCTCGGAAAAAACGGATGGACAGCAAGAGATACATCACTGAATATCAGTATTTTATGATTTCCCACACAAATAGTAATAAATATAGACCCGCACAACGATACGACAACCGGAATTCTGTCGTATATTTGCCCCATGATAACAGAAAAAGTAAAGCTATACATCGAGAACGAGCATCTCTTCACTCCGCAGGACAAGATACTCGTTGCCCTGAGCGGAGGCGCCGATTCCGTAACCCTGTTGCGCCTGCTGCTGCACACAGGCTACCGCTGCGAGGCAGCCCACTGCAATTTCCACCTGCGTGGCGACGAATCGGACCGCGACGAAACCTTTGTCCGCCAACTATGCTGCCGCCTGCAAGTGCCCCTGCACGTGACCCACTTCCACACCACACAGGTGGCCGCCCAACGGCACATCTCCATCGAAATGGCTGCCCGCGAACTCCGCTACGAGTGGTTTGAGTCAACGCGCCTTGACTGCGGAGCCGCCGTCATCGCCGTGGCCCATCACAGCGACGACAGTGTGGAGACCTTCCTGTTGAACCTGATACGGGGAACCGGCATCAACGGCCTGCGCGGCATACGTGCCCGAAACGGACGCATCGTACGCCCCTTGCTCTGCCTGTCGCGTCGCGACATCACCGGCTACCTGCAAAGCATCGGGCAGGACTACGTCACCGACAGCACCAACCTGCACGACGAGTACACCCGCAACAAGATCCGGCTGAACATCGTGCCCCTGCTGCAGCAAATAAACCCTTCGGTCAAAGACAGCATCCTGCAGACCGCCCGCCACTTGGACGATGCTTACCATATATATATAAAAGGTATAGAAGAAGGACGAAAACGCGTGTGCAGGGACAACCGCATCAGCATCCCCCTGCTGCTGCAAGAGCCCTCGCCTGCCACCCTGCTATTCGAACTGGTAGCCCCGCTGGGCTTCAACCACACGCAAATCGACGACCTGCTCGCCTCCCTCTCCGCCCAGTCGGGCAAGACGTTCCTCTCTTCACAATGGAAGATTGTGAAAGACCGCGACTGCCTGCTGATCGAAAACCGGGAAGAAACACCCGTGCAGCCCCTGCTGCAAACCGAAGTGCTGGACTACACGCCCGACACCGACATCCCCCGAAGCAAAGACACCGCCTGTCTTGACGCCGACAAAATCAAGCAACCCCTGTCGCTACGGCTGTGGAAACAGGGAGACACATTCGTCCCCTTCGGCATGAAAGGTAAAAAGAAAATCAGCGATTACCTGACCGACCGCAAGTTCTCACTCCCCCAGAAACAACGCCAATGGGTGCTGTGTTGCGGCGACGACATCGTCTGGTTGGTGGGCGAACGGTCAGACAACCGCTATCGGATAGACGAACATACCCGGAAAATGCTCGTCATCAAAGTCGTCACAGGATAATCCGGTCTTCCTTCTCGCGCTTGAAGCAATCGGACAGCAAGGCAGAGAACGGAGTGTCGTACGAACGTGCCTTCTGCGGACAACCCTTCACGCAGGCACAGCAACGGATACACTTGTCGGCCAGTGTATGACACTCGTCCCCCTTCACGATGGCTCCGGTCGGGCAATGTGCCGCACAGTAGCCACAATGGATGCAAAGTCCGGCATCGACCTCGGGCGTACGCGGCACGACCACTCCACTCTTGCGCAACTTCAGGAACTTGCGTAAGAAGCGCAGCAAAGGGAAAAACGGTTGGCGCGGACGGAGGATCTTCGCCACATCCACCGGATACAAATGCTCCATATCGGCTGCCGAGACAATCTTGGTCTGCAGCTTTTTGCCGAACAGTTCGGCATACTCCACGTCGGCAGCATCGGGACGGCCGGCCGCAATGGGATATTGTGCAGTGCTATACGAATGCTCGCCGACAAACGTGCCACCGGCAATCACCTTGAACCCGCGTGCCGAAACAAAAGCATCAAGCTCGCTCAACGCCTTCTCGTATGCACGGTTTCCATACACCACCACAACCACAGCCGGCGCACCGTCCTCCGTACAAATATCCTGCATACGCTCCAAAGCCAAAGGAGCCACATGCCCGCCATAGACTGGGACGGCAAAGACGGCAAGAGCCGTACGGGGCACCTTCAATGCCCTGCCTGCACCCAACGTCACGTCGCACACTTCGACCTCACCGATACCCGTTCCCTTCACAATCGCCTCAGCCACCCGTCTCGACGTGCCGGTAGGCGAAAAAGTTATCTGATAAACAGCATTTATATCCATCTGCAAAATATTTTATGATTGATAATAACCGAACAAAGGTATGGTTTTAAAATTAAAAAAACGCAATCCGATAGCAAAACCAAAAAATATTATTATCTTTGTCGCGTCGAAACAAGCTGAAGTATCCAGCTGCGGAAGGAAATGTCAGCCTGATTTCCCGTTCAACAAAATACATCCCTATTAAATCATAACCCATAAGGTAAGCTCACCGCGATGGCCACAATTGTTCAGGCATCAAGGAAACTTTACCTTTCATAACAAGAATTTTAACCAATCACACATATACTATATGTATAACATCATTCAATTAAACGACAAGAGTTTGTCGGAACTGCAAGCTATTGCCCAAGAATTAGGTATAAAGAAGGCCGAATCGCTTAAAAAAGAAGATCTGGTCTATAAGATACTCGACGAGCAAGCCATTGCCGGGGCTACCAAGAAAGTTGCAGCAGACAAACTGAAAGAAGAGCGCAAAGGAGATAAGCAGAAACGTACCCGCGCCAACAAGAAAGACAACAGTGACAAAGCACCTGCTGCCGGAAAAAGCGCAGAGCCAACAAACAAAGAAACCAAAAAAGCAACCAATAACACACCCAAACAGGCAGCAGAGGCTACACAAGCCGCAGCAGCTGCCCCAACCCCAACAACCGAAAGCATCGCTGCCGAAGGGGCAGCCACCAACGATGCGGCTGAAACAACCCCTGCAACCAAACGTCGCGGTCGGCCTCGCAAGACCAAAGCAGAAGATGCCAAAGACAACAACGCAGCAAGCGCATCGGTCACCGAGCCGGAACTGAAGTTCGAAGCACAGGCTCCCGAAGCAGAAACAGCCCCGGAAAAGAATACCGTACCCGATGAAAATCCCATCATAGCCGAAGCAAATGATGACTTCATCCCCATCGAGGATCTGCCGACCGATAAATTCGAGCTCCCCTCTGAACTGATTGGAAAGTTCGAAGCCACCAAGGCCATTCCCCCTGTACCGGCACCCGAACAAAACCCTGCGCCGCAGCCACAGCAACAACGCCCGCGCATCCGTCAGCGCGACAACAATGCAGCCTTCAACAATCGGAACAACAACAATAACAATAACAACAACCAGCGTCAGGCACAGCAACGTCAGGCACAGCAACGTCAGGCACAACAGCAAAATGCCAATGACAACATGCCCGCACAAGAGCGCAAACAGCAGCCCGAACGCGAGAAAGCCTACGAATTCGACGACATCCTGACCGGAACAGGCGTACTGGAAATCATGCCTGACGGCTATGGCTTCCTCCGCTCATCCGACTACAATTACCTGTCCTCGCCCGACGACATCTACGTATCGCAGTCGCAAATCAAGCTGTTCGGCCTGAAGACTGGTGACGTGGTTGACGGAGTCATCCGTCCGCCCAAGGAAGGCGAAAAATATTTCCCGCTGGTCAAAGTCTCCAAAATCAACGGACGCGACCCGGCATTCATCCGCGACCGCGTGCCCTTCGAGCACCTTACCCCCCTCTTCCCCAACGAAAAGTTCAAACTTTGCAAAGGCGGTTACTCCGACTCGCTGTCGGCCCGTGTAGTTGACCTCTTCGCCCCCATCGGAAAAGGACAGCGTGCCCTCATCGTGGCACAGCCCAAGACCGGTAAGACCATCCTGATGAAGGACATCGCCAACGCCATTGCCGCCAACCACCCGGAAGTCTATATGATTATGCTGCTCATCGACGAGCGCCCCGAAGAGGTTACCGACATGGCCCGTACCGTCAATGCCGAAGTCATTGCCTCTACCTTCGACGAACCCGCCGAACGCCACGTCAAGATTGCCGGCATCGTACTGGAAAAAGCCAAACGACTGGTAGAGTGCGGACACGACGTAGTCATCTTCCTTGACTCCATCACCCGTCTGGCCCGTGCCTACAACACCGTATCGCCCGCATCCGGCAAGGTGCTTTCGGGAGGTGTCGATGCCAATGCCTTGCACAAGCCCAAACGCTTCTTCGGTGCGGCACGTAACATCGAAGGCGGAGGTTCGCTTACCATACTGGCTACAGCCCTGATTGATACCGGCTCCAAGATGGACGAAGTAATCTTCGAAGAGTTCAAGGGAACAGGTAATATGGAATTGCAACTCGACCGCAACCTGTCCAACAAGCGCATCTTCCCGGCAGTCAACATCGTTGCATCGAGTACACGCCGCGACGACCTGCTGCAGGATAAGCAGACGCTCGACCGCATGTGGATACTGCGCAAGTATCTGGCCGACATGACTCCGATAGAAGCCATGGACTTCGTAAAAGACCGCTTGGAGAAAACCAAAGATAACGACGAGTTCCTGATGAGCATGAACAGCTGATAGCCTCACCGGCAATCGTCGAAAGAAAAACGAATACGTATAATCTGAAATAGCACTGATATATGTTCGATAATTTAAGCGAAAGACTCGAAAGATCATTCAAAATCCTGAAAGGTGAAGGGAAAATCACCGAAATCAACGTGGCCGAAACGTTGAAAGACGTCCGTAAAGCCCTGCTCGATGCCGACGTCAACTATAAAGTTGCCAAGAACTTCACCGATACGGTCAAAGAAAAAGCATTGGGACAAAACGTGCTGACAGCCGTCAAGCCCAGCCAGCTGATGGTAAAAATCGTTCACGACGAACTGACCCGTCTGATGGGTGGCGAAACATCCGAAATCAACCTCGACGGGAAGCCTGCCATCATTCTGATGTCAGGTCTGCAAGGTTCCGGTAAAACCACCTTTTCGGGCAAGCTGGCACGCATGCTGAAAAGCAAGAAGAACCGCAAGCCCCTCCTGGTAGCCTGCGACGTTTACCGCCCCGCCGCCATCGAGCAGCTGCGTGTGCTGGCCGAACAGATCGGAGTACCCATGTACTCGGAACCCGACAGCAAAGATCCCGTAGCCATTGCGCAACATGCCATTCAAGAGGCCAAAGCCAAAGGATACGACCTCGTCATCGTCGATACAGCCGGTCGTCTGGCCATCGACGAAGACATGATGAACGAGATTGCCGCCATCAAAGAAGCCATCAACCCCAACGAGATCCTGTTTGTGGTCGATGCCATGACCGGACAGGATGCCGTGAATACAGCCAAGGAATTCAACGAACGACTCGACTTCAACGGCGTTGTCCTGACCAAGCTCGACGGCGATACCCGTGGTGGTGCCGCGCTCTCCATCCGCTCGGTAGTCAACAAGCCTATCAAATTCATCGGTACCGGCGAGAAACTCGAAGCCATCGACCAGTTCCACCCCGCCCGTATGGCCGACCGTATCCTGGGCATGGGCGACATCGTTTCGCTGGTAGAACGTGCACAGGAACAATATGACGAAGAAGAAGCCAAACGCCTGCAAAAGAAGATTCAGAAAAACCAGTTCGACTTCAACGACTTCATGAGCCAGATTCAGCAAATCAAGAAAATGGGTAATCTGAAGGACCTGGCTTCCATGATTCCGGGTGTAGGCAAGGCCATCAAGGACATCGACATCGACGACAACGCCTTCAAGAGCATCGAAGCCATCATCAACTCGATGACCCCGAAGGAACGAACCAACCCCGAAATCCTGAACGGTTCGCGCCGCCAGCGCATTGCCAAAGGTAGTGGAACCAACATCCAGGAAGTAAATCGTCTGCTGAAGCAGTTCGACCAGACCCGTAAAATGATGAAGATGGTAACCGGCAGCAAAATGGGTAAAATGATGCCGAAACTGAGGAAATAAAATACGGAACATATCCGGCCAATATCGGAAAGAGGGAGAAAATCACAGAATTTTCTCCCTCTTTTATTATGGCATATGGAGATTTAGCGTTACCTTTGAGCAGAAAACAATTCTGCATAAACATCATCAGACAATAATAAAATAAAAGACACTATGACATTAATCGACGGAAAAGCAATTTCAGAACAGGTAAAGAAAGAAATAGCTGCCGAAGTAGCAGACATTGTGGCCCGTGGAGGCAAACGCCCCCATCTGGCTGCCATCCTTGTAGGCCATGACGGCGGAAGCGAAACCTACGTTGCCAACAAAGTGAAAGCATGCGAAGTATGCGGATTCAAATCGACCCTGATCCGCTACGAAACCGACGTCACGGAAGAAGAACTGCTGGCCAAGGTACGCGAACTGAATGAAGACGACGATGTGGATGGATTCATCGTGCAGCTTCCCTTACCCAAACACATCTCCGAACAAAAGGTGATCGAGACCATCGACTACCGGAAAGATGTGGACGGCTTCCACCCCATCAACGTAGGACGCATGTCCATCGGATTGCCTTGCTACGTATCGGCTACCCCCAACGGCATCCTGGAACTTCTGAAGAGATACAATATCGAAACCTCGGGAAAGAAGTGTGTTGTACTGGGTCGCAGCAACATCGTCGGAAAACCGATGGCTTCGCTCATGATGCAAAAGACATACCCGGGTGACGCAACCGTTACCGTCTGCCACAGCCACAGCAAGGACTTGGTAAAGGAATGCCAAGAAGCCGACATCATTATCGCTGCCATGGGACAACCCAACTTCGTCAAGGCAGACATGGTGAAAGAAGGTGCCGTCATCATCGATGTAGGTACGACACGCGTTCCCGATGCCAGCAAGAAATCAGGATTCAAACTGACAGGCGACGTCAAATTCGATGAGGTGGCTCCCAAATGCTCGTTCATCACTCCCGTACCGGGCGGTGTGGGACCGATGACAATCGTCTCGCTGATGAAGAATACCCTGTTGGCCGGTAAAAAGGCTATTTACCAATAACAGCAAGGTTATGAAGACCTGGCTTGCAGCACTTGCAATGCTACTACACAGCGTAATTCTTTCCGCCCAGGAAAGGATTACGCTGTTGTTCGTTGGCGACCTGATGCAACATCAGGCACAAATCGATGCCGCCCGTACTCCGGAAGGTACCTATGACTACTCTTCCTGCTTTGCCTTGGTCAAAGAACAGATAGCACAGGCCGACATAGCCATTGGAAACCTGGAAGTCACGTTAGGCGGACGCCCCTACAAAGGCTATCCGGCATTCAGTGCTCCCGACGAATACCTAAGTGCCATCAAGGAGGCAGGATTCGACATCCTGCTGACGGCCAACAACCACTGTCTGGACCGAAGAAGGCACGGACTGGAGCGTACTCTGCTCATGCTCGACTCATTGGACATGCCCCATGCAGGAACCTATCGGGACAGCGTGGAACGCCGGTCCAATTATCCACTGATCATCGAGAAGAAAGGATTCCGCATCGCCTTCCTTAATTACACCTATGGCACAAACGGCATTCCGACCACTCCACCCAACATCGTCAACCGCATCGACAAAACCATCATGCGGAACGACATCCTGCTTGCCAAATCGTATCGCCCTGATGCCATCATCGCCTGCATGCACTGGGGGCAGGAATACCAACGTCTGCCCAACGACGAACAACGTGCGCTTGCCGACTGGCTGCTGCAACAGGGAGTTACCCACATCATCGGTTCGCACCCGCATGTCATACAGCCCATGGAGTTACGTACCGAAGGCCTGCAACAACATGTCATTGTGTATTCACTCGGGAACTTCATCTCGAACATGAGCGCTCCCAACACCGACGGGGGGCTTGTCTTTACGCTGGAACTTGAAAAATATCCTTTGAAATGCCAAGTCATTCCTCCCCCGTTCTTCGAAGCTACTTCCGGGAAGTCGTATAAGCCCTTACTTCATCCTTACCCCTGCTGCAGGGTAGCCAACTGTAGCTATAACTTAGTGTGGACCCTTCCGCCCAGATACAGTGGCAGGAAAAACTTCGTCCTCTACCCCATTGGGCTTCCAACCGATTCGTTGCCGCAAGATGCACGCAATCGCCTGAGTATCTTTACCAATAGCACCCGAAAGCTGCTCCGGCAACACAATATAGGCATCGACGAACACAAAAAATAACAGCAAATACAAGTTTTTTTTCGCTTATTCCTTTGCAGATTTAAAGATAATCCATATCTTTGCACCGCATTTAAGAAATGCACTAACATGGTGGCTGTAGTTCAGTTGGTTAGAGCGTCAGATTGTGGTTCTGAATGTCGTGGGTTCGAGTCCCATCTGCCACCCCGAAAAAGAGGAAATTCAGCAATGATTTTCCTCTTTTTTATTATTCCATCCTTCAATTTTCAAACAACAGCCGGACATGTACCGGCATACACAGCTATTGATATGAAAATACTCTGGATTGACCTGAACAGTTCGTATGCGCATTCTTCATTGGCCCTTCCGGCACTTCACGCACAAATGGCACCGGACAACGGCATCGAATGGGAAGCTGTATCAGCTACTATCAACGAAAACATCGGCATGATAGTCGATAAAATCTATCGCTGCCGACCGGATATTTTAGCTGCCACTGCCTGGCTCTTCAATCACGAACAGCTTTTGCACATCTGTGCCCGACTGAAATCTCTCCTACCCGATAGCCTGCTGATATTGGGCGGTCCGGAATTCTTGGGCGACAACGAAGTCTATCTTCGCAACCATACATTTGTCGATTGCGTATTCAGAGGAGAGGGTGAAGAGGCTTTTCCCCAATGGCTGTCTTGCTGGGACCGGCCCGAACAATGGTCACAAATACCCGGCCTTTGCTACCTGGACAATCAACAACATTATCAGGACAACGGGATAGCACGCGTACATTATTTCCCTTCACTCGTTCCGCCCGAAAGAAGCCGCTTTTTCAACTGGGACAAGCCGTTCGTACAATTGGAGACAACCCGGGGGTGCTTCAACACCTGCGCATTTTGCGTCAGCGGAGGTGAAAAGCCTGTACGTACTCTTCCCATCGAACAGATCCGGCAACGGTTACAACTTATTCATCAGCATGGCATCCGCAACGTCCGGGTCCTCGACCGCACCTTTAACTACAATACACGCCGGGCGAAAGAATTATTGCAACTCTTTCTGGAATTCTCTCCAGACATACGTTTCCATCTTGAAATTCATCCGGCACTGCTCTCCGAAGAATTGAAAGAAGAACTGAAACAACTGCCTGAGGGACTATTGCACCTTGAAACCGGCATCCAAAGCCTGCACGCCTCTGTTCTGGAAAGGAGCAGAAGAATGGGGAAACTGGAGGATGCACTCGAAGGATTGAAATTCTTATGCTCACTCCCCAACATGGAGACGCATGCCGACCTCATCGCAGGCTTGCCTTTATACCACCTGGCAGAAATATTCGACGATATCCGTACATTGGCCGATTATCGTGCCGGTGAAATTCAGTTGGAATCCTTGAAACTGTTGCCGGGAACAGAAATGAGAAGACGTGCCGACGAATTGGGCATCTGCTACTCGACGTATCCTCCCTACGAGGTGCTGCAAACAAACGAAATAAGCAACAGTGAATTGCAGACAGCCCGTCGGCTTTCCCGATTGCTGGATGGCTTCTATAATGTACCTGCCTGGCAGTCACTGACCAGAAAACTGATATTGACCGACCGATACTTCCTGAATAATTTTCTGGCATATCTCACAGACAACAACTTCATCGACCAGCCCATGAGCTTAGAAAAGAGAGGCCTGATACTCTACGAATATTGCAAGGCCAATCATCCCGATTATCTGACAGATGCCAGCATTGCATGGATTGAAGCAGGTATGTCGCTGAAAAAGTTGCCTGCTGAGAAAGTTCGGACCAAAAAACAAATACCACCCAAAGACTGGACAGTAATTTACGGACAATACAAACCAACCCTCCGTCTTTGTTTTCTGCCCGATGACGGAACTATGGAACACGGGCATTGGTTCGGATTTGAATCGGAAATACAGATGAGTAAACCGGTTTTCAGGGCACGTAACTGAAAAATCAGCAGTGTTCTGCAAACTGCATGAACACTTGCGACAATCCTTCTTCCTGCCCCTGTAAACTGACAAAATTAAGCGCACGCATCATGGGCATATCCTTGATCTCTATCACACGGAAGATGCCGGCCGCCAACTCCTTACTGATGGAACGAATTGAAACAATGCCCATGCAATCGGAATTTTCAAGAAACAGCTTAATGCTCTCCGTGCTGCCTAAATACATTAATACCTGTAAAGACGAAAGTTTAATGTCGTGCTGCAGCAATGCCCTCTCTATCACATCCAATGTTCCCGACCCTCGCTCGCGAAGCACAAGCGGAATATTCAGCAAATCCTGCGGGGTTATCTCATCGGGCAAAGACAGACGGTTACGAGAATGGACAACTGCTACAAGTTCGTCCTCAAGAAAAGGAGTGTATTTCAGATTGGGTAAACGAAACACTCCTTCGACCAGTCCCAAATCGATACGATGTTCCTGCAAAGCTGTTTCTACTTCACGCGAATTACCACTCAACAACGACAGACCGATTTGAGGAAATTTGGCAATAAAACTGGCTAACAACGGCGGCAGCACATACTGGGCAATCGTACTGCTGGCTCCTAAACGAAGTTCACCACGATATTCATTATGCAACAGGTGCATTTCGTATTCCAAGCGTTTATATTCATCCAAAATCCGCTCACAATGCTTCAGCAGCAACCGTCCCGATTCCGTAAGGGAAATCTTATTCCCCTGCCGATCGAACAGACGGGTCTGGTAAGCCGTCTCCAGTTCCTGAATGTGCTTGGTAATTGGCCGGCTGACTGACAAACAATTCCTGGGAAGCCTTGGTGAAGCTCAAATTATTGGCTACCGATTGGAAGACCTTTAAGCGAAAGTCACTCATCTTACAATTCCTCCGGTTTGATGCCCAGCGCTCCTGCTAAAGAGAAAGATACAAAATCCCACGTATAATTTACGGGAGCAGCAGGTTGTCCCAATGTAAACAGTATCACCTGAAGGTTCTCCCCCTCCTCTTTCTCATCAAAATACTTACGAAGCAGCTCATCTACACGATCACCGTAGGCACGCATATAAGGGACCAATGCCAAATGTTTTACCTCGGCCGAATCAAGGGCCAATGACATCAGATCGACAAACAAATCGCCACAATCGGTAATGCCAGCCGGATTGACACATGAAAAAGAAAGCTCCCCTATGGGAATCCGGCAAGCCATGCCCTCCAAAGCCGACAAGTCGGAAGGTTCACAGCACTTCAGTTGCCTGTTTGCCTCATCATGCACCAAGATAACCTGAATGTCGTTCCCGTCTGTCCGAATACCGGCATCCAACGCCAGTAAATTCAGCCAACCCGGCAAATCAAGAAGCGGCAATGCCCGATCCAACTCACTCTCCATCCATGTCCGGACTCCTGCAACCACCTCATTCAAGAAAGCCGCATCCAACAAAATAACGTTCTCCGAGAATTTCACCTTATTATTATTCTTCATCATTCCGTCTTTTACGTCCATGCTTTAAAATTCGCTACAAATATAAATAATATCATCGATTCACACAGCATTCTTTAGCCCGAATATCCCCAATCCTTCACCACCCACTGCTACTCCGTTCCAGCCAACCATCCAACCATGCTATTGCTTTATATCAAGAACGATGCGACGACAATGCAGCATAAATGACAATATGACACTAAAAAGAAGATAAATAATGACAAAACGTCAAAAATCGGACATTGGCAGAACTTTTGCTTATCCTTAGGCGTTAAAACAATAACAAAGAAAAAGAAAGGAGATAATTATATGAACTTTAACAACTTTACCATCAAGGCGCAAGAAGCCGTGCAAGAGGCCGTCAACCTGGTACAACGCCGGGGACAACAGGCTATCGAACCGGTACACCTGCTGCAGGGAGTGATGAAGGTAGGCGAAAACGTCACCAACTTCATCTTCCAGAAGTTGGGCATGAACCCCCAACAAATAGCGCTTGTGCTTGACAAACAGATAGAGTCGTTGCCTAAAGTATCGGGCGGTGAACCTTACCTGAGCCGTGAAGCCAACGAAGTATTGCAAAAGGCGATGGACTACTCCAAAGAAATGAATGATGAATTCGTTTCGTTGGAACCTATTCTGCTGGCATTGCTCACCGTTAAGAGCACTGCATCCAGCATTCTGAAAGATGCAGGAATGACGGAAAAAGAACTGCTGACAGCCATCAGCGAGTTGCGCCAAGGTTCTAAAGTTACTTCACAATCGAGCGAAGACACCTACCAGTCGTTGGAAAAGTATGCCATCAATCTGATAGAAGCCGCCCGAAACGGGAAACTCGATCCGGTTATCGGCCGTGACGAGGAAATCAGACGAGTGCTGCAAATCCTGAGCCGACGTACGAAAAACAACCCGATCTTGATTGGTGAGCCGGGTACCGGTAAGACTGCCATTGTAGAAGGACTTGCACAACGTATCCTCCGCGGAGATGTACCTGAGAATCTGAAGAACAAACAGTTGTATTCACTGGATATGGGTGCATTGGTAGCGGGTGCCAAATATAAAGGAGAATTTGAGGAACGACTGAAAGCCGTCATCAACGAGGTAAAACAGTCGGAAGGCAACATCATCCTTTTCATCGATGAAATCCATACGTTGGTAGGTGCCGGAAAAAGTGAAGGTGCGATGGATGCCGCCAACATCTTAAAGCCTGCATTGGCTCGTGGAGAATTGCGGAGCATTGGTGCCACAACCCTCGACGAATATCAGAAATATTTCGAAAAGGATAAGGCATTGGAACGTCGATTCCAGACTGTCATGGTCAACGAACCTGATACGTTGAGTACCATCTCCATCCTGCGTGGTTTGAAGGAACGTTACGAAAACCATCACCACGTACGAATCAAAGACGATGCCATCATTGCTGCCGTAGAATTGAGTAACCGATACATAACCGACCGTTTTCTTCCGGATAAGGCCATCGACTTGATGGATGAGGCTGCTGCCAAATTACGTATGGAAGTAGATTCTGTTCCTGAAGAACTCGATGAAATCTCACGTAAGATAAAGCAACTCGAAATCGAACGTGAAGCCATCAAACGTGAGGACGACAAACCCAAACTGGAACAAATCGGTAAGGAGCTGGCCGAACTCAAGGAACAAGAGAGCTCGTATAAAGCCAAATGGCAAAGCGAGAAAACACTGGTCAACAAGATTCAGCAAAACAAGGTCGAAATCGAGAACCTGAAATTTGAAGCCGAGAAAGCCGAACGGGAAGGAGATTACGGAAAAGTAGCCGAAATCCGTTACGGCAAACTTCAAGCTCTAAATAAGGAAATAGAGGAGACTCAGCAGAAACTGCACGAGATGCAAGGCGACAAGGCCATGATCAAGGAAGAAGTCGATGCCGAAGACATTGCCGATGTAGTATCTCGGTGGACAGGAATACCTGTAAGCAAAATGCTGCAAAGCGAGAAGGAAAAACTCCTCCATCTGGAAGAAGAACTTCACAAACGTGTCATCGGGCAGGATGAAGCAATCGAAGCTGTTGCTGATGCCGTACGTCGTAGTCGTGCCGGATTGCAAGATCCAAAGCGGCCTATAGGTTCGTTCCTCTTCCTCGGTACGACCGGTGTAGGTAAGACCGAATTGGCAAAGGCATTGGCCGAATTCTTGTTCGATGATGAGACAATGATGACTCGTATCGATATGAGTGAGTATCAGGAAAAGCATAGCGTCTCCCGTTTGGTAGGAGCGCCTCCCGGATACGTCGGATACGATGAAGGTGGTCAGCTGACCGAAGCCGTAAGGCGTAAACCTTATTCGGTTGTACTGTTCGATGAAATCGAGAAGGCACATCCTGATGTATTCAACATCTTGCTGCAAGTGCTCGATGACGGACGTCTGACTGACAACAAGGGACGGACAGTGAACTTTAAGAACACCATCATCATTATGACCTCCAACATGGGTAGCTCGTACATCCAAAGCCAAATGGAGAAGATGAACGGCAGCAACAAGGAACAGATTGTTGAGGAAACCAAGAAAGAGGTAATGAACATGCTGAAGAAATCGATACGTCCGGAATTCCTGAATCGTATAGATGAAACCATCATGTTCCTGCCGTTGACCGAACCTCAGATCAGACAGATTGTAACGCTGCAAATCAATAGCGTTCGGAAGATGCTCGAGGGCAATGGAGTCGATCTGCAGCTTACCGATGCTGCCATCAACTTCCTGGCAAATGCCGGATACGATCCCGAGTTTGGTGCACGTCCTGTAAAACGTGCCATCCAACACTACCTGCTCAACGACCTCTCGAAGAAGTTATTGGCACAGGAAGTCGATCGGAGCCGTCCTATCACGGTAGATGTCAACGCAACCAATGACGGACTTGTGTTCAGAAACTAAAACCTAAAACAGGTTTCAGCTAAAGCTGATCAAACCTTCACATAAAAGCAGATCTTCACAAATCATTTGTGGAGACCTGCTTTTTTTATGACTTTATACAAAGCTATTTTCCCCAGTTAGGAAAAAATTCTTTCTCAGTTAAAGAAAAAAATTCCCTAACTGAAGAAAAAACAAACTATAATTACATTGTCTTTTCCTGATTTAACTAGACGCTTTTTTATTTTATAAACTATAATAGTAG
>CAJKOW010000016.1 GCA_905201685.1 uncultured Bacteroides sp. | reverse complement strand
GAGAATTGAAAATCACCTGACTGTAATTGTCATTTGTAATTGCAACCACCCAAATTCGATTTTCAGCCGTCAGTCACAATTTTGCAAATAAAAATAAACAAAACGGGGTAAATCGGATGTAGTTCCTCTGCGGGGCGCTGACTTTCAACGACTTAGCAATTTTAACATAAAACGCCTGTTTTCTTAACAGATTTTCACATAGTTCGGACACCTGTTTTATGGTTCTCCGCCCGCATGTCCGTATCTTTGCCGAGGCGTGAGGCGGACAAGTGGGCAGTTGACAAGTTGACGAGGGGGCAGTTGACGAGTTGACAAGGGGGTCAGTTGACAAGTTGACGACGGGGGGGGCAAGTTGACAAGTTGACGAGGGACCAGTTTTTGACGAGGAGGGACGGGAGAGGGGGCGTCCGTTCAGTCGATCACCCACTCCCGTCGATGAGGCACCGTCTGCCGCGGGTCGTAGTGCAAGCCCGCCTGTGTGGGAATCTTCAGCACGTAGGTGCGGCGGCTTTTGTTGGCCAGCGAGCGTTCGCGCAGCCAGGGGTTGGCATCCTTCAGTTGGGCGTAGGTGATGCCCTGGCGGCGGGCAAAGACGGCCAGCGAATCGATGCCGGTGTTGACGGTCACTTCGCGGTAGGGGATGGGCGGATACAGGTGTTCGCGTTTCAGCAGGAAGCCGTAGCGCTGCGGCTCGCTGATGACGGCCTTGGCGGCCAGCAGGCGGAACATGTAGCGCGAGGTTTCTTCCACGAGCCACAGGTCAACCGCCTGGTCGGCCAGCTGCTTCTTCATTTCGGACGAGATGCGCCCCTGTCCGGCGTTGTACGAGGCGGCCACGCACAGCCAGTTGCCGAAGCGCTCGTAAGCCTCCTTCAGGTAGCGGCAGGCGGCGCGCGTCTCCTTCTCCACGTGGTAGCGCTCGTCGATGTTGGCATTCACCTCCAGCCCGTATTCGCGCCCCGTGGCGGGCATGAATTGCCACAGGCCTGCGGCTCCGGCCGGACTTCGCGCCAGGGTGTTGAGGCTGCTCTCGATGACGGCCAGATACTTGAAGTCGTCGGGCACGCCGTTTTCCTTCAGGATGGGCTCGATGATGGGGAAGTAGCGGTTGGCGCGCTTGATGGTGAGCATGGTGCTGGAGTGCATGTAGGTGAACGACATCAGTTCGCGGTCCATCCGCTCGCGGTGGTCGTAGCGCTTCAGGTCGATGATTTGCCCGGCAAAGACAATGCGGTCGGGCACGCTGGGCGGCGTCACGCAGTAGGGCACTTCGGACTTCACCGAGTGGCGCGTCGGGTCGAACTGGCTTCCCCCCGTCAGCAGGGGCAGGGCGGCGCCGATGCACAGGGTGATGGCGGCGGTCAGTATGATGGGGAATGGTTTTTGTTTCATTTTAAGGGCGGTGGATAATGGATAATGGTTAATGGTTAATGGTAAATGGTTAATGGTTAATGATTAATGGTAAATTCTTCATTCTTCATTCTTCATTCTTCATTTTTTAAAGTTCTTCATTTTTTAGTTCTTCATTTTTTTTCATTTTCTCCCTACCGGCATTCGCTTCCACAGCCATCGCGGAATGAGCCTCCAGAGGAACACTACGATGCGATAGCGCCAGTCGATGATCACCACCCGTTTGCGTCGCTTCAGGGCTTTGACGATGTGTTGTGCCACGCGTTCGGGGCGCATCAGCAGGGGATAGCTGCCGCCGCGCAGCAGGTCGGTGGCCACGAATCCCGGGCGGATGTCGGTGAAGCGGATGCGCAGGCGCTGCATGCGTGCCAGCTGCTCCAGGGCGTCGATGTAGGTGTTCTGAAAGCGTTTGGTGGCCGAGTAAGCCGGCGCGGCTCCCAGCCCCTTGGTGCCCGCGATGGAGCTGATGACGGCCATGTGTCCGCCCTCGCTCGGCAGGCGTCCCTCGGCTTGCAGTTGCCTGTAGTAGGCAAAGGCGGCGGTCGTCATGCGGGTGAAGCCCTCGACGTTGGTGCGCGCGGTGCGCAGTTCGATGTCGGGGTCGAGCGTCTGGTTCTGATAGCCGATGCCCGAGCTGAGGAAGAACAGGTCCATGCCTCCCAGCCGGTCGATGAGCGTGCGCAGGCGTTCGGGGGCATCGTCGCAGGTGACGTCGATGCGTGCCGTCTCCACCCGTTCGGGCGCCGTTGAGCGCAGTGCTTGCAAGGCCTCTTCGCGCCGTCCGGCCACGCCGATGCGCCATCCCTGCCGAAGCAACAGCCGTGCCACTTCGAGCCCTATGCCCGACGTAGCCCCGATAATCACAGCCCTTTTCATTCTCAATTCCTCATTCCTCATTCTTCATTCTTCATTCTTCATTCCTCATTCTTCATTCCTCATTCTTCATTCCTCATTCTTCATTCTTCATTCCTCATTCTTCATTCTTCATTCTTCATTTTTTTATTCATCCCACAACCGTCGCCACAATCCTTCGTCCTCCGCCCCGGTTTCGGAACTCGCACAGGTAGATGCCCTGCCAGATGCCCATGTTCAGGCGTCCGTGGCTGATGGGGATGGTGATCGAGGCGCCCACCAGCGTCGATTTGGCGTGCGCCGGCATGTCGTCGTCGCCCTCGCAGGTGTGTTGGTAGTAGGGTTCGCGTTCGCGCACCAAGCGGTCGAAGATGGCGGTCATGTCCGTCTGCACGTCGGGGTCGGCATTCTCGTTGATGCTCAGCGCGGCCGAGGTGTGCTTGATGAACAGGTGCAGCAGCCCCGTTTCGGGCAGTGGAGGCAGGTTGCGCACTATTTCGTCGGTCACTAAGTGGAAGCCCCTGCAGTGGGGCGTCAGGGTGAATTCTTTCTGCGATATCATGTCTTTTCGGTTCTTCTGTAGGGTTTTTGTCCGCCGGTTGTTGTGTGCCTTTGGCGGGGCGGACTTTGTGCAAATATACGCCAAAATTGGTTTGTGCGGCAATCCTTGTACTGATTCTTTTGTCTTTTCCACGAAAAAAAACGATATTTGCGCGCCGTTATAAATCTAAAAAGGAATTTATGGAAAAAGTTGTTATCAATTCGTACGAGGATTTTGAAAAGTTGGTAGGACAGCGCATCGGCGTGTCCGACTATGTAGAATTGCCGCAGGAGCGCATCAACCTGTTTGCCGACGCCACGCTCGACCATCAGTGGATTCACGTGGACACCGAGCGCGCCAAGGCCGAAAGTCCCTTCCACAGCACCATCGCGCACGGCTATCTGACCCTTTCGATGCTGCCTTACCTGTGGGGACAGATCATCGAGGTGAACAACCTGAAGATGATGATCAACTATGGCATGGAGAAGATGAAGTTCGGACAGGCCGTCCTGTCGGGGCAGCGTATCCGTCTGGTGGCCGACCTTCAGTCGCTGGCCAATCTGCGCGGCGTGGCCAAGGCCGAAATCAAGTTTGCCATCGAGATTGAGGGCGAGAAGAAGAAGGCCCTCGAAGGCGTGGCCGTCTTCCTGTACTACTTCAATTGAGTTTTCGCTGCGGCGTTTTTTCGATGTTTCACCACGAATGGTGCGGATTGTCACAGATTATTATCATTTTCTGTGGTAATTTGTGCAATTTGTGGTGATTTTTTTTACTACCTTATTCTTGCCCCGCCGCGTTCATTTCTTGAAATACTCCCTCCATAAATGCCGGATGGCCGCTATCGGATGATAGAGCAGCATCCGGGGGCCGGCGTAGCGCATCACCTCCTTCATGCGCTGCTTCATCTGCGGCTTGTAGCAATGCACGGTGCACAGGCGGCAGGTGGGTTTTGCCTCGCCGAAGGGGCAGCGCGACAGGCGTTTGCAGGCATACTCCTCCAGCTCGCGGCAAGCTGAGCACAGGCTTTTGTTTTTCTCCTTCCGCCGGCAGTAGAGGCGTATCATCTGGCGGACGGTTTGCTGTTCTTGTTCGATGCGCGAGGTGGTCATAGGTCGGAGGTGTCGAGGTTGTCGGTGGGTGCGGAATTGTATTCTTGCGTGAACTCTGCTTTCCGTCGGATGTGCATCTTCTTGCCCGTGACGGGGTGGGTGAACTCCAGCGACTCGGCATGCAGGCACAGGCGTTGACCCTTGCGTCCGTACAGCTCATCGCCCACGATGGGGCAATCCAATCCCAGCGGGTGGGCGGCGTGCACGCGCAGCTGGTGGGTGCGCCCCGTCAGCGGATAGAAGGCTACCAGCGTGCGGTTGTTGCGCTTGCTCAGTACCTCGTACTCGGTGATGGCCTCCTTGCCGTAGAGGGCGTGCACCAGTTGGCGCGGACGGTCGTGAGGGTCGGGGCAGAGGGGCAGTTCGATGCGCCCCTTCAGGTTGCGCACGTTGCCATCGAGCAGGGCGACGTAGCGTTTGCGCACCAGGTGTTCTTCGAATTGCTTTTGAAGCGCCTGATGCGCGCGCTTTGCCTTGCAGACGATCATCAGCCCCGAGGTAGCCATGTCCAGCCGATGCACGATCATGGGTTCTTCGGCGTCGGGGTAGCGCTGGCGCATGATGCTGTACACCGAGACGCATCCTTTCTCCTTGCCCGGCACCGAGAGCATGCCCGCCGGCTTATCGACCACGACCATCCATTCGTCCTCATAGACGATGGACAGCGGCTGCATGGCCGTCTGCAAGCCTTGCATGGGGTTGTCCTCCACGTCGAGGCCCACGAGCATGTGCGCCAGGATAGGACCGCACTTGCCCTGGCAGGCGGGGTAGAAGTTGCCCTGGCGGCGTATTTCGGTTTTGGGCGACTGCCCCCACCAGAATTCGGCCATGGCGATGGGTTGCCAACCGTGCAGGTAGGCTTGTTGCAGCAGTTTGGGGGCGGCGCATTCGCCCGAACCCGCGGGCGGGAATTTCTGGATTTCCTTGAAGATGTCGAACACGTTTTTCACCTCGCCTTTGGCGTTGAGCAGCTCGAACTTCTTGAACAGTCGTTGCTGCAACCCTGCCGAAAGGTGTTTTCGCTTCCACCTCAGCCGGAAGATCCGGTCCTCCATCTGGTCGATTTCTTCGCGCAGGGCTTCGAGGGGGGCGGTCAGCTTCTTCTCCAAGCGTTTGTATTCGGCTCGCTGAAACTGGCTTTCGCGTATCATCTCGGCTTCTTCCTTGGCCGATAGTTTGCCCTTGGGGCTCATGACGGTTTCTTTGCGTCGCTTGTCGCGTAGCAGGCGGGCTTCCCTCATCGCGTTTTTGGCGTCGTCGAGGACGGCGGCGGTGGCTCGTTCTTTTCGCGTCAGCGTGGCTTTCATCTCTAAGTATTTCGGGTCGTTGGCCATGGTGTCGATCTGGGCGTTCATCTCTTCTATCTGCTTTTCTTCCTGCAGGAAGAAGCCGTCGGGTTGAAGCATGTCATACACGGGCGGCACGAAGAAGGGGTGTACGTTGGTGCCTGCCAGGGTGCCCGAAAAGGCGGCCAGGTAGCCCAACCGGTCGTCGGGCGTGCGCACCACCAGTACGCCGAACATTTTGCCGGCGTCCAGCTCGCTTTTCCATTGCTTCTGTTGCTTCAGATACTCCTGCACTTCGTAGGCGGCGCGCAGGCAGAGGGGATGGGGTGTGTAGCAGAAGGGGTAGGTGAACTTCCGGGGTAGGGTGAGGTGCGATATGAGCGTTGTAAATGGGTGAAGCATAGGGCGTCGGACGGGGGCTTATGGTTGTGGGTCGGGCGACAGTTTTTTACGATAATACGAATGGGCGGTGTAGAGCGTGGCGGCGGGGTTGTTGCCCGTCACCCGATCCTTGGTGACCAGCGTGGTGACGTAGGCCTCGGAGTATTTGTAGAAGAGGCTGTCGTGCCCCACGCACAAGCCGATGACTACGTTCAGGTCGGTCTTGGCCTTGTTCAGCAGGCGTGCCTGCAGGATGGGGTTGCACATGGCCGCTCCGATGCTTTCGCATTGCTGCGGGATGCCTACCGACGACTTGGCCTGTCCGGCCACCTTGCAGACGACGGAATAGGCCTCGAAGCCGTTTTCGCGCAGGATGCGGGCGAAGATGCGCGCTTCGCTGACAAGGCCGATGCAGTTGGCGATGCCTATCTTGTGGGCGCCTATCTTACGGGCAAAGCGCATGATTTCCTCCACGCGTGTCCATTGGCAATAGCCTTCGTACTCGACTTCGGCGCTGGCCACCATGATGTCGTGGTTGCGCCCTTCGTCGTAGCGCTCCAGTGCCCATTGCCGGTCGGCGGGGTCGAGGTGGGTAGTGAGGCAGAAGTCGGGATAAGTCTTGGTCTTGTACTTGCAGTTTTGGGTGCCGCAATCCACGCACGAGGGCGGTGTTGTTCCTGTGTCGGGCGTTACGTTTTCGGCAGGTGCCGCCTTGTCGGCTGTCGGCCGGGTGGCGGGGTGTGCTTTCCTTTTGCCAAGTTTCTTCTCTCTCTCCCAGGCGGCTTTTCGTGCCTGGTATTGTTCGAACTGGTTTTCAAGATAATTGTCGGCCATATGTGGCGTTAGGTTTTAAGTTTTAAGTTTTTGAGTTTTTGAGTTTTTAAGTTTTGAGTTTCTGATTTTTTGTTTTTTTGAGTTTATCGGGCAGTTAGGAAACTATGAATTTTAGGAGTCGCGCCAGTACCTTTGTGAAAAAGGATACCGACCCTACACTCGAACTATCGGCTTTAACTTCCAAGCCCACCTTGGTGGGCGATAACTTCCCTTAACTTCTTTAACTCCTTCAACTTAGGAACCCTTTTTGGCGGCGCAAGTTACGAATTTTTTTCTTCGGATGTATCGATGCTGAGTTGCTATTTTTTTTCGTCCGCGTGTGGCTGGGATGAAATTAGTACCTGCAAGTGGGACGCCTTATCGGATTTTATTCGTATGTTTGTGTCTGCCATTTGACTTTATAAAAAGGAGGAAATACAAGAAATGCTTGCATATACTTATATCGAGAAAGGGAGGTTTGCCCTCGTCGAGAAGCCGATGCCACGGTTGATTGATCCGCGCGACGCACTGGTGCGTGTCACCCTGGGAAGCATCTGCACCAGCGACTTGCACATCAAGCATGGCAGTGTGCCTCGCGCCGTGCCCGGCATCACCGTGGGGCACGAGATGGTGGGCGTCGTCGAACAGATAGGTTCGGCTGTGACTACGGTAAGGCCTGGCGACAGGGTGACGGTCAACGTCGAAACCTTCTGTGGTGAATGTTTCTTCTGCCGCCACGGTTATGTAAACAACTGTACCGACGTTCACGGCGGATGGGCGTTGGGTTGCCGCATCGACGGCGGACAAGCCGAATACGTGCGTGTGCCTTATGCCGACCAGGGCCTCGACCGCATCCCCGACACGGTGAATGACGAACAGGCGCTTTTCGTGGGCGACATCCTCGCCACAGGCTATTGGGCAACGCGCATTTCCGACATCGCACCCGACGACACAGTGCTTCTGATCGGGGCGGGCCCTACGGGTATCTGCACCTTGCTTTGCACCTTTTTGAAGCATCCTCGGCGCATCATTGTTTGCGAAAAGTCGGCCGAAAGGAGGCGCTTCGTCGAAGAACATTATCCCGGCGTGTTGGTGACGGAACCCGAAGCGTGTCGCGACTTCGTCCTTGCGCACAGCCTTCATGGCGGTGCCGACGTGGTGATAGAAGTAGCGGGTTCGGACGACAGCTTCTGCCTGGCATGGCAGTGCGCACGCCCCAATGCCGTGGTCACCGTCGTTGCCCTCTACGACCGTCCGCAGGTACTTCCGTTGCCCGACATGTACGGCAAGAACCTGACCTTCAAAACGGGTGGGGTGGACGGATGCGATTGTGCCGAGATACTCCGCCTGATCGAGCAAGGACAGATCGATACCACGCCGCTCATCACCCATCGCTTCCCACTGTCTGACATCGATGAAGCCTATCGCCTGTTCGAAAGTCGCGCCGACGGGGTCATCAAAGTGGCTGTGACCATGGAAGGAGGCCGCCGATGAAGCCGAACATCATCCTGATGAATTTCACCCGTGTATATGAAGAAGAACACTTCGTGAACAACCGCCGCTTCCGCTGGATCGACTGCACCGATCTGAACGGCGTGGATTGCTATTGCGATGCCGACGCCCGTCGCTGCCTCGAAGCGAAGATGGCTCCCTTTCCGCCCGATGGCATTCACTTCATCGACTCGGGCAACTATCACTACCTGAGCAAGTTGTGGACGGACAAGATTCGCGAACCTTTCTCGCTGGTCGTTTTCGACCATCACCCCGACATGCAACCTACGCTGTTCGAAGACATGCTGTCGTGCGGGTCGTGGGTAAAGGACGTGCTCGAAACCAACTCCTTCTTGCGCAAGGTATTCATCGTGGGGGCTGCCGAAAAGCTGGTCGAAGCCATGACGACGGGTTATGGCGACAAGGTGAAGTGCTATAGCGAAACCGACTTGTCGCACGAGGAAAGCTGGCGCCGCTTCTCCGAAGAACATATCGATTGCCCCATCTACATCTCGGTCGATAAAGACGTGCTGAATGCCGCATCGGCTGCCACCAACTGGGATCAGGGCTCGCTTTCGCTTGACGAACTCGAACACCTGCTGGGCATCATCCTGAGTAAAGAATCGGTGATCGGCGTGGATATCTGTGGCGAGTGCCCCCGCTCGCTCAGCCTTTTCGAAGAAAAGAGGGAATTGGAAATCGACGGAGAAGCCAATCGGGAACTCCTGACCCTGTTTCTCAGATCGGCCGGGGCAGCATAGGGCAGATGCCGTCCGGAGGCCGTCGGCATTCAGTAAGGCAGATTCTCAAAAGTGCCCTGCATGCTGTTGTGGCGTTTTAGAAATGCCGAAAACAGATTTTTCTCGTTAGTTTTTTCAAGTAAAAGGCTATTTTTCAAAGAATAATATGTATTTTTGCAGGCACAATAAAGTTGAGATATAATGACATATATGGCTAAGGAACTACTAACCCCCGATTACATCTTTGAAGCAAGTTGGGAGGTATGCAATAAAGTCGGTGGTATTTATACGGTTTTGTCAACAAGGGCAAACACTTTACAAAACAAGTTTCGTGACAGAGTGATCTTTATAGGTCCGGACTTTTGGAAGGGAAAGGAAAATCCGCTGTTTGCCGAATCGGAAAATCTATGCGCAGCGTGGAAAAAATATGCGACAGAGCACGACCACTTGTCCGTGCGCGTGGGACGCTGGCAAGTACCCGGTGAACCCATCGTGATCCTGGTCGATTTTCAGCCGTTTTATTCACAAAAGAATGAAATCTATACTGATATGTGGAATCGCTTCCAGGTCGATTCGCTGCACGCTTATGGCGACTACGACGAAGCCTCCATGTTTGCCTACGCTTCAGGAAAAGTTGTGGAGAGTTTTTATCGGTATAACCTCACGGCCGACGACAAAGTCATTTTTCAGGCACACGAGTGGATGACAGGCATGGGAGCCCTCTATCTGCGGACAGCCGTCCCCGAGATAGCTACCATCTTCACTACGCACGCCACGTCCATCGGCCGTTCAATAGCGGGAAATGACAAACCGCTTTACGATTATCTCTTTGCCTACAACGGCGATCAGATGGCCGTAGAACTGAACATGCAATCTAAGCACTCCATCGAAAAGCAGACGGCGCACAATGTCGATTGCTTTACAACCGTCAGCGAGATTACCAACAACGAATGCCGTGAACTGCTCGACAAGTCGGCCGACGTCATCCTGATGAATGGCTTCGAAGACGATTTTGTCCCCAAAGGTATCACGTTTACCAATAAACGCAAGCGTGCGCGAGCATTGATGTTGCGCGTAGCCAACTGCGTGTTGGGCGACAACCTGGGCGATGACACGCTGATTGTAGGCACAAGCGGACGATACGAGTTCAAGAACAAAGGTATCAACGTCTTTTTGGAGTCGCTGAACCGCCTCAACCGCGATAAGAACCTGAAGAAGAAAGTGCTGGCATTCGTCAACGTGCCCGGATGGGTAGGCGATCCGCGCGAAGATCTGCAGGAGCGGCTGAAGAAGAAAGACGAAAAATACACCACCCCTCTGGAGTGCCCCTTCATCACCCACTGGCTGCGCAACATGACGCACGACCAGGTATTGGACATGCTCAAATACTTAGGCATGGGCAACCGACCCGAAGACAATGTCAAGGTCATCTTCGTGCCCTGCTATCTGGATGGTAAAGACGGTATCATCAACAAGCACTACTACGACGTCATCATCGGCGAAGACCTCAGTGTCTATCCTTCGTATTACGAGCCTTGGGGATATACGCCGCTGGAGAGTGTCGCCTTCCATGTGCCTACCGTGACGACCGACCTCGCCGGATTCGGGCTTTGGGTGAAAAGCCTGAAAAACCAGCATGGCATCGACGACGGGGTGGAGGTGCTGCATCGTTCCGACTACAACTATTCGGAAGTGGCCGACGGCATTAAGGATACCATCTCGGCATTCTCGGCCAAGACTGATGCTGAGATCAAAGAAATACGCAAAAGGGCAAGCCAGGTAGCCGAACAGGCCCTCTGGAAGCACTTTATTCAATATTATTATGAAGCTTATGACATCGCCCTGCGCAATGCCATGAAGCGTCTGTTGGGTTAACGAATTTATTTATCAATCAAGTTATCATACAATGAAGATTAAAGTTAGTAATGTAAACACTCCGAATTGGAGGGAAGTGAATGTGAAATCTCATATTCCTGAAAAACTGGAGAAGTTGTCTGAATTGGCACGAAACATCTGGTGGTCGTGGAACTATGAAGCTACTGAGTTGTTTAAAGACCTTGATCCGGCTCTCTGGAAAGAAGTGGGACAAAATCCCGTCTTACTGTTGGAACGTATGAGCTTTGCCAAGCTTGAAGCATTGGCGAATGATGATGTTATTCTTCGCAGATTAGAGGCAGTTTACTCCAAGTTCCGTCATTATATGGATGTAGAGCCGGACAAGAATCGTCCTTCCGTGGCCTACTTCAGTATGGAATACGGTTTGAACCACGTACTTAAAATATATTCAGGAGGTCTCGGCGTATTGGCTGGCGACTATCTGAAAGAAGCTTCCGACAGCAATGTTGACTTGTGCGCCGTCGGCTTTCTCTATCGTTATGGCTACTTCACACAGACCTTGTCGATGGACGGTCAGCAGATAGCCAACTACGAAGCACAAAACTTTGGCCAGCTGCCCATCGACCGTGTGCTCGATGAAAACGGACAGCAGGTGATCGTTGACGTACCTTACCTCGACTACTACGTACATGCCTATGTATGGAAAGTCAACGTAGGACGTATCTCCTTGTATCTGCTGGATACGGACAACGAGATGAACAGCGAATTCGACCGCTCCATCACTCACCAGTTGTATGGTGGTGACTGGGAAAACCGTCTGAAACAGGAAATCCTGTTGGGTATCGGCGGTATCCTGACGCTGAAGAAACTGGGCATCAAGAAAGACATTTATCATTGCAACGAAGGACACGCCGCCCTCATCAACGTACAGCGTATCTGCGACTACGTTGCCGAAGGTCTGACCTACAACCAGGCAATCGAGCTGGTTCGCGCTTCTTCGCTTTACACCGTACATACACCGGTGCCTGCCGGTCACGACTACTTCGACGAAGGTTTGTTTGGCAAGTACATGGGCGGTTATCCTTCAAGAATGGGCATTACTTGGGACGATCTGATGGACCTGGGACGCAACAACCCCGGCGACAAGGGCGAGCGCTTCTGTATGTCAATCTTTGCCTGCAACACTTCTCAGGAAGTCAACGGCGTAAGCTGGCTGCACGGAAAAGTATCGCAGGAGATGTTTGCGCCTATCTGGAAGGGCTACTTCCCTGAAGAAATGCACGTAGGTTATGTGACCAACGGCGTACACTTCCCCACATGGAGCGCCACCGAATGGAAACAGCTTTATGCCGCTCACTTCGACGAAAACTTCTGGTTCGACCAGTCGAATGCAAAGATCTGGGAAGCCATCTATAACGTACCCGATGAAGAAATCTGGAAGACCCGCATGGCTTTGAAGAACAAACTGATCGACTTCATTCGTCGTCAGTTCCGCGAAAGCTGGCTGAAGAATCAGGGCGATCCTTCGCGCATCGTATCCCTGCTCGACAAGATCAATCCGAATGCACTGCTGATCGGATTCGGCCGTCGTTTTGCCACTTACAAGCGTGCACACCTGTTGTTCACCGATCTCGATCGTCTGGCTAAAATTGTAAATAATCCCGACTATCCTGTTCAGTTCCTGTACACAGGTAAGGCTCATCCGCACGATGGTGCCGGCCAGGGATTGATCAAGAAGATCATCGAAATCTCGCGTCGTCCCGAGTTCCTGGGCAAGATCATCTTCCTCGAGAACTACGACATGCAGTTGGCGCGTCGCCTTATATCGGGTGTTGACATCTGGCTGAACACTCCGACCCGTCCGCTCGAAGCATCCGGTACGTCAGGTGAAAAGGCCTTGATGAATGGTGTCATCAACTTCTCCGTGCTCGACGGCTGGTGGCTCGAAGGCTATCGTGAAGGCGCAGGTTGGGCTTTGACCGAGAAGCGTACTTATCAGAATCAGGAACATCAGGATCAGCTCGATGCCGCTACCATCTACAGCATCCTCGAAACAGAAATCCTGCCCTTGTATTATGCACGCAACAAGAAGGGATACTCCGAAGGATGGATCAAGACCATCAAGAACTCTATCGCTCAGATTGCGCCTCATTATACGATGAAACGTCAGTTGGACGATTACTACAACAAGTTCTATAACAAGGAGGCTAAACGCTTCCACCTGCTGGCTGCCGACAACAATGCCAAGGCCAAGGAAATTGCTGCTTGGAAGGAAATGGTAGCCGAGAAGTGGGACAGCATCGAGATCGTCTCTTGCGAGAAGTCGGAAGAAATCAAGCAAGCATCCATCGAAAGCGGAAAGGAATATTCCATCACATACGTCATCGACGAGAAGGGCTTGGACGATGCAATCGGCCTCGAACTGGTAACAACTTACACTGCCGGTGATGGCAAACAGCATGTATATTCAGTCGAGCCGTTCGAAGTGGTGAAGAAAGAGGGTACTCTTTATACCTTCCGTGCTAAGCACAAACTGGAAAATGCAGGAAGTTTCAAAGTGGCTTACCGTATGTTCCCAAAGAACCCCGATCTGCCCCATCGTCAGGACTTCTGCTATGTTCGCTGGTTCAATTGATTGTTGAAAGTGTTAGACAGCGACAGGTGTCGGAATAGACAACCTGCTCTGTAGAAAATCAGATAAGCTGTGTCGGCAAAATGATCATGGATTGTTTTTGCCGGCACGGCTTTTTTGTTTCTTTTTCTCATACTTCTTCGTTTGTTCAAAAAATTATTTGTAAGTTTGTCAAATAAATAAAGAAATGTAGATGGATGTATGGATATACCTGTTATATTCCAATTTCTAAAAGATCTGGCAGCCAACAACAATCGTGAATGGTTCAATGCCCATCGTGATTACTACGAAACGGCTCGCACTGAGTTCGACAACTTATTATCTGCCGTCATCTCTCGGATTTCCTTGTTCGATGAGAGTGTCCGTTGCATTGAGCCCAAAGATTGCACTTACCGCATATACAGGGATACGCGTTTCTCGGAAGACAAAACTCCCTATAAGATACACATCGGCGGCTATATCAATCCGAAAGGGAAAAAGTCATATCATTGCGGTTATTATGTCCACCTTCAGCCGGACAACTGCTTGCTGGCGGGTGGAAGCTACTGTCTTCCGTCACCTTTGCTTCGTGCTTTGAGGCAAGCCGTTTACGACAATATGGCCGAATATCGCAGCATTGTCGAAGACCCCCGGTTTAAGCAATACTTTCCTGTCGTTGGAGAAAGTTTCCTGAAATCGGCTCCCAAAGGATTCTCCAAAGATTATCCCTATCTGAAGTATCTGCAATGCAAGGAATATACGGTTGCCTGCAGTGTGCCCGACAGTTTCTTTACCGAATCGGATTTTTTGGATCGGACGGAAGAAATCTTCAGGCAAATGAAGCGCTTTTCCGACTTTATAAATTATACGATTGATGAGTTCGAATATGAATAAAGCATATGTGATAATAACCAATTAACATCTTAAAACTATGGTAATAGACAAATTGGAACATATAGGGGAATACGTTTCGCTTCACCCCCTGTTTGCACAAGTCGCCGAGTTCTTGAAATCCACTGATTGGGCGACGCTGGAGATAGGAAAAAAGGAGTTGAAGGGTAAGGAACTTTGGGTAAATGTTGCTCAAACCCAGCCTAAAACTTCCAAAGAGGCCCGTTTGGAAGCTCACAAGGAATACATCGACATTCAGATTCCGGTTTCGGATGTGGAGGTCATGGGCTATACGCCGCTTCAGGAGGAATTGCCGGTCAGCACCCCTTACAATGCTGAAAAAGACATCATGTTCTTCGACGGACCTGCTGAGAGTTATCTGACTGTAAAGCCTGGCATGTTTGCCATCTTCTTCCCGCAGGATGTCCATGCGCCCGGCATTACACCCAAGGGCGTGAAGAAGATTATTGTGAAAATTAAAGTCTGAATATAACGAATCCTAAGATTGTATTTTATGGAAACATTGAACTTGATTAAAAACGACCCGTGGCTTGAGCCTTATGCCGACGCGATCAATGGCCGTCATCAGCATGCCATCGACAAGGAAGCCGAACTGACCAACAAAGGAAAGCATACTTTGTCCGACTTTGCGTCCGGTTACTTATATTTTGGCTTGCATCGCACGGCCGACGGATGGGTATTTCGTGAATGGGCACCTAATGCCACTCAAATATACCTGATTGGAACCTTCAACGGCTGGAAGGAAGAAAAGAAATACAGCTTGAAGCGTAAGGCCAATGGCAATTGGGAAATCAAGTTGCCCGCCGGTGCCATGAAGCATGGCGATTTGTACAAGATGATGGTGCATTGGGAGGGTGGACAAGGCGAACGTATCCCCGCATGGGCCACACGTGTTGTTCAGGACGAGCAGACAAAGATTTTCAGTGCCCAGGTTTGGGATCCCGAGAAGCCCTATAAGATGAAAAAACGGGTGTTCAAACCGGCAAAAAATGTCCCGTTGCTCATTTACGAGTGCCATATCGGAATGGCTCAACAAGAAGAAAAAATCGGTACCTATAAAGAGTTTCAAGAGAATGTGCTTCCACGCATCGTAAAAGACGGTTATAATTGCATTCAGATTATGGCCATTCAGGAACATCCTTATTATGGGAGTTTTGGTTACCATGTATCCAGCTTCTTTGCGGCATCCTCGCGTTTCGGCACTCCCGACGAACTGAAGGAACTGATCGATACGGCTCACGGCATGGGCATTGCTGTCATCATGGATATCGTACATTCGCATGCCGTAAAGAACGAGGTGGAAGGATTGGGCAATCTGGCTGGCGATCCCAACCAGTATTTCTATCCGGGCGACCGTCATGAGCATCCGGCTTGGGATTCATTGTGTTTCGACTATGGGAAAAACGAGGTGATTCATTTCCTGCTGTCCAATTGCAAGTATTGGTTGGAAGAGTATCATTTCGATGGCTTCCGTTTCGATGGCGTTACATCCATGCTCTACTATAGTCATGGGTTGGGTGAGGCCTTCTGCAATTATGGCGACTATTTCAACGGTCACGAGGACGATAACGCCATCTGTTACCTGACCCTTGCCAATCGTCTGATTCATCAGATCAAGCCCAATGCCATTACCATCGCCGAAGAAGTATCGGGCATGCCCGGATTGGCAGCCAAGTATGAAGACGGCGGATATGGCTTCGACTACCGCATGGCCATGAACATCCCTGATTATTGGATCAAGACCATCAAGGAAAAGATAGATGAGGATTGGAAACCCTCCAGCATGTTTTGGGAAGTAACCAATCGCCGTAAGGACGAAAAGACTATCTCGTATGTCGAAAGCCACGATCAGGCACTTGTGGGCGACAAGACCATCATTTTCCGCCTGATTGATGCGGACATGTATTGGCATATGCAGAAAGGTGATGAAAACTATCGTGTGCACCGCGGCATAGCCCTTCACAAGATGATTCGTCTGCTTACAGCCACTACCATCAACGGCGGTTACCTGAACTTCATGGGAAATGAGTTCGGACACCCCGAGTGGATCGATTTCCCGCGTGAAGGCAACGGCTGGTCGTGCAAGTATGCGCGTCGTCAGTGGGATTTGGTCGATAATCATAACCTGGCTTATCACTATTTGGGCGATTTCGATATAGCCATGCTGTCGGTCATCAAGAGCATTCGCAATTTCCAGGATACGCCTGTGCAGGAAATCTGGCATAACGATAGCGATCAGATTTTGGCCTATATGCGCAAGGATCTGGTCTTTGTCTTCAATTTCAATCCGAAGCAGTCGTTTACCGATTATGGTTTCCTTGTGCCGGCCGGCTCTTATGAAGTCATCCTGAATACCGATAATCCCGCTTACGGAGGTTATGGCTTCAGCGACGATACCATCAAGCATTTCACCATGCCCGACCCTCTTTACAAGAAGGAGAAAAAAGAATGGTTGAAACTGTATGTGCCTGCACGTACAGCGGTTGTATTGAAGAAAACGAAATAAGAGGTTGCGCTTAAGCAACCTTCTTCTGACTTTTTGGTTTGTTAAGGTTGAAAGTGTGCTGAAATCAGGAACTCGGTTTCCTGATTTTGGTGCACTTATTTTTTATATGCCCTCAGCCGATGGATCCAGGCAGGAGAGAGCAGAGGCGGGGGGAAATAAAAAAGGAAACCCAAAAACACGTCAACGATGTTTTGAAGCTTCCTTTTTCCTGTGATTCCGTTGCGATTCGAACGCAAGACCCACGCCTTAGAAGGGCGTTGCTCTATCCAGCTGAGCTACGGAACCAGCCTTAATTGCGGTGCAAAGGTACGTCTTTTTATGAAATCTGCAAAACTTTCTCGATAAAAATATTCTTGTGTAAGGATTTGGTGGAGTTGTCAACAGAATAATAAGGTAATTATGGCTATCTTTGGCACACTCTTATTTTTTTTATCATTAATATCATTTAAAACGAAGAAAAAAGGATGGAAGAACAACAGCAGCTGCAGCTCAACGAGCACAACAAACAGGAATATCCACCCATGCATACCTGCGAACATATTGTAAATCAGACAATGATCCGTCTGTTTGGTTGCGGACGATCGGTGTCGGCACATATTGAACGGAAGAAGAGTAAATTGGATTATCGGCTTGAACACTGCCCGACAGAAGACGATGTGAAGCGTTTGGAAGATGCGGTGAACGAAGTAATAGGACGCCACTTGCCTGTCACAACTGAATATATTTCGCAAGATGAAGCAAAAGGGCGTTTCGATTTGAAGCGTTTGCCCGACGATGCATCGCAGACGGTACGTATAGTTAAGGTGGGCGACTATGACGAATGCTTGTGCATTGGCACACATGTGGCCAATACGTCCGAAATCGGAACTTTTAAAATTATCAGTCACGATTGGAACGAAGAAGATAAACGTTGGAGGATCCGTTTTAAACTGACTTGAATCTTTCATTAGAATTTGTTTGGTTACAAAATGTCATAAAACAAGTAGAATAGTCATTGTTTTTGTGACATATTGTCAATAAAGGCATCAAAAAACCATTGGCACGGAGTTTGCCATATCTATGGCGAACGACGGTTCGGAAGCCGAGGGCGAAAGACCGAGGGAACTTCCCGAAAGGGTGTTCCTGAAGAAAGCGCCTGAGGAGTTTGGGCAGGCGTTCGGAATAAATTGAATGTTAAACTTATAATATAGGAGATTACAACTATGATGCCTGTTAGAAGAAATCAAAATTGGTTACCGAGTATTTTTAATGACTTTTTTGATAACGATTGGATGGAAAAAGCAAATGCAACTGCTCCTGCCATCAATGTGTTCGAAACAGAAAAAGAATACAGAGTCGAGTTGGCTGCTCCTGGTATGACAAAGGATGATTTCAACGTTCATATCGACGAAGATAACAACTTGGTCATCACAATGGAGAAGAAGAATGAAAGCAAGGACGAGGATAAGAAGGAAGGTCGCTATTTGCGTCGCGAGTTCTCATACTCTAAGTTCCAGCAGACAATGATTCTGCCCGACGATGTAGATAAAGAACAAATCGCTGCTCATGTAGAAAACGGTGTGTTGAACATCGAGTTGCCTAAGTTCACTGAGCAAGAGAAAGCTAAATCGAAAAAGGTAATCGACATTAAGTAATATTCCGGTAATTAAGTCATATGCCTCACGAAGGTAGTAGATGTATGATGATTGAAAAGTGGTCACGAACGTTGAATAAAAGTGCGTGGCCACTTTTTTTTATGTTTTCCGTGGCAATTTTACGTTATGTAACGTTTGTTACAACTATCGTAAAAAAGTCAAAAAAGTTAAAAAGGTTTTGATGACTGCTTTCTGTCTGTTACCTTTGAGAAGTCGATTTATAAACAACTAAAGCATATGAAAAAATTAATCTTATCTCTTGCACTTTGTTGTGCAGCAACTACTTTTTTTGCGCAGGAAGCTGCAGATCCTGCAAAACTGATCAATGAAGGTAAAGCCGCCCTTGAAGCAAAGAACTACCAGGAAGCTTACACAAAATTCAGCACTTATTTGACACAAACCAATAATCAGGACTCTGTTATTGCCTATAATTGTGGTGTATGTGCCGATAAAATCAAGAAACCGGCCGAAGCCGTTAAGTATTTCGATATTGCCGTTCAGAAGAAATATAATCTGGCCAATGCATACATCGGAAAAGCCGGTGCATTGAAAGACTTAAAGAAAAACGATGAGTATGTAGCTACATTGAAAGAAGGTTTGGAAGCTGTTCCCGGCAACAAGACATTGACCAAGCTGTATTCTAACTATTATATCAACGCAGGTATTACTGCTCAGAAAGCCGGTAAGGTAGAAGAAGCTGAAGAAGCTTACAAACAAGTTTTGGCTTTCCAGGAAAACAATGTGAATGCATTGTATAGTTTGGGCGCATTGTATTTCAATAATGGTGCAACTATCCTGAGAAAAGCTACTCCGCTGGCTACTTCCGATCGTGCAAAATACGATGAAGAGGCTGCCAAGGCTGACAACGACTTCAAAGAAGCTAAAGTATATTTGGAAAAACTCGTTCCGCTGTTGTCTGCTGACAAACCGGCTCAAAAGAAAATGTTGGATAATGCCAACAATCTGTTGAAGCAGGTGGCAGAGCAGTTGAAATGAGCATTTGTATCGATAGGTTTGAAAGGTGGAAGACGGGTTCTTCCACCTTTTTTGCGTTTATAAGGATCTGGGTGGCTTGGGTCGGTGAGGCTTTTTTTTGTGGTTCTGCAATAAAGGGGCATGCCTTTTCATTCTCCTTCGTTTTTTAATAGAAAGTTCTTAGCTTCTTTGTTTTCGTGTTAAAATGTATAATATTTCTGCTGTTCGCTTACAGATTGAAATCTCCAGTGCAAACGGATGGAAAATGTTTGCTGAAAGGCGTTTGCAATGTCTTTCTATAACTTAAAAAAAGTAGCATAAATGTAATATAAATCTTGTTTTAATTAGTTATATTTGCAACTCGGAACATAAATTAATGTTTAATTAACACTATCTATTAACTAAAAGAAGGATTATGAGAAGAAATCTAATTCATTTCCTATTAGTTGCTGTGATGTCTGTGCTCAGCTCGTACGCGATGGCTCAGACTACAGTAAAAGGTCAACTTGTTGACGCAGAAACAGGTGAACCGTTAGTGGGAGCTGCCGTTATGGTAGAAGGTACTACGCAAGGTTCGGTAACCGACATTGACGGTTATTTCAAGCAAGGCGTTGCTCCGAATGCCACTTTGGTATTCAAGTATGTGGGTTACAAGGACCTGAAGCAGAAAATCACACAGAAGGGTGCTTCTGTTGATTTAGGGGTTGTCAAGATGCAGCCGGATGCAGTATTGTTGAATGACGTAGTTGTCACTTCCTCCGTGGCCATTGCCCGAAAGACTCCTGTTGCTGTGTCGACAGTAGAGCCTGTGTTTATCGAAGAAAAGTTAGGTACGAAGGAATTCCCTGAGATTTTGAAATCGACTCCTGGTGTATACGCTACTAAGCAAGGTGGTGGTTTTGGAGACTCCCGTATCAACATGCGTGGTTTCGAATCCGAAAATATCGCGGTAATGATCAATGGCGTGCCGATGAACGATATGGAGTGGGGAGGTATTTATTGGTCAAACTGGGCCGGCCTTTCTGACGTGACTCGCAGCATGCAGACTCAACGCGGTTTAGGTGCTTCTAAAGTATCTGCTCCTTCGGTGGGTGGTTCTATCAATATTGTGACCAATTCTGTAGAAGCAAAGAAAGGTGGTTCCGTTTCTTATGCGATGGGAAATGACGGTTATAATAAAATCATGTTTAACGTATCTACAGGTATGAGCAAGTCTGGTTGGGCATTGACATTGCTGGGTGCCAAGACTTGGGCCGATGGATACATTCAGGGTACCGAATACGAGGCTTATAACTGGTTTATCAATATCGCAAAGCGTATTAACGACAACCATCAGCTTTCGTTTACAGCTTTCGGCGCTCCTCAGTGGCACAACCAACGTAATAACAACGACGGTTTGACTATTGAAGGCTGGCAGACTGTAGCAAAGAAGTATATGAATGGTGACAGCCCCTACAAGTATAATCCTACTTACGGATATGGCTTGAATGGCGAAAGAAAGACTTCTGCCCGCAATGCTTATCACAAACCGCAGCTTTCTTTGAATCACTTGTGGCAGATTAACCGTAACTCTTCTTTGAGTACAGCTTTGTACGCATCTATCGGTAACGGTTATGGATATGCCGGTCAAGGTTTTACTTCTTCTGATAGAAGCAACTGGTATGGTGCTTCTTATGGTACATTGAACACTACTTTCCGTCACGAAGACGGTACTTTCGCATACGACGAAATTTATAAGCTGAATCAGGAAAGCGATACCGGTTCGAAGATGGCCATGTCTAAGTCTTATAACAAGCACACTTGGATTGGTTTGCTTTCTACTTATACTACAAAGTTCGGTGAATATGTAGATTTCTATGGCGGTGTTGATTTCCGTTATTATAAGGGTGTGCATACCAATGAATTGTGCGACCTTTATGGTGGTGACTATTACATCGACTCTTCCTCTCGTCAGAATGTATTGGTAGCTAATAACGCTGCTGCTGCAGCCGGCAACGCTTTTGTTAACAAGAAATTGCAGGTAGGCGATGTAGTTTATCGTGATTATGATGGTTATACCGTACAGGAAGGTGTATTTGCACAGGCCGAATACAACAGAGACAAACTGAGTGCCTTTGTTGCCGGTTCTATCTCGAACACCGGTTATTGGCGTTACGACCGCTTTTACTATGATGCCGATCATGCCAAGTCTAAGACTGTAAACTTCTTGGGATGGACTGCCAAGGGCGGTTTGAACTACAACCTCACTGACAATCATAATGTTTTTGCCAACATTGGTTATATCAGCCGTGCTCCTTTCTTCTCGGGAGGTGCTTTCCTGCAGTCTACAACCAGCAACCTGACCAACCCGGATGCGGTTAATGAAAAAGTATTCTCTGCAGAATTGGGTTATGGCTTCCGTTCGAAATATCTGACTGCCAACCTGAACCTGTATCACACGAAGTGGTTGAACAAGACCATGAGCCGTGGTATCGATTTGAAGAACCGTGACGGTGAGTTTGTCGATCGTATCAGTATCAACATGAGTGGTGTAAATGCTATCCACCAGGGTGTTGAATTGGATTTGGTTGCTAAACCGTTCAGATGGTTGGATGTTCGTGGTATGTTCTCTATGGGATACTGGCGTTGGAATTGCGATGCTAAAGGTTACTTCTACGATTCAACCGGTCAGCCTGTAAAGAGCTGGACAAGCGAAGGCGAAATTGTTCACGCTTCAGGTATCCAGGCCGAAGATCATGCTTCAATGACTATCCACTTGAATGATACCAAGGTTGGTAACTCTGCACAGACAACAGCTGCTCTGGGATTGGATGCCAAGATTACGAAAGACCTTAGTGTAGGTATCGATTGGAACTACTACGGACGCAACTATGCTGAGTGGTCATTCAATTCGAGCGATCTGGTAGCCAACGGCGAGAAGTCATACGACAGTCCTTGGAGAATTCCTGATGCAAACGTGTTCGACCTGAGCGCCAGATATCGTTTCAAGATTGGTAATATCAATGCGACACTTTATGGTAATATAGACAATGTATTCGATCAGGAATATATTACCGATGCGATCGATGGTGCTTCGCACAGCTGGGAAGACGCCCGCGTATTCTATGCCTGGGGTCGTACGTACAGTGTAAGACTGAAGCTTAATTTTTAATCTTTAAAGTTAGTCGATTTTATGAAAAGAAAATATATAATTCCCGTAATGGCATCGTTGCTCGCATTAGGCGGTTGCGATTACAATGAAGATAACTTTGCTGGGCTCGACGAAATGACTCGTCCTACTGATGTGCGGAATGACACTCTTCGTCTGGTTGATTCAGATTATGCAGCAATAGCGAATAATAGCACGAATAAGGAAATAGCATTGTCCAAAGATCCTGAAGGAAATACGTATGCGGCTGCTTTGGCTGCTGTCGGAGCCAATAAATATTTCACGGAAGATGCACCGGCTGCATGGTATTTGCCTACTTTCATCTCCGGCAAGTTCCCTTATCTGGACGATAATTCCAAGGTTACGGTCTATTATAACAATTTTGAGAATCTGCCCGAATATCTGAAGGACTTCAATGGCATTAAAAGTTATAGCCTTACTTCTGACGATTATGAATTGATATGGGGGGATCAAGTTACAGCTAATTTTCTTTCTCCTAAGTCTATAGGTAAAATCTCATCTGTTTTGAAGGCTGTAAATCCTGATGCAAAAGATGGAGATATGTTAGTGGTAAATTATGCATATTCGGAAACAGAACCTAGCATTGGTGGCGGAGGTAGTGGAGAAACTCCGAGTGAACCAACTTGGACACAGTTAGCTACAATTCCAGTACGTTCTAAAGGTGAAAACTGGAACTATGTCAATATGGGAGCTGTAGATTTGTCTGCATATAAAGGACAAAGTGTTAATATTGGATTTAAATATACAAGTACTGCTCAGGGAGGAGCTAAATGGGAATTGAAGAATTTCAAGGCTCTTTCTGTTCCTTATCTGGATGTTTATCTGTTTTCGAAGCAAGAAGATGGATCATTTAAGAAAGTTGAAACTTCAAAAGGATTTACTGGTGCTGGTGAATATGTGATAGCTTCATTGGGTGCTGATAATAATTACTACCCGTTTGGGCGTTTAACAGGTGACGATTATACATATGGTTATATGTATCCTGATCCTATTACTGTGACAGACGGAGTTATTTCTGCTGCTGATGCTGCATACAGTGTCATGAGTGTCGAGGCTACGGCAAATGGTTTTGCATTGAAAAATGCAATAGGAAAATATCTCTATATGTCAGGTTCTTATGATAGCTTCAATGTAGCCGACACGATGGGGGAGGACGGATACGAGTGGACCATAGCTTCTGCTGGAGGTTCGGATCTTTTCTCGATTACAAATGTGGCTAAGAATAAGAGTGTAAAATTGAACTATTATGTAAATAAAGACGGAGAAGCATCTTATTCTTACGGTTCATATTCTGCTGACAAGGTAGGTGGATATACATATGCCGAGAATTCATTGTTAGGCGATGAGGGTGGCTTTACTATCTACGATGTAAATACTGGAGGCCTTGATTATGTATGGGCTAATGATAAAACTTACGGATGGATAGCAAATGGATATGTGAATAATACAAATCATGACACTGAATCTTATTTGGTATCTCCTACTATTGAAATTGCAGAGAATGCAGTATTACCGTATTTTACTATAGATGAGGCTTTTAGATTTGGTTCAGTAGAAACTATAACAGTTTGGATTACTACTAATTATCAAGTCGCTAGTTCGGCATTGGCAATGACCCGTGCTTCTGTCACCCCGAATACTTCTGCTGTTTACCGTTACAACGCTTCTTCTCAAACTTGGAGCAAGTATTCTACCGATGCTGCCGATATCGCTGTTTTGCAGCCGGCCGATTATACGCAGATGGGATACTCCTACGTAAGCAAGCCTGCTGAAACTTTGCCGGTTTACCTGCAACGTACTTATCCTTATGCTAAGACAAACGATGTAGTGACCGTTGTTTACAATTCCAATAGCGACGGTGCTATTGCAGCAACCGAGTTCACTTACGACGGTGCGGCATGGACACAAACTACTGTAGCTTCTTCAAGCATCATCACTTTCCAGAAGACAGATGGCAAGTGGGAAGAGGCTCGTGTTTATTTAGAGTCTTCTTTACTGAATGGTGAAAGCGGTGGCTTCACTGCACAGGATATCGAGCTCTCCGGTTTGTCGTTTGTTTGGAAGCTTGACAATTCTTATGGTTGGAAAGGATCCGGATACTCAAGTGGTAATAAAGAGGCTGAAAGCTGGCTGATTTCTCCGGAAATTGACTTGACAAAGGCTGTTGCTCCGAACATGGTATTTGATGTAGCTATCAATTTCTTGGAAGGAAATGACTTGAAGAATCACTTGAATGCGAAGATTTCTACTGATTTCTCGGGCGACGCTACTACGGCTACTTGGGAAACTCTGGAAATCAACGGATGGCCTGAAGGTTCAAGCTGGGATTTCAACACCATCGAACCTGTCAGCCTGTCACACTTTGTCGGTCAGAAGATCCGTCTTGCTTTCCACTATAAGAGTACCGCTGCGGTTGCTCCTACAGTAGAAATCAAGAATATTTCTATCAAGGAATAAGACGTAAGCTAAATAGATAAAAGGAGGAGTTACTGGAGCCCAGCTCCTCTAACTCCTTTTTTTGTCGGTTATATAGTTTGATATTACTAATAAATAAAACTCTATTTTGATGAAGAAGTTATCTTTAATGTGCGTTTTGGCACTCGGATTGTGTTTTACCGGGTGTAATGACGACTCCGATGTGCCTGCCAACGGTTATATCGAAACCACACAGCAAGGCTCTTCTACCGTAATACTGAAGGGCTATGCCAACAGTAACGAAGGTTTCAGCGTTTTCGAAACAGAAGAATTCACTAATCCTTTCTATATACAGGACAAGAAGTTTACGGGCAGTGCCTGGCGCTTTGTACAGGCGGGCGAAGGTGCGTTGGAAAGCATGACCGGGGTTCCGGCCGACAATGCCTGGCAGGAAACAGCCGAAGTGATGGAAGGTAAAAACTACTGGGCACGTTACAAGGGAGCCACGAAATATACGTTCCTGAAGCTGAGAGTAGCCTATATTCAGGGCAATAATGTAGCAATAGAATACATCGTCGACAGCTCCAAGGACCGTGACCTGAGCGAGAATGGCAATGCCAATGCAGCTGTAGGCGACAATGTTTCGGTAACGTCTTACGAGATTCCTTATCTGAATGCAGCCAATCACTATGTGGCTCATTTTGTAGAAACAAACGGCGAACAGATGCTGAATTATGCATTGGAGTGGAACGAAGAAAAGCAACATGCTGCATGGGTAGCTTTCAGTTTCGACAAGATTACGGCTCAGAAGAACGTACAACGCGCTCCCGAGGATGCCTGGTCGCAGGATCCGGAACTGCCCGAAGGAATCAAGCAGCCGGAAGAATCCAACCATAAGAACGACGGCTATGATAAGGGTCACTTGTGTGCTTCATATGATCGTGCTTTCTCTGAAGAAGCCAACTGGCAGACATTCTATTACACGAATGTTTCTCCGCAATTCTCTTCGTTCAATCAGGGCTTCTGGCAAGGTTTGGAAGAACAGGTACAGCAGTGGGGAGCATCCTGTCTGTCGGACGTATACGACAAACTGTATATCACCAAAGGTGGTACGATAGACAACCTTTTGATCAACTTTAAAGGTACCGTAGCTGCTGCGGACAGTAAATTCCCGACAACCGATGCCAATGGTTTTACCCCGAAAGGTCTGGCTTGTCCTAAGTATTACTTCATGGCTATCCTGGCACAGAAGGGAGACACCTACCATGCAATTGGTTTCTGGGTAGAACACAAGGAAGACTGGCCCAAGAAGCCGACTGCCGATCAGCTGAAAGCCTGTGCAGTAAGCATCGACGACCTGGAAGTGAATACCGGTCTCGACTTCTTCTGCAATCTGCCCGATGTGATAGAGGATGAGGTTGAAAGTTCTTGCAATGTCAACGACTGGGCTTGGTAAAGCATTCCGAATAGGAATTCCCTGACAGAGAATGCAGGGAATGTGATAAAGGCATTGTTTTAGCCATTACAACAGGCATGCACGGCTTTGTGCAAATGCATGCTTTTGTATAGGCTGAAACAATGCCTTTTTTTGATATTGGCATGTGTGGAGGTTGGGAGGCGGAGTCCGGGATTTAAGAAATCCGTAATCGGGGTAGGCATCACGGGGATTTGTATACCATGTCGTTACCGGTAACTTTCTATTTTTGCATCAGGTAATCATCCCGAGGAGAGTTCGTTGCGAACAGTTTTTTTATATCTTTGCCGGCCGAAAGCCGATCGGCAGTGGCAGGATAGGAAACTGGTCTGCCATGCAGGCGTTCGGGCAAGGCAACTCTTTCTCGGAGAAGTTGTAGCATTGATAATTATTCAACCATAAAGATTTAGTTTATGAATATTATTAGAGATACCGAGTTTGGAGGAGAACGTCCCTTATTCGAGTCACACGACCTCCGTCTGGAGAATGTAGTCATCCGTGCCGGAGAATCGGCCATAAAAGAGTGTAGCAACATCGAAGCCTTCGAGTGCCGTTTCGAGGGAAATTATCCTTTCTGGCACGTACATGGTTTCACCATCGAGCGTTGCTATTTCGATGTAGGAGGACGCTCTGCCTTGTGGTATTCCGATCATCTGACGATGAAGGACACTGTTATTGACGCTCCCAAGATGTTTCGCGAGATGGAAGAAATCGATATAGAGAACGTGACGATGAACGATGCAGACGAAGTCTTCTGGCGTTGCAACGGCATCCGCGTAAAGAACCTCAAACTGCATGGCGGAACCTATCCGTTCATGTTCAGCAACAACATTCGTGTCGACGGCTTGGAGAGTGACAGTAAATATGTATTCCAGTATGTGAAGAACGTAGAGATCCGTAACGCCAGGATCACCACCAAAGATGCTTTCTGGGAGGTAGAGAATGTGACGATCTACGATTCCGAACTCAATGGCGAGTATCTGGGGTGGCACTCCAGAAACCTCCGTTTGGTCAATTGCCACATTACCGGCGAGCAACCACTGTGCTATGCGCACGATCTGGTGCTGGAAAACTGTACGTTTGGCCCTGACTGCGACCGTGCCTTTGAGTACAGCACGCTGCATGCCGACATACGTGGGGCAATAACCAATATCAAAAATCCTACTTCGGGCACGATTGTGGCAGACGCTATCGGTTCGGTCACCCTGGACGCGAACATCAAGGCGCCTGCAGATTGCCGGATCAGGCTGCGAGACGGGCGTTCCTTCACCGATTAAAACAAACTGACGATGAAATATAACTTTGATGAAATTGTGCCGCGGCGGCATACGAATTCGTATAAATGGGACAGTGCGCCGGCTGGCAAAGAAGTGCTTCCCCTGTGGGTGGCAGATATGGATTTTCGCACCGCTCCGGCTGTTGTCGATGCTTTGGAGCGGCGGGTGCGTCATGGCATTTTTGGTTATGTCCGTGTGCCGGATGCCTATTACGAATCGGTCAGCAGCTGGTTCGGACGCCGTCATGGCTGGAAGGTGGAGAAGGATTGGATGATTTACACGTCCGGGGTTGTTCCGGCTCTTTCGGCAGTCATCAAGGCGCTGACGGAACTGGGCGACGGGGTGCTGGTACAGACACCAGTATATAATTGTTTCTTTTCGTCTATCCGCAACAACGGATGCCGGATTGTGACCAGTCCGCTGAAATACGAAAACCGTACGTATCACATCGATTTTGAAGATCTGGAGCGCAAGACGGCCGACCAGAGTGTTAAACTTATGTTGCTTTGCAATCCTCATAATCCGGCAGGGCGCGTATGGACCCGCGATGAGTTGTGCCGTATCGGGGAAATCTGCCGGAAGAATCAGGTGAAGGTGATTGCAGATGAGATTCATTGCGAACTGGTGTTTCCGGGGCATGTCTATACTCCGTTTGCTTCCATCAGTGAGGACCATTTGTGGAATTCGGTGACCTGCGTTTCTCCGAGCAAATCGTTCAATCTGGCCGGATTGCAGATTGCTACCATCATCGCCCGTGACGAGGCTGTCCGGCAGCGTATCGATCGGGCCATCAACATCAACGAGGTGTGCGATGTCAATCCTTTCGGCATCGAGGCCACCATAGCTGCTTATAACGAAGGGGAGGACTGGCTGTTGCAGTTACTGGAATATCTGAAAGGCAATTACGACTATCTGTGCGAATTCTTCTGCATGCACCTGCCGCACATTCCGGTTACGCAGCTGGAAGGAACTTATCTGGTATGGACCGATTGCCGGAGCCTGAACATCCTTTCGGAGACGTTGCAGTCGCGTCTGCTCGAAGAAACCGGGCTGTGGCTGAATAGTGGAACCATGTACGGAGCGGAAGGGGAAGGCTTTCTGCGTTGGAACATCGCCTGTCCGCGTGCGGTGTTGCAAGATGCTTTGATGCGTTTTCAAGGCTTTGTCCGCTCGTTGGGATGTGATGTTATGTCGGCACAAGACACGGAAGCTCTGGCGAATGTCGGCGTTCGGAAGGATGTATAACCCTGTCAGAAAGTATAACGGATAATGATTCAGTTAAAAAAGGGCGACGGGCTGCTTGCACTGATCCGCAATGGTCAACCGTTGACCTTGGGACAACAGTTGCGCCTGACGGTGCAGCTCAGTATTCCGGCGGTTATTGCGCAGTTGTCTTCCATCGTCATGCAGTATATCGATGCGGCGATGGTCGGCAGTCTGGGAGCCGAAGCATCTGCTTCCATTGGGCTGGTGTCTACAACGACGTGGCTTTTCTCCGGGGTATGTGCGGCTGCTTCGACGGCATTTTCCGTTCAGGTGGCCCATCGGATCGGAGCCGGCGACATGCATAGTGCGCGTGCCTTGTTGCGGCAGGCGTTGACGGCTACTTCTGTTTTCAGCCTGTTGCTGGCCATCGTTGGGATGGCAGTCAGTCCGGCGTTGCCTGTCTGGCTGGGAGGCGATGCATCCATTCATTCCGATGCCACTCTTTATTTTTTCATCTTCTCGCTCTTTTTACCTGCTTTGCAGATCAATTTCTTGTCGGGCGGTATGCTTCGGTGCAGCGGTAACATGCATGTGCCCAGTCTGCTTGGCGTGGTGATGTGTGCGCTGGATGTGCTGTTCAACTTCTTCCTGATTTTTCCTTCGCGTGAGTTGGTTTTTGCGGGTTTCTCTTTCACGATGCCCGGAGCAGGGCTCGGCGTGGCTGGTGCGGCCTTGGGCACGGCTGCTGCCGAAATGGTGGTTGCCAGCGTATTGTTGTGGTATCTCTGGACCCGCTCGAACGAATTGAAGCAGAGTGGGGAGAGGGGTGGCTTCCGTCCGAAAGCAGTCACGTTGAGAAATGCGCTTCGCATCGGTCTTCCGATGGGGATTGAGCACATGGTCATTTGCGGAGCACAGATTGTGACAACCGTCATTGTGGCTCCGTTAGGAGTTTTTGCCATCGCGGCCAACTCTTTTGCCATTACGGCCGAAAGCCTTTGCTATATGCCCGGTTACGGCATTGCCGAGGCTGCTACGACACTGGTCGGGCAAAGTATCGGTGCCGGACGCTGGCGGTTGACCCGCAGTTTCGGACGCATCACTGTGTTTATGGGAATGGGGGTAATGGGAGTGATGGGGGTACTTATGTATCTGTTTGCCCCTCAGATTATCGGTTTGATGACTCCTGTCGAGGAGATTCGGGGATTGGGAGTGATGGCCTTGCGCATTGAGGCGTTTGCTGAACCTATGTTTGCTGCATCGATTGTTGCATATGGAGTATTTGTCGGGGCGGCTGATACGTTGGTGCCGTGCCTGATGAATCTTTTCAGTATTTGGGCGGTACGCTTGTCATTGGCCGCTTTGCTTGCTCCGACGCTGGGACTGAAAGGGGTATGGATTGCCATGTGCATTGAATTGTGTTTCCGGGGTATGATTTTCCTTGTACGACTGATGCGGGAGAAGTGGCTGAAAAAAGTATGAAACTTGCAAACTTGCAAACTTGCAGGCTTCCTCACACACACACGCGCGCGTACGCGCGTTAGAAATCGGATCGGACATGCCTAAAAATACCCCTTACTCAAGTTTCGCAAGTGCGAAACTTAAGAACCCTATATCGTAATCAATGCCGAAGATGTGCTCAATGAATATGAAAAAACGTTTGATGTTGAAGTGACATATACACAAACTACACCAACGTGAAATATAAATTGCCTGAGGGGATAGAATACTATCAGTTTGCCGATATAGACCCCGAAATAGTGAAGTTATGCGAATTCCGTACAAACAGGCTGTGGGACTTTGACATACCTGAGGACACATTCAATAAATGCATTATCTATCAAGACCAGTTTTTCGACAACAAGCACGTTTGTTGTATAAACAATAGCGCAGGCACTATCAAGTTCTACCAGCACATGATGTACCTGCAACGGGTGGTGAACGACCCTAACGATGAAGAATTTGTAGAGCTGGAGATTATACCTGCTGAAATTTATTTGAGAGAAAACGGGGATTTCAATCTTTTCACTGTTCCGCTGGCAAGAAATGTACTGGAGGTATCAGACAGTTCACAGAATAAGCAAGGTCTGATAGATTACATAAAAGTTGGTATTTAAGAGAAACAACCTCCTAATCACTTGTTTATTGCATTTTACGAGGGGTACCAAAATTATTTCATTTCTGTTGATAACTCAACAGGAGAATCTGTGCGAAGTAGTTCAGCATATAGAATACCGATATATCGTACAACTCTTTTTCATTATGGTTCATACAACATTGGTGATGCGGCTTTTTATGCAGTATACCCCGACAAGGAAACAACGTTACAGATTGATGGCGAATACGGACTATACAATAAGCTGTATAAAGACAACCCGAAAGTTAACAAAAAACTGAATATAAGTTTAGCTTCTTACGAAAAGGACAATGGTACGAGCCTACAGATATATTCCTAATCGGTAACCAACCGTATTTTTGTGAAGAACTGAAATACAACATGGAAAGTAAAGGATGCCCTGAAGTAGTGGAGGGTACTTTTTTCAGGTTAGAATAAAAAAATCCCCGCAGCGGCTCGAACTGCGGGGAATAGGGTGTTCAATAAAACGTCTGTCAAGCTATGGATATGGAACCAAGTTTCCTGCTGATGTCCTGCAAGGCAAAGTTGAATGTCTCCAGGTCTTCTTTGCTCAGCGTATAGACCTTACCCCTCACTTTGGTACCGTTGATGCGTTGGCTCAGCCAGGCTGTACTCTTCCCGAAATATTTCTTGGCAATATAGCCCAGCGGAATAATGTCAGCATAGGGGGCAATCTGCTGTTTCACGGTCACGTAGTTTATCATTTCCTCCGCCTCCTGTCCCAGTTCTTTATATCCGTTCAACAAGAAATCGGCTATCTCGCTCGCATCTTCCGGCGACTGGTACTTGGCGGTTATCTCATCAGACAAGGCCGTATAACGCTCCATGGCGTCTGGTGCGTCCGAACGGGCAATTTCATTCAGTTTTTTCAAATCATCTTTCAGTGCCATATATGTTACAGTATTGTGCTCCCTCTCTGTCGCAGGGGGCTTGTTCATAAATCATTTTTCGCTGTCATTCAGAATTTTTTCCAGCATCTCTATCTGTCTTTCCGTTTCGAGCTTCGCATCCAGCAATGCGTTCATCTCTTTTTCGCTCATTTTGTTTCCCGCATTGCGGAAGGTATGCTCATACATCTTCGATATCAGCTTCAATTTGGTCAATTTGGACAACAACCTCATTCTCGTTTCCTTTTCCATTTCTCGTTCTTTTATTGACACAACAAAGATACATAAACTTTTCTTTATGTACAAGCCCGCATAAAGAAAAGTTTATGCGGCAATCATTTTTTTATCTTGAAATATATTAATACCCCAACCTTTGTAAGCTCAAGTTGCAGTTGACAAGCAATAAGTTGACGAGTTGACAAGGCGTTTGTAGCGAACCGTTTCAAGCGGCACTTTGTCAAACAGGGTGTTCCAGCTTGGTAGACTTATTAACTGAAGCATTGTCAACTAATAAGTTGAGCACTTGCGAACTTAGACAATCTTCGCCTTCGATAACTTCAACGGAAGAAGATATGGCCAATCGCAGCAAAGAA
>CAJKOW010000015.1 GCA_905201685.1 uncultured Bacteroides sp. | reverse complement strand
ACTGGCAGACCAATTTGCCCGCGTGTACAAAGAACTGAAAGACGAAGACAATCCGGTCCTGTTGCTGTTTCAGTTGCCAAGGAAGTAAAAATGAGAACCCTCAATGTGTTTGTTTATATTTTATAAATAAACTCATTTTACTTTTTAGTAAAAAATTAAAGTGTGATTTTATAAGGGCAAATTTATAAATTGCAAGATATTGAATTCTATTTATATAGTCAAGAGCCTTATCATAGTCTTAAATAAATGATGAGGTTCTTTTATATTTATAGTTTGTATTTTATAATTCTCGGAAATGTTGTTGACTTTTGAGCTTTCTTTTTATATTCTAAGTTGATTCTTTAACTTATTTTTTATTTTTACTGTTCGCGAAGACTGTGATAAAAAAGTTATATTAGATAATATGCGGTTGATTTGTAGTATATTAGTTGTGCTATTTGTTGTCTCTGTGCTTTGTCTATGGTCAGTGTATAATCGTGCACATGAAAAAGTGCAAACATTAGAAAGAGAATGTGCTAAGTGTCAGAGTGAGTTGAGTATTAAAATATATGATAATTGTAAGCTAAATGAAATATTTGAAACCTTTATAAAAAATGAAGGTTTATATATTGATTTAGGGGAAATGGTGGCTAAAAAGTATAGAAGGAAAAATATTTCAATTGAAGATGAGAATCGTTATTTAATAATACGCTTAAATCAAAATCATTGTCAGACTTGTATAAATGTATTAATGAGTAAACTCCAATCCTATTTAACTTCTGAGAATGTTCTTTTTCTTGTAAGTTATGAAAATGAAGATTTTCTAAGAGAAATAAAATCTTATCAAATTGAGGCTACTTATTTAAAAGAAAATGAAATTCTTATTCCTGCTGATAGCATTGAACTACCATATTTGTTTGTGTGGAATAATCGAGAGAAGGTTGTTGATCGCTTTTTTATTCCAACTACTTATAATATAGAGCAAATAGGAATATATTTGGAGAGAATCTCAACTTTGCTGAAGAAATGAATTTATTATTATTCGAAGAATGAAGAACAAATATATATGGAATGCTAAAACATTTGAAGTAATATTTATGGCATTTTCCCTTTTTGCCTTGTTTCAACTTTATGTTCTGGCCCGCTTGTATTTGTTTGCCTCGTGTGTAATTCCCACTTGGTCAATGTCACCTACTTTGGTTAGTGGGGATTATATCATTGCTTCTCTTCAAATACCGGGAAGGCGAGTGTGGGAAGAGGATGGACGGGGAGGATATAAGGTAATCCGAAAGAAAGGAAGCCGTGAGGTGCAAACCGGAGATGTAGTGGTATTCAGCTTCCCATATGCGAGAAACGATGAACGGATGATATTGTGCAACGACCTTTTTTATTGTAAACGTTGTGTGGCTACTCCGGGACAGATGTATAGCTGGACTGAACAACAACAGAGGCATCAATTATATTTGCCTGCGAAAGGGGATGAAATTTATCTGGATAGTATCGCTTGGAAGGACTATCGCCGTTGTATTGAATATGAAACCCGGCAATCTCTGTTGTTACATGGAGATAGTGTGTTATTGGGTGATTCTTTGATTCGTAAGTATCGTTTCCGGCATGACTATTACTTTATGCGGGGTGACAATGTCGCTAATTCTTATGATTCACGTTTTTGGGGACCATTGCCTGATGATTTCATCCTTGGTGTTGGCAAATTTATCTGGTTCTCCAAGGATCCTGTGAGTGGAAAAATACGGTGGAATAGAATGTTTAAGGGAATATGAAAATACGGATAATAACACAATTGATAAAATAAAATGTAGGATGAAACTTGCAATGTTGTTGGTGATTGGAATTTTTTTGTTCTCTGTCGGAGGCTGTCTGTATGAACAGACGTATGAGAATATGGCAGACTTGGGTATAATGGTTACTGAGGCGGAAATCGTGAATTTGGGGGCATTCGCGAGTAATTTACATTTTGATGTTTCCGGTTTGCTACGAAATCAGACGGGTATTACCAGGGTTATAGCTTTTGCTTTTGTTGTATGTGGTGGTACATTTTATTATTTTCGTCATCACTTGCCATTGGTCGGCCGTCTGGAGAAGAAAGACTGCATGGACTATCACAATATGGATGAGATGTTGCAGCACATACGGCATTTAGAAGAGCAGTTGCAGATATGCGGTAGCAGACTGGCTGAGAGTGAGAATCGTTGTCGACAACTTGAAGTAGAAAATGAACAACTGTTTTCAAAACTGCGTGGTTTAGAAGAAGATGAACAAAGCAAACAATTGGTGAAACAACGTTTTTCGAACTCGGATGCTTGTTTGCTGTTTCGAAAGAAAGAAGTGAAGGGCGAACGAATTACCGAAGACGATTGGCAGCAACTGGAAATGGAGGCCGACAGTCTGCTGGATGGTTTCATTGGCAAACTTACGTCAGGACCAGTGCGAGTCAGCAGACAGGAGTTGCGAGCCAGTCTGCTGATACGTGCCGGATTCTCCATTAAGACTATAGCGTCTTTTTTGAATCTTTCCCCTGCCGCAGTGAGCTATATGCGTCGGCGTCTTTGTATTAAGTTTATATTGCCTGAAGCTACCCCTCAGACGTGGGATAACTTTGTTCGTTCATTATGAGTGATTTAGTTATAATTGGTGCTTTTTTGTGTGCTATTCAGATTAAAATGCACGTTTTTGCACGCCTGATTTCTTGATAATCTGAATTGCTTTTGTGAACTTTGAGGCACGAACTTAAAAATAATATTTATGAGACATGCTTTTGTTATGATGGTCGTTCTGCTTTGCAGTGCAAGCGGATGGGGTCAGAAATACGTCTTTGACGTGTACAGCCATGTGGTTGAAAAGATGTATGACATTAAGGTGACGAGACCTGATGGATTCGAAGAGTTGGTTGAAGATTCTTATCCCATTCAATTTTATGTGGGAGAAAATGGAGGTTTTGTTTATCCTGTTTCTATGGTTTCCGAGGATAAGAATTGTCTATTGCTGTATCCATTCTTCAATTATTGGCCGGACATAAAAGGAACTGCATATAGCGACTTGAAAGCTTCGTTGGGGATGGATACGTGGGATATTACGATTCCTTTGGACACGGCCCGTTATGTGAAAATGTTTACTCAGGGAGAATTGGTGGACTGTTGCAATGCCGATACGCTGACAGTTTATAGGATGAAGCTGCCGAAAGGATTCGAATACAAGGAAAAGTATTCGGCTTATGTTGGAATCCTTATCAGGAAGAGCGGTCATGCTTCGGGCATCATGAAGATGGTACTGACCGAAGAAGGCTGCAAACAAGCGGACGACTATCTGAAACGTTTCCTCGGAAGCATGCACTATTCGGACGAAGCGCCGGCGCTTCCCAGTCTAAAGAAGATCAAAAGGTTACGTAAACGGATAGATTCGCGCATCCGTCGGTTGGATCAGGCTGATAAGGATAAGATACGCGGTTCGCTTGACTTCATCTTTCCTGTAGGTATGTTCAGAGATACGTTCGAACGGCAATGCTCGGAATGAACTGCTTGCATCTGCGTGGTTAGGTGTGCTTTTTAACTCTCTCTGATTAGAAAAATTGCGTGTTTACAGGGTTTGCACGTTTTTGCACGCCCGATTTCTTGATGATCTGAATTACTTTTGTGAACTTTGAGACATCTACTGAAAAGATAATACTTATGAAACAGGCTTTTATTATGCTGGTCGTTCTGCTTTGCAGTATAAGCGGATGGAGCCAGAAACGCATTTTTAGCTTGTACAATTCTCAGGTTGAAAAGTTGTATGGCATTGAGGTGACTTATTAAAGTGTATATTGGAAGAGAATGATGCTACGAGGGAAATATAAAATAATCTGGATCTTATTTGCTGCCATTTTACTGGATATGGTAGTGGCTACATTTCGTATGATTTCTATATCATTATGGCTATGGATAGTTCCGGTGCTTTATTTTATCCTGACTGTTTGGACGTTGGTATATGTGAAGACAATTAAACCATTGTATCTGTTTCTTACCATTCTTGTTGGATTGAATCTGACAAATTTATATATCAGAATTGTAAATTTTGAGAGTACATTATTTACAATTTGGTGTCCAATTATGGGAAGTGTGGGAGTCTTGGCGGGCTATCTTTATGTCAAATATAGGTTGAAAGCATGGTTGGCTTTGGGTATGAGTGCTTTTATGTGGATATATACTGCGTCAGTAGGGCAAGACCAATGGGTGGAGTATCTGTATTTTGGTAGATATCCGGTTAAAGAGGGTATTGGGGATGATGCTATTTATTCTACGGTCAAGGACAGCATATTTATAAGGGATTTGGAATATCGATATGTGGTACTGGAATTTTGGAATTCTTCTTGTGGTGTATGTTTTGAGAAATTTCCAATGTTGCAACAGTTGTATGATAACTACCGTAGCCGGAATGATGTGTTGGTGGCTGGTATATTTGTGCGATTTAGAGATAACGAAGAATTGGAAATGGGGAAGGAAATGATGCGGAAAGAGGGATATACTTTTCCTGTTTATGCTGTCAATCGGAATTCTTCTCTCATGTTGCATGCTGATATCAGAGTATTTCCTACCGTTCTAATATTGGATAGAAACAAAACGGTGCTTTTTAAAGGCAGCCTTGATGAAGCTGTAGAAAAAATGAAAACATTGGAATAACAGTTGGATTTATTCCGCTTCATTGCAAGTATCCGCTATGCGGACGAAGTTCCGGTCACCAGTCCTAAACGGACTGAACAGGTGCGCAAACAGATGAATGCATGTACCTGGTGGTTTGGAAAGGTTGCCAAAAAGGTAGTTTATACAAATGCTATGTGAGTTGTATTTGGATACACTTGATATTTGGTTAATCAGTTTGTTTTGCTTACTTGCACTATGATTTAAAAATAGTGAAATAGTAAATGTTTTATTTCTTTTGTTAAACCTAATAGAGTATATGATATGAAAACATGATTTTATAATTTATAATATTTAAATGAAGATGGTATTGGTAACACTTCAAGATATTAAGTTTAATGACTAATATTCTTATATACGTTTTGTGCGTTTTTGTTACTTTGTAATTAATAACTTTAAATTGAATAAAATGAAAATTGTTTTAGCACAACTCTTTTGTTTGTTTATATTTGTAATCATGTTCGTAAGATGTCAGCAGGATGATGATTTATATGTCATAGATGATAGGCCTTATTTGGAGTTTCCTGAAACTATCAATTTTAATAGGTTGACGGACGATGATCTGGAAATAATAGGAGAGGCATTTTCCCGATTGTCGATTATAGAAAATGCAGATGGCCTGTTGGAAATACGTCAAAAGAGAGCTGAAGATGTTAATATATCGAATGAAATGTTCGATTATTTTAAGGTTCTAATAGATGAGAGGAATGAACGGTTCTTGTCGGATTTGGATGCCTTTTTTAATTCAGTATTAACTCGACAAGAAAGTGGTGGAAATTCGAAAACGGATTGTGTTGCTCAGGCTATTGTTTATGCTACAGGTCTTAGCTATGATAAAGTAAATTCATGGATTACAGATACATATGGAAATAATGGTGTGCCGGCTAATAGTTTTTATACAGTTATGAATCATTTTTGTCAAGGCGGGGCAGTGTCTGTTGCTGATTTTAAAAATATGAATTTAACATCATCAGGCTATAAATATATTGCAGTAATTAATAATACACATGCAGTTAATGTTTATGGAATAGCTTCTAATGATCCAAATACCATAGTATATTATGATGCGCAAACAGGGAAGCCTGGAATAGCTTCTATAAGTACGCTTACGCATATTTATGAGATAAGGTAGTCTTTATAACTTGTGAATTTTTGATTTGATAAAAGAGGTTATTAGTGCTCCGATTTTAGCGGGGCACTAATAATATTATACTGAGAAATGTTAGATAAGACTGGATTTGTAACAATTATGTTTAAAAGATATAATATGAGATGTTTTTTGTTTTTGATATTTTTTATTGTTGGGCAAAACTTGTGGGGACAGAAATACGTCTTTGACGTGTACAGCCATGTGGTTGAAAAGATGTATGACATTAAGGTGACGAGACCTGATGGATTCGAAGAGTTGGTTGAAGATTCTTATCCCATTCAATTTTATGTGGGAGAAAATGGAGGTTTTGTTTATCCTGTTTCTATGGTTTCCGAGGATAAGAATTGTCTATTGCTGTATCCATTCTTCAATTATTGGCCGGACATAAAAGGAACTGCATATAGCGACTTGAAAGCTTCGTTGGGGATGGATACGTGGGATATTACGATTCCTTTGGACACGGCCCGTTATGTGAAAATGTTTACTCAGGGAGAATTGGTGGACTGTTGCAATGCCGATACGCTGACAGTTTATAGGATGAAGCTGCCGAAAGGATTCGAATACAAGGAAAAGTATTCGGCTTATGTTGGAATCCTTATCAGGAAGAGCGGTCATGCTTCGGGCATCATGAAGATGGTACTGACCGAAGAAGGCTGCAAACAAGCGGACGACTATCTGAAACGTTTCCTCGGAAGCATGCACTATTCGGACGAAGCGCCGGCGCTTCCCAGTCTAAAGAAGATCAAAAGGTTACGTAAACGGATAGATTCGCGCATCCGTCGGTTGGATCAGGCTGATAAGGATAAGATACGCGGTTCGCTTGACTTCATCTTTCCTGTAGGTATGTTCAGAGATACGTTCGAACGGCATTGCCCGGAATGAACTGCTTGCATCTGCGTGGTTAGGCGTGCTTGTTTTTAGTGGGTATGTCAAAATGATCATTTGACAACACTCACTAAAAACAAGTTTATACTATAACTTCTATTTTGAGTTTTCCGCCAAGACCACGTTCTACAATATCGAACAATGTTTTGAGCGTGATATTTTCGCCATCGTTTTCGACTTTGGAAATGAAGGTGCGCTTTTTATCTATTTTACTGGCAAGCTGAGCTTGTGTCATTTCTTTCTTTTCTCTTGCATTACGTATCTTAAAACCTATTCGCAATGCTTCAAGTTCTCTTTCAAGCCGGTCGCGTTCTGGAGTTCCTGTTTCTCCATAATAGTCTTTTTTTATTTGATCCAATGTTTTTGTATTCATCGTTTTTGCTCCTTTCTTTTTTTTTTCGTAATATTCATTCATAAGTCTTACAGCCCTGTCGATTTCCGTAGGTGGGGGCTTCTATACTGCAAGGTAACTTATAAATTACATATATGCAAATAAGAATCATGATTTTAAATAATTGGTTAGGTGTACTTTTTTTCCCAGTTAGAGAAAAATTTCTCTTTAACTGGGAAATTATTTTTTCCTAACTGGGGAAAAATCGGTGTATTTTCCGGTTTTGCACGTTTTTGCACGCTTGGTTTGTTGGCTGTTTGGATATTTTTTTTGAACTTTGGTGCACAAACTTTAAAATGATATCTATGAAGCATGATTTTATGGTATTGGGCGGGGAGCTTTGTTGTTTCTTAAAATTGTGTGTGCTATTGCCTTTATTAGTTGCTTGCGGCCGGAATGGTACGGGGGAACAGAAGGAAGTGGTTGTCTCCGTCAATCTGACTTCTCCGCAAGCAGAGTTGCCTTTGTCCTCTTTTGTAGATAGTGTGACGACTTTTCGGCTGACATTGCCCGACAGCTTGTTTTTTGGTTCAGTATCGCGCATTCTGTTTGATGAAGAAAACGTCTTTGTCTCAGATTCCAAGCAGGAAGCGGTATTCCGTTTCGACCGTTCGGGGCAGTTTCTCAATGCCATTGGGCGTAAGGGGGGAGGACCGGGAGAATATACCAGATTGTCATCGTGTTTTCTGGGAAATCATTGCCTGTTCATCGAAGATCTTGGTGCGCGCCGAATCCTCTGCTATGCTTATGACGGAACTTTTATCCGGGATATTTCTTTCCCATTCAGTGTGGTTTATGACGATATCATAGCCTTGCCCGACAGCAGTTTCCTGTGTTACGAACTGTTTTGTTCGCGAGGGGATAAGGAAAGAGGGCTTTGGATTATGAACAATCAGGGGGAGAACGTGGATACGGTGCTGGTGGAAAAAGGAATGTACCCTTATTCTTCGAGTACGTTTTCCAGGCTGAGTGTGGATGCAGCAGGTATGATCCATGCGTTCAATCCCTCCAGCGGAGAGTTTTACACGTACGATCCTTTGGAGAAAAAACTCAGGAAGACATATCGGTTGCTGCCGGATGTAAAGATGTTGTCGGAATTTAGGGGCGAGAATAATGCTCTTGACGTGAAGGAAGAACATGCGTGTTGCTCCATGGCAGTTGAATCCGACCGCTACTTATTGACCCTTTGGGCTGTATATTCCGATAGGCTGCGAGGGCGCGGGGTGCACGCTTTGTATGATAAGCAGAGCGGAGAAATGAAAACATGCGAGCAACTGCAGGCCGACCTTCCGGGGGTATTTGCACTGGGTAGTTATGTCTCTTCCAATTATCCGGATGCCTTGACGCTTTACTACTCTGACGAACATACGTTGGTATATCATCCTGAGGAATACAAGAAGTTGGGCATGAAGGAAAATGTTCTGATAGTAAAAGTCCTGCACTTTGCTTCTGACTGATGTTGATTGGGGATATTGCCAAATTTGGATGCGGGATACGCGCAAAATGCGGGGAAAAATCAAAATATATAGGTTTTGCACGTTTTTGCACGCTCGATTTCTTGGCTGTTTGGGCGTTTTTAGAGAATTTTGAGGCTGTTAAACCTAAAAATAAAACATATGAATTTCATTAACACGACTAATTTTGCAGAGAAACTTTTTACAGTGTGGTGCCGGGATACATATTTTATGTTTCTCAAGTTAATTAAAAACAATCGATTTTTGAGTTCCCAAACAGGTTGTTGGAATATGAATAAATCATGGTATTTATTTATATTTATGGCACTCGCGTTGGCATCATGTACTTCCTCCTCCAATCAGAGTAAAGTTTTACTGAAAGATGTAAATGATGCTTTGTCACCAAACCAAATAGATTTTCTTGAGCTTTATTCCATTTTCCAGCCGGACTCTGACGTAATGGTTGGACATATAAGGAAAGTTCTGACCTTTAACTCATTATATTACATGATGGATGAAGGTCAGATGAAAGTTCTGATTCTGGACGATAAAGGAAAGCTCGTTTCAGAAATAGACCGTAAAGGACGTGCATACAATGAGTATATCGATTTGAGTGACATCTTTATAGACCAAGTGAAACAGGAATTGTATCTTTTAAGTTGTGAAGGGCAAAAGTTGCTGGTTTTTGATATGGAAGGAAAGAATCTTCTAAGAACCCTTTTTGTTCCTAAAAGATTCTGTTCTATGGAAAAGACAGAGCAGGGATACATCGGATACATGGGTAATTATACGGAAGACCCTGCTCATCCATACAATTTTTTCATGTTGAATGAACGGATGGAAATAGTAGGTGAAGATGTAGAAATAAATCCTGAAGCGGAAAGCCGTTACAACAGGGATGTAGCTGTCTTTTCAAAACATGACGATGAAGTAAGTATGATAGCCGAATCTGATTACAGGATATATCGTTGCACTAAAGGAAAGTTCTCCGTAGCTTACGATGTTGATTTAGGAGAGCTTTCGTATCCGGAATCAGAAAAGTTTGCTGTTAATGATCCCATAAAGCAAATGCAGCTGGATGCAAAATACGTAAAACGATTTCAGCGTGTGCAAGAGACTGCAAGTTATCTATTCGTTTATTTTATGTTGCAAGGTCAGGAGTATGCTTTGGTGTATGACAAAAATGCTCAAAAGACATTGTGCATATCTTTGTGTGATGGAGTAAAGGACTTGTATCCTGCAACTTTTGGTAGTGTAATCGGCACTACTCAAGACCTGATTATCAGTACCACTGAGGCTGAAGCTATACACGACCTGTTTCGTGGCAAAAATGAAAATAACGACTTTGACAAGATGTATCCGGAGGAACTGAAAAGATTCCGACAGAACGTCGGTCAAGTGGATTACAACAACCCTAATCCTTATATCATCGTTTACAAAATTGTGTCCAAACATTAGTCATATACTTTTTAGGAGGATGTTGACGGCTATTTTTGGGGCCTCTCGTCACGGCAGATAAAACTATTATAAAAATATTTTTGATTATGAGAAAAATACTTGCTTTAGCTCTCTTCTTTCTAATCATCTCTTGTGCCAAGGAGCAGGCATGCGGTGAAGTGGTGATAAATGGGTTTGATGACAATTATAGTGAAGAAAATGCACCGCTGTCATCGTTTGTGGATAAAATTGAAGTAATACCGTTGAAACGCAATTCTGAAGCGGTATTGACAGGTCCTCGAAAGATTGTTTGTTATAAGGACAAATTCTATATGCTGGATAATAACAGGTTGTTCTGTTATGGGGCATCCGGCGATTTCATCTGTTTTATTGGAGAACGGGGACATGGTCATGGCGAATACATCAACATAGCGACTTTTGCCGTTTTCAATGACACTGTTTGGCTGTTGGATTCGTTTAAAAATACAATGATGACCTATACTTTGGATGGTACTTTTGTTTCCGAGCAAGAAGCACCTCAAGGAACGCTTGCGAATGTGGAGGATGCGGTATTTGAGGAGAAGGGGCTTCTCTTTATGGCAAATTATATTTTTAACGATCAGAATGCAGTCTATACACGTTGGAATACTTCAACCAACCAAGTTGATGTTGTGGAAAAAACACCGCTCCAAACGGATGGAACAAAAGAGGCTGTCGGCATGCATTCATTTAGTGATTATGCTGGTAACATCCGTTACATTCTCCCATTTTCGGATGTAATCAAGAGTACAAAGGAGCATGCTCTCAGATTCCGGACCGCAAAGAAAGTCTTGAAGGATTCTGACCTGGAGGGTATGACCAACTTCAGCGTTATGACTTATGCCGATCATATGGATGATTTTGTAGGCTTTAACAATATATTTGAAACCGAAAATTATCTGCTTCTGACATTTTCTAATTTAGAGTATGTCGTAGTGGATAAAAATAGTAACGAATGCTTCAGACACAAGTATCAGTATGACGAGGAGGCAGAGGATTTTCCGTTAGTAAACATCTTGTCCTCGACAGGAGATGCTTTAATCGGAGTGATTGAAATGGAGCGTTATGATGGCAAGTTGAAGAACAAAATTCAAAAATATATCAGCGTTCCTTCCGAAGAGGATTATGACTATGCAATCGTGATGTATCATGCGAAGTGATATACGTTGTTCACTCTTTGATATTGAGTTTAATCATGAAAACGCTATTGTTAATATTGTTGGCGGTTGGGTTGCACAGTGCGGCAAGTGCTTCCAGATTGCTTTCTTTGTCCGATGCCATATACTTGGCACAGCAGCACTCGCTTGATGCGCAGATGGCACGTTTCACCTTTCTGGGCAGTTATTGGACCTATCGTTCGTATCGTGCCGAGCTATTGCCGTCGGCATCACTGAGCGGTTTGCTGTTCAACTATGACCGCTCCATCACCAGCGTGCGCAACTATGAGGACGGACGTATCAATTACGTAGAGAACAATTCGCTCACTAACTCGCTCACGCTGTCTGTCAGTCAGAACATTGCGGCTACGGGTGGTACCGTATCATTACAGTCGTATCTCTACCGGTTGGACCAGTTCACTTACGACCAACGTACATACAATACTCAGCCGCTTCGCCTTACCTACGACCAGCCGCTACGCACATACAACTCACTAAAATGGCGTCGTAAATCGGAACCGGTGGCTTACGAACGTGCCAAACGGCAGTATCTGGAGGCTTTGCAGGGGATAGCTGTTATGGTTACAAACCTCTACTTTTCGGTGCTGACTGCCCAGTCGGACTATAAGCAGGCTGTTGCTACGGCGGAGGAACGGGGGCGCCTGTACGAGCAGCTGCAACGACGTTCTGCCCTTGGCACAGTGACCAAAAACGAGCTGTTGCAATTAGAGCTCTCGGCTGTCAATGCCCGTGTGGCCCTTAAACGTAATCAGTTAACGCTTGACGATGCACGTTTCCAACTGTTCACCTATCTGCAGGCTATGCGTTGGGATGAGGTGGAATTGTTGGTGCCCGACAATGTGCCGGATATTATGCTTGACGAGAACGAAGTGATGCAGCGGGCCATGCTATCCTCTACCCACCCCATGACGCAGAAACTCAGTCTTATAGAATCGCAACGCAACCTGGCACAAGCCAAGTCGCAGCGCGGCATACAGGTTTCGCTACATAGCGAACTGGGGTTGCGCAATACGGCCGACCGCATTGGCGCGGCATACAATCGCTTGCAGGACAATGAAATAGTGGGGCTATCGCTCTCTTTACCGATCTTTGACTGGGGTATGAGCAAGGGACGTATTCGCATCGCTCAGGCAAACCTCGACTTGGTGAAAACTCAGATAGAGCAGGATGACCTGAATTATCGGCAGGAACTGAAACGCTTGGTGATGCAATTTAATCTGCAGAGCGAGCAGTGTCGCGAAGCTGCCCGTGCCGAGGAGATTGCCGATGAACGTTATACGCTCAGCCTACAGCGCTTTGAGGCTGGCAGTATCAGTGTGACTGAACTGAATACTGCCCTTCAGGAAAAGGAGGCAGCGCGTGCTCAATATATCAGTCAGTTACAGACCTACTGGAACAACTATTATAATATACAGCGCTGTACACTGTGGAACTATATCAACAACATTGAAATAACGACCGACTTTGAACAACTTGTAAGATGAACAGAAACCTGATTCCAATATTGTCGCTACTTCTTCTGGCGTCGTGTAATGGGGGGAAGGAGAGCAAAGAAAATGCTGCCATGCGCATGCAGGCAGAGCAAACCGAAAATTATGTGGATACCATGACACTTCGCCTTACCGACTTCAACCGTGAGTTAGTGTGTAACGGACGTCTGCGTGCTGCCGTAAAATCCATGCTTGTGCCGCGTCACAGCGATCTGGTTACCTCCATCCTTGTGCGTGAGGGGCAGTGGGTGGAACAAGGTACGCTGCTTGCCGTGACGGACGAGACCGATTATTTGCGCGAAGTGGAACGTGCCGAACGCGATTTGGAGAAAACACGTGTTGACCTGGCTGACAAACTTCTGCAACTGGGGTATGACGTGGATAGCGATCTTAATCCACGGAGTGATGTTCCGACTGACATTCTGCGCCGTGCCGAGGTTACGTCGGGGCATTATGCTGCCCAATACCAGTTGCAGACGGCACGCCGCAACCTTAACGACTGTCGTCTGACGGCACCTGTCAGCGGACGCATAGCCGACCTGGAGGCACACCTGTACCAGCGTGCTGAAAAGTTCTGCAACATCATTGACGATAGATCGTTTGGCGTGGAGTTCAATGTGCTGGAGGCTGAACTTCCCATCGTGTCCACGGGGCATCGTGTTCGGATAACGCCTTTTACGGATGACAGCCTCACGGTTGCAGGGAATATCGTCAGCGTTAACCCCACGGTGAGCGAAAAAGGCCTTGTCAAGGTTACGGCCCGGATTCCCGGACATAATGGTTTTGTGGATGGCATGAATGTGCGCGTAGTGGTGGAACGCAAGGTACCACGCATGTTTGTTGTGCCTAAGGATGCCGTAGTGGAACGCGACGGTTACAACGTCATCTTCCTGTACGACAACGGGCACGCCCGCTGGACTTATGTTGACATAGTGGCATCCAACATCACCGGTCATGCCATTACGGGCTGTGCCCGCAAGGAAACGACCCTGCACGAGGGCGACGTTGTAATCACCAGCGGTAGCCTGAACCTGGCCGACAATACTCCTGTGAGAATCAGGGAATAAGAAAAGAGAGTATTTGAATTCCATATAAAGAAAAAGAAATAGGTATTTATGTTGACCCACCTCATACATCGTCCTATCGCCGTGAGCATGTGCGTCCTCGCATTGGCTGTGCTTGGCATCCTTTCTATACGTTACATTCCTGTGTCGCTTATGCCCGACATCGATATACCACAGATCACGGTGCATGCTTCCTATCCGGGTGCTTCTGTGCGCCAGATAGAGAACAATGTCACAAGTATATTGCGCGGACAATTGTCGCAGGTGTCGGGACTGAAAGACATCGGTAGCGAAAGCCGCATGGATGCAGCCACGGTGACGCTTACTTTCGAACCGGGAGCAGATATGGACCTGCTGTTTATTGAGGTGGGCGAGAAGATAGACCGTGCCATGACGTGGCTGCCCAAAGAGATGGAACGCCCCAAGGTGGTGAAGGCCAGTGCCATGGACATACCCGCCTTTTATCTTGACGTGTCCTTAAAAGACAGCACTGCCACGGACATGCGTTTCATGCAGCTTTCGTCGTTTGTCCGGAGTGTGTTGCGTAAGCGCATAGAGCAACTGCCGCAGACGGCCATGGTGGATATAAGCGGAATGGCAGGCATGGAGATAGTGCTTGTGCCGCGCCCTGATCGCATGGAGGCGCTTGGACTGCAACCTGCCGACATCGAGCAGGCCATAAAGGCGAGGAACATAACTTTGTCTTCGCTCAGCATAGTGGACGGTATATACCGGTACAACATACACTTCGACGCAGCTCTGCTCACTGTGGATGACATCAAAGACATCATTCTGCCGCACGACGGACGTTTGTTGCGCCTTGGCGAATTGTGCGATGTGGAACAGCGTATGCTTACCGGAGGCGGTATCGTGCGGCACGACGGACGACGTGCCGTGACCATGGCTGTGGTGAAGCAGTCGGAGGCGCGGATGGAAGATTTGCAGGCCAGCATGGATGCATTGCTGGCAGAACTACGGGCCGGGCATCCCGATCTCTCATTCGATCTGACACGCGACCAGACGCGCCTGCTCACATATTCGATGGACAACCTGCAGACAAACCTTCTGCTTGGTGCTGCGTTGGCGTGCATCGTGTTGTTTGTATTCATGCGCAGTGTGCGTTTGCCGTTGCTTATCATCATTACCATCCCCCTGTCGCTCATCCTTACGATTCTTTCGTTCCATATTCTTGGCATCTCACTCAATGTCATCAGTCTGTCGGGACTTATTCTTGGGGTGGGTATGATTGTGGACAATTCTATCATCGTGATAGACAATATACGTCAGCGCATGTGTTACGAGCCGTTAGACAAGGCTGTGGTAATGGGTGCCAGGGAAGTGTTCCAGCCTATGTTGTCGTCCGTGCTGACTACATGCTCGGTGTTCGTTCCGCTTGTGTTCTTGAGCGGTACGGCAGGTGAGTTGTTTTACGACCAGGCCATGGCAGTCAGCATAGCTTTGTTTGCTTCTCTGCTGGTTGCAGTAACGGTGATCCCCGTTTACTTCCGCCTGTTCTACAAACGGCTGATGGCTGATGCTTCGAAAGAACCGGAATTATTCATGTCGTCTTATTCGTCTGTGCTTGGTTTCACGTTGCGCCACTCGCGTTGGGTGCTTGGTGGCTTCGTGTTGTGTTTGGTTTGTGCCGTATTCCTGTTTGAATCTTTGAGCAAGGAGCGGCTTCCCGATGTGCCACACGAGGATACCATGATGTCCATTGATTGGAATCTTGGCATTTCCGAGCAGGAAAATGACCGTCGGCTGGCAGACTTGCTGATCCATGCCGATTCGACACTTCGTACCAGTACCACCATGGTGGGGGCACAGACATTCCTGCTGGCACATACGCCCGAGATAACGGCTTCGGAAGCTATGGCTTACTTGCGTTACGACACGGAGGAAGGGAGGCTGCAGGCCCAACGTTCCATAGAGAATTATCTGCAGCAACATTATCCGCGTGCAACAGTAACCTTTACTCCTGTGGGCAGTTTGCTGGACATGGTGTTCGGTGACGAAAACAGCCGTTTGAGCATACATCTGCAGAATGCCAATGGCGGCCGGCCGACAGTGGCACAGGCACGTGCTTTCACCGACTCGCTACGGGCAGCCTTTCCCGATGTGACCATACAACCTGTTGCTTCGGATCTGACGATAGAGTATCGTGCCCTGATGGAGCGTATGGCGGTTCATGGTGTGACATACGACAACCTGTTGTCTGCCTTGCGCGAACAGACGGGACGCCGACAGGTCTTTAGTATCAACGATGGTGCCGAGATTGTGCCGGTGATAATTGGAGACCGTGCAAAGGATAAGGACCAGGTGATGGCATCTTCACTGACTTCACCGGATGGGGTACGCATACCGCTGCATCTGCTGGTTGCGACGGCGGAAGGCGAGGATTTCAAACGCTTGTACGCTGCATCGGACGGCGACTATTATCCGGTGGATGTGGACTGTGACGACGCGACCGTACGCCATATCATGACTTGGGCAAAAGGCTTTGCAGAGCATAGCGTGGATGGTAAAAACGGGACGGACGGGGTATCGGTAACCTTCTTTGGTGACTATTTCAGCAGCCGTAAATTAGTGCAGGAATTGTTTATTGTCCTTACCGTAGCTTTGGCTTTGTTGTACTTTATTTTAGCTGCCCAGTTCGAAAGTCTTGTTCAGCCGCTCATCATCCTGTCGGAGATGGTGGTGGATGTGGCTGTAGTACTTGTGGTGCTGTGGCTGGCTGGTGAGTCGCTTAACATTATGTCTATGATAGGCCTTGTGGTGATGTCGGGTATTATCATCAACGACTCCATCCTCAAAGTAGATACCATCAACCGTCTGCGCCGAAGCGGCACACCTACGCTTGCCGCGATAGTCCGTGCTGGTCACCGCCGTCTGCGCCCCATCATCATGACATCGCTCACTACTATTCTGGCCATTTTGCCCTTGCTGTCGCGTGCCGATATGGGTAGTGCATTGCAATATCCTTTATCGCTCACTCTCATCGTAGGTATGACGGTAGGTACACTCGTCAGCCTGTTCTTTGTGCCGCTGGTTTACAAAATAATATATAGATAGAACGCCCTCAATGAGATGTTGTAACATACAATAAGACAGTGAAGATAAACAAGTATCAAGATATATAGGATCTGTTATAATAAAATATGTAATCAAGTGAAGTCAAGCAACTTTTCCATACTTCTTACGGCCTGTATTCTGCTGGTCATAGGTGTCGCTCTCGCCCCTCTGATCGATGTGGGTTCGAAGCCGCGTCCCCGTCAGGGCCGCGATCTGTGGATTAACTACGGCTGGCAAGGCAAGTCTGCCAAGGTAGTGGAACAAAGCGTGACAGCCCCTATTGAGGGGCTGATGGTGGCTGTTCGGGGTGTGGAGAATGTAGAATCCGAGTCCCGTTACGGCAGCGGATGGGTCAAGGTGACCTTGAAACCTGATATTAACGTATCGGCCGTACGTTTCGAGATAGCTTCTTTGTTGCGGCAGATACGCGGGCGGCTGCCCGAGGGGGTAAGTACGCCTACCCTGTCGGGAGGAGATATCGTGAACTATTCGCGGCAGCGCGAGGAGACGGTACACCTGTTGTCCTATACAGTCAACAGTCCGCTTACGGCCATGCAGTTGCAGGATTACGTGCGTCAACATGTGGCTCCGGCCCTACAGCGGAACGAAGACGTGCGAGGGGTGAACATTTCGGGCGGTACGGGGCAGTATCTGGAGATTACCTACGATCCGCTTTTGCTGCAGGCTTGCGGCCTTTCGGTTGATGATATGGAAAACGGGCTGAAAGCATTCTTCGGTCGGAATGAGATTGTGGGAGATGTTTTGCGCGATAGTGCACGTGTCACCCTGCGCCTGGCCACAGCCGAATTTCGTCGTCCGCTGGAGCAGATGCCGATAAAGAGCACCGGAGGGCAGGTGATGTACATGGGTGACCTGGCCCGGTATGAATACAAAAATTATGAACCTTCATCGTACTATCGTATAAATGGGCATGAAACCGTCAGTCTGAATATATACGTCAACGCACAAGCCAACCTTACGAAGCTGGCGCGTGAATTGCGCAGTCAAATCGATGAGATGCAACCGCACATGCAGGAAGGTGTGGAGTTGGAACTTCAGCACGATTCGTCCGAGGAACTGCAGGGCGAGATGGATCATCTCATTACGCGCAGCTTCATGTCTCTGGTCATACTGCTGCTGTTCGTGTTCCTTGTGCGCCCGGGATGGCGCTATGTCAGCATAGTGGCCGCAACATTGGTGCTGTGCCTGGCCATGGCAGCCGTCTGCTATTACGCATTCAATCTCCGGCTGCACGTATTCTCCATCGCCGGTATCACTGTGTCGCTGGGACTGGTCATCGACTCGTCCATTGTCATGATAGACCATTATGCCTACTATCGCGACCGCAAGGCGTTTTTTGCCATACTGGCGGCATTGCTCACCACGATAGGTACCTTGGTGGTGATTCTCTTCGCTCCGGATAATCTCAGACACGATCTGTATGATTTCGCATGGGTGGTGATCATAAATCTGACAGTGGCCCTGCTTGTAGCCATTGCCTTTGTGCCGGCACTGGTGGATGCTGTGCATTTCAGAACAGCCGGCTGTACACCTAAAAGTACACGCAAAAGGCGGTACATCATACGTTGGAACCGTATGTATGCCCGTTATATCTCTTTTCCTTCTCAGTTGCGGCCACGCTGGCGTGTAGCTCTTTACAGTATGTTTATACTGTTGTATCTTGGTGGCTTTGGCTATTCTGCGTATGTTTTTTCCAAGTCCATGGGCGGGGTATCGTGGCCACGCGAGGAAGAAGAAATGAAGCTGTATATACGTGCGCAGATGCCGCTGGGTGGTACGGCAACCCAACTGAACGAAAAGGTGCGACTGCTGGAGGAGATGCTTGCGGCAGAGCCGGCCATCCTTCGCTTTGAAACCTCGGTAAACGGTGGTGGAGCCGTCATTACGGTTCGTTTTACGCCCGAAGCACTTGGCACGGCGGCTCCTTATCAGGTAGAGAATCGTGTGATAGGGCGTGTGATTGGTATTGGCGGTGCAGACTGGAGTACATATGGCGTGAGCCAGCGCGGTTTCAGCAACTCGCTGAACCTGCAATATCGCAGCAACCGCATTGAGATAGCTGGGTACAACTATGATCGTCTCTACCGCTATGCACAGGACTTGTGTGACCTGTTATCCCAAAATCCCCGTGCAGTGGACATAACCATTGAAACTCCCGGATACGAAAACCAAGAGGATGAATACTATGTACGCTACAACTGGGAGCGTATGCATATGCTCGGTATCAATCCGGAAATGATCTATCGGGCCGTTGGCGATATATTGCAGACACGCGACCTGGGCTGGTGGGACAAGACACGTACCGATGTGACTCTGGTGTCGTCACGTCGCGAGACTCATGACCTGTGGCAACTGTTGAATTCGCATGTCAAGGTAGGCGACAGCGACATTTTGCTCAGCGAAGTAATGGACATACAGCGGCGTGAGGCAAAGAACGTGATACCACGACGCAATCAGGAGTACGTGTTGCGCGTGGCTTTCAATGTGCTTGGATCTTATTCATATATTAATAAGTATGTAGAGGAAGTCACCCAACAAATGTCCGAACGACTGCCTGTGGGTTTCCGTTGCATACGCCCGGAATGGAGCGGGATTCCCTCTGTGTCGCAGCAATACTGGCTGATTGCACTGTGTATCATCATCACTTACTGGCTCATGGCTATTTTATTTGAAAGCCTGATGCGTCCGCTTGCCATATTGCTGGCGCTTATACCGATGACGCTGATGGCGGTATTCCTTACGTTTCAGTTTACCGGTATTCCTTTCGGAACCGGAGGACTGGCCGCTATTGTGTTGCTATGCGGACTGGTGGTCAATGCTGCTATCTACATTCTGTATCAGTTCGATCTTGTGCAAGCTGCGTCTCGTGTCAGTCCTGTGAAGGCATATGTGCGTGCATACAATCACAAGATAATACCGGTCATGCTTACTGTGTTGTCCACCATGCTTGGTCTCATCCCTTTTCTGCTGGATGGAATAGACAATAAATTCTGGTACACATTTGCTATCACTACTATGGTAGGGCTTACAGCATCTGTTGTGGCATTGGTATTTGTTCTGCCGTGGTTTGTAGGAATGAAAACAAAGAACGTTAGTGACGGAATGGGGTAAATTTATGCTTTCATGATAGGTGTTTCCTTGTTTCTTGTGCTGTTTTCCCTTACTAAGGGCAAAATGCACGTTTTTGCACGCTCGTTTTCTTGGCTGTTTGGGCGTTTTTAGAGAATTTTTAGGCTGTTAAACCTAAAAATAAAACATATGAATTTCATTAACACGACTAATTTTGCAGAGAAACTTTTTACAGTGCTGTGGGTGATGGGCCTGTTGCTTGTCACCGCTTGCAGGGACAAACAGGTGAGTGACGGTCAGGTGACGAATATTGATTTGACGAGTCCGACACAAAAGAGGCTGAATATGTCGGAATTTGTAAGCGGAATACAATACATCCCGCTGGAGACGTCGGACGACAACTTGATGGGTAACGTTGACCAGCTTCTGTTTGCGCACAATAAAATAATCATTGTGGACAACAAGACCGCTTCCATCTTTTTCTTTGACGACGTTAAAAGCGGAAATGTGCTTTATACAGCCATGCAACTTTGTTGGGCGAATCCTGAGGTGGCATGGACTTAAAACTTTGACGAAGAAGTTGATATGATTCTCCTTGCAATGCCCATGCCATTAACCCTAAGCCTTTAACTTTAAATCCTAAACCTTAACTCCTGAGGCTTTTTTCGCTTTATATTCTTTGAATTATATTTTAGAAAGATTATCTTTGTCAAAGATATATTTTATGGAATATGGATTTCGCGAATTTTATAGATAGGAAAGATTTTCTTGAAAGGGTAGAAAATGCCTTACGAAGGGAAAAGCCTCAGTTTATTGTCATTTATGGACGAAGAAGAATAGGCAAGTCTAAACTTATTAAGGAAGTCATGGATTGGCAGCGGAGAGACATTTATTTTTTAAGCGACCAGACCAATGAAGCTAATCAGCGTATGTTGTTTGCAAAGACAGTTACTTGGGGAGGAATAGAAGACTTCGACAAAGTGACATATTCTGATTGGGAAACGGTTTTGCGTGCTTTAAACCGGCAGGTTGCGGAAAAAAGTACTATCTGCCTTGATGAATTTCCCTATCTTGTCAAAAGTTGTCCTTCTTTACCATCCGTTATACAAAAACTGCTTAATGAAAAATGTCTGAAATTCAATCTGATAATCTGTGGCTCTTCTCAACAGCTGATGCAAGGCTATATACTTGACCGGAAAGAGCCATTATATGGGCTGGCAGATGAAATCATACGTCTGACACCTATTCCCGTGCGGTATATCGGACAAGTGCTTGGTTGTGATGCGGAGCAGGCAATAGAAGAGTATGCAGTATGGGGAGGAATCCCCCGGTATTGGGAATTGAGAGCCGATTATGAGGACAATGAGACCGCGATTGAAAAGTTGCTATTGGACAACAAGGGCTTTTTGGCAGACGAGCCGTTACGGCTGTTAAGGGATGATATGCGTGATACCGTGCAGGCATCTACACTGCTTTCGATTATTGGTAATGGTGCTAACCGCCTTTCGGAGATAGCCGGAAGGGTGGGGAAGGGAGCTACTCAGATTACTGAACCTTTAGGTAAACTGAGAGAATTGGGTTATATACGTCGGGAAGTTCCATTTGGAGAAGATGAAAAGAAAAGTAAGAAAGGAATATACCGTATCAACGATAGCCTGCTGGCTTTTAATTACAGGTTTGTCGCACCTTATAAATCGATCCTTGAATTGGGACGTACGGAGACCGTTTTAAATCTTGTAAAGGCACAATTCTCAGGATATGTGGGCGATTGTTGGGAACATCTTTGCCGCCAATATGTTAGTGGCAGCGTGATCGACGGCATTGCATACAGTATGGCTTCACGATGGTGGGGAAAAGTTTTCACTGAAGAAAACAAAGACGGAGAAATGGTAGAACTTGATGTGGTAGCAGAATCATTAGATAAGAAGCATGTCATCATCGGAGAATGTAAATGGACTAACAGGGAAGATGCATTAAGACTTGTAAGCCGTCTTGAAGCAAAAATAAAGTATCTGCCTTTTATTAAAAAAAAGCAAAGCGTGCATATTATGCTATTCTTAAAGAACGAACCGCAAAACAAAGATGCTGCGAGGATTTTATATCCGGCGGATATATTACAAGAATAATAAAAAGTCAATTAAAGGTTGAAATATATTCTTCGGGATACAGATGGCACATGGATATTTTTTTCTGTTTGATATACCTGTATAGTGTGTGCATGTCCTCAATCCTAAACCTTAACTCTTATCGTACATCCGCCCCCCACATCATCTTGTTGCGGAGCGTGTCGAAGAAAATGTGGTTGTAGCGTTTGACGACCTTTATGCTGTAGTCGGCTCGTGCGATGTGCAGCCTTGTCCCTTCCTTGCACGACTCGCTTCGTCCGTCGATGGCCACCAGAAAGTTGTGGCTGCGGCTTTCGACTTCGAGGGTGATTTCCCAGTCGTCGCAGATGACGATGGGACGCACGTTCAGGCTGTGGGGTGCCACGGGGGTGATGGCGATGGTCTGGCTGTGGGGCACCATGACGGGGCCGCCCACGCTGAGCGAGTAGGCAGTGGAACCGGTAGGCGTGGCGATAACTAATCCGTCGGCCTGGTAAGTGGTGAGGTGGGCACCGTTAATATAAGTATGTATGCTGATCATGGACGAGCTGTCGTGCTTCAGTACGGCAATCTCATTGAGGGCATAGGGTTCTTGAAATACATGTTCGCCGTCGCAGCGCAGCTGAAGCACACTGCGTTCTTCTACCGTATAGTGATGGTTGTAGATTTCGTCGAAGGTATCTTCCATCTCGTCCGGCGAAATATCGGCCAGGAAGCCTAATCGGCCGGTGTTGATGCCCAATATCGGAATGTTTTTTTTGCCTACCTGGCTGGCTGCCTTCAGAAAGGTGCCGTCACCACCGATGCTGATGACCATATCCGCCTGGAAGTTATCGCCGTCGAACAATTCGGCAGGAGGAATGTTTAAATGGAGATCGGCTGAGAGAAAATGGTGAAACTCGCGGCTGATGCAAAGTTCGGCTTTGCGTTGGTGGAGTATCTGCAGAAGGGTCTCTGCATGGGATGATTTGCTTGCTTGATAGGTGTTTCCGATAATGGCAAATTTCATATTCAGTCTGTTATTATACGTTGCAAAGATGCCATTTTTTTCTCAGATTGCTGACAACTTATCGCTATTATTTGTATTTTTGCCGCAAACTATAGAACGTATTATGACAAGATTAAGCGTAAATATAAACAAGATTGCTACGCTGCGTAATGCCCGCGGTGGGAATGTACCGAATGTGGTGAAAGTGGCATTGGATTGCGAAAACTTTGGGGCTGACGGCATTACTGTTCATCCCCGTCCGGATGAACGGCATATTCGCCGGAGCGACGTTTATGATTTGCGCCCTTTGCTTCGTACCGAATTTAATATAGAAGGTTATCCTTCGCCCGAATTTATTGATCTGGTACTGAAAGTGAAACCTCATCAAGTGACACTGGTGCCCGACAGTCCAACGCAGTTGACTTCGAATGCCGGATGGGATACGAAGACGAATCAGAGCTTCCTGTCGGAAGTGCTGGATACGTTCAACGGAGCAGGTATCCGTACGTCGGTTTTCGTATCGACCGATCCGGAAATGATAGAATATGCTGCCAAGGCAGGTGCCGACCGTGTCGAACTCTATACCGAACCTTATGCCAGTGCCTATCCGAAAGATCGGGAAGCTGCCGTGGCTCCTTTTGTGGAGGCAGCCAAGGTGGCACGCAGTCTGGGACTGGGGCTGAATGCCGGACACGACCTGAGTTTGGTGAACTTGAACTATTTTTATAAAAACATTCCCTGGCTGGACGAAGTTTCCATCGGTCATGCGCTGATATGCGATGCGTTGTACCTGGGACTGGAACGTACTATTCAGGAATATAAAAACTGTTTACGCTGATGAACCTGATGCTTTTATGGGCCCAAGTGGCTCCGGCGCTTGCCGATTCGATTGCCGGTGCCAACCCGGTGTTGACACCTGTCAATGCACCCGACGAGATGAACCTTTGGAGTATGGCCATGAAAGGTGGCTGGATCATGATACTGCTGGGGCTGATGTCCCTGCTGTGCTTCTACATTCTGTTTGAACGCAACTATGTCATCCGGAAAGCCGGCAAGGAAGATCCTCAGTTTATGGACAAGATAAAAGACTACATACTGAGTGGTGAACTGAAGGCTGCCATAGCCTATTGCCGCAGTGTGGATACGCCTTCGGCACGTATGATTGAAAAAGGTATCAGCCGCTTGGGACGTCCGGTGAACGATGTACAGGCTGCCATCGAGAATGTGGGTAACTTCGAAGTGGCCAAACTGGAAAAAGGTATGACGATCATGGCAACAATTTCGGGTGGTGCGCCGATGCTGGGATTCCTTGGGACGGTGACCGGTATGGTACGTGCTTTCTGGCAGATGGCCAACGCCGGTAACAATATCGACATCACACTGCTTTCGAGCGGTATTTACGAAGCCATGATTACAACTGTGGGTGGCTTGATTGTTGGTATTATTGCCATGTTTGCCTATAACTATCTGGTGACGCTGATTGACGGCGTGGTGAATAAGATGGAAGCCAAGACAATGGCCTTTATGGACTTATTGAATCAACCTTCATGTTAAAGCGCAGAGTCAAAATATCACCCAATTTCAGCATGGCGTCCATGACGGACCTTATCTTTTTGTTGCTGATATTCTTTATGATTACTTCGACCATGGTGTCGCCCAATGCCATCAAGGTGTTGTTGCCACAGGGTAAACAGCAGACATCGGCCAAGCCTTTGACGCGGGTGATTATCGATAAGGATCTGAATATGTATGCGGCGTTCGGCAACGACAAGGAACGCAGCCTTACGGTAGAGGAACTGACTCCTTTCCTGAAGGAGTGTGCAGCCCGTGAACCGGAGATGTATGTGGCACTTTATGCCGACGAATCGGTGCCTTACCGTGAAATTGTGAAGGTGCTGAACATTGCCAATGAAAATCATTTCAAGATGGTGCTTGCCACCCGTCCGCCTGAGAACAGGTGAGAGGAAAGGTGTGTATGCTCCATCGCTAATTGTCAATAATAAGAATAACAGATAGACCGATGCTCTCTTCCAGGAAAAAAGCAAAGTATGTAGGACTGACAGGCGCTCTGCTGGTGCATGTGGCTGTTGTTGCCTTTCTGTTGCTGGTGGGGTTTAGCTTGCCTGAGAAAGTGGAGGAAGACGGTATGCCCGTGATGTTGGGTGAAGTGCCCGACGCATGGGGAGCGGCCGACCCATCGCTGGTGGAGGTGGACGTGGTGCCTGAAGAAACGGCTCCTGAAGTGGAGGAGACTGCAGAACAGGATATCATCACGCAGGAAGAGGAAGAAACGGTAGCGATCAATCCCAAGAACGAGATAAAGAAAAAGACGGAAAAACCGGAAAAAACGGAGGCTGAAAAGGCTGAAGAAGCACGCAAGCTGGCCGAAGCCAAGGCCGAAAAAGAACGTCGGGAGGCTGAAGAGGCAGCTCGTAAACGTGTGGCCGGAGCTTTCGGAAAAGGTGCCCGGATGGGCAGCAAAGGAAATACCGAAGGAAAGGGCATACAGGGAAGTCCGACGGGAAATGCACCAACCGGGGCCACTACAGGAGTAGGTGGTTACGGAACATTCAGCTTGGGAGGACGTTCGTTAGGCGAAGGTGGTTTGCCAAAGCCGGCATACAACGTGCAGGACGAAGGAAAAGTGGTAGTGGACATTACGGTGAACCCGGCCGGACGTGTGATAGCAACGAGTATCAACCGTCAGACCAATACCGTGAATTCCGCACTGCGCAAAGCTGCCGAAGAAGCAGCGCGAAAAGCACGCTTCAATGCGGTGAGTGGACTGGATAACCAGACAGGAACGATAACATATTACTTTAACTTAAAATAAAAGGAGATAGAACTATGGGTACAGTTTATGTATTTTTTGCCGATGGATTTGAAGAAATGGAGGCCTTTTCAGCTGTGGACGTCATGAAACGGGCGGGTCTTCAGGTGGTAATGGTTACGGTGACTCCCGATGAGATAGTAACAGGCTCGCACGGCATTCCGGTGCTATGTGACAAGAATATAGCAAATTGTGACTTCTACGATGCAGAACTGATTCTGCTGCCCGGTGGTCTGCCCGGTGCTACTACGTTGGATGCTTGTGAGGATTTGCACCGGCTGATTCAGCGATTTGCCGATGAGAACAAGCCTATTGCCGCCATTTGTGCCGCTCCGATGATCCTCGGAAAGATGGGACTGCTGAAAGGACGCAAGGCTACTTGCTATCCGGGATTCGACAAATATCTGGAAGGTGCTGAATATACTGGTGCCTTGGTGGAAAAGGACGGAAACTTTATTACCGGTAAGGGTCCTGCTGCAGCGCTGCCGTTTGCTCTGGCTGTGACTGAACATTTGTTGGGCGCAGAGAAAGTGGCCGAGTTGAAGAAAACGATGTGTGTGCCCGAATGAGGACATGCAACAGATTAACCAGTTAATATATTTATATCTGTGAAGTACGCTCTGATAGTAGCCGGTGGAAAAGGATTGCGTATGGGAACCGAACTTCCCAAACAATTTCTTCCGATAGGAGGAAAGCCTGTGCTGATGCACACGTTGCAGGCTTTCTACGACTACGATCGGGATATGCGGATTGTATTGGTTCTCCCGGCCAGCCAACAGGCGTATTGGACGCAACTGTGCCGGGAGTATCATTTTACGGTGCCTCATGAGGTAGTTGATGGCGGAGAAACCCGTTTCCATTCCGTAAACAATGCGTTGAAACGGGTCGATTCGTCGGGATTGATCGGTGTGCACGACGGAGTGCGTCCGTTTGTGTCGCAGGAGGTTATTGCGCGTTGCTACGGACTGGCTGCCGAAAAAAAAGCGGTAGTGCCGGTGGTCAACGTGGTTGAGACGGTGCGTCGTCTGTATCAGGACGGAAGAAGTGAGACGGTGCCACGCGATGAGTATCGGTTGGTGCAGACTCCTCAGGTGTTCGATGCGGAACTGTTGTTGCGGGCTTACCGTCAGCCTTATACGCCGGACTTTACGGATGATGCCTCTGTGGTAGAGGCTTTGGGCGAACCTGTCTGGCTGACCGAAGGCAATCGCGAGAACATCAAGATAACCACTCCCTTTGATTTGAAGATAGCCGAAGCTTTGTTAAGCCCATGTTCGATTTAGCCTCGCGTGACATAAAATACTTGTCGGGTGTGGGGCCGCAGCGGGCTGCCGTGCTCAATAAGGAACTGGGCATTTATTCCATGCACGACTTATTGTATTATTTCCCTTATAAATATGTAGATCGAAGCCGGATATACAGCATATACGAACTGGATGGAAATATGCCTTACATTCAGTTGAAGGGTGAGATTCTGAGTTTCGAGGATGTGGGTGAGGGACGGCATCGCAGGTTGGTGGCTCACTTTTCCGACGGAACGGGAGTCGTGGATCTGGTCTGGTTTCAGGGAGTCAAATACATACTCGGGAAATACAAGGTTCATCAGGAGTATATTGTCTTCGGCAAGCCGACGGTTTTCAACGGCCGCATCAACATAGCCCATCCGGATGTGGACGCAGTGGCCGACCTGAAACTTGAAACGATGGGGTTGCGTCCTTACTATAACACGACTGAGAAGATGAAACGCGGTTTGATCAACTCGCATGTCATTGAGAAAATGATGGCTGCGGTGATGAAGTTGCTTTCCGAACCTTTGCCCGAAACGCTGTCACCCGTTATCTTGCGCGAGCATCATCTGATGCCGTTGACCGAAGCTCTTGTCAATATACACTTTCCGGCCAATGCCGATATGCTGCGAAAGGCACAATACCGACTGAAGTTTGAAGAACTGTTTTATGTGCAGCTCAACATCTTGCGTTATGCGCGCGACAGGCAACGCAAGTATCGCGGATATGTGTTCAGTAAAATCGGTGACATATTCAATACGTTTTATTCCAGGAATCTCCCTTTCGAACTGACCAATGCCCAGAAACGGGTGTTGAAGGAAATTCGTCGCGACATGGGAATGGGCCGACAGATGAACCGCCTGTTGCAGGGTGATGTGGGCAGCGGGAAAACGCTGGTGGCATTGATGAGTATGCTGATTGCCTTGGACAACGGCTATCAGGCCTGTATGATGGCACCTACTGAAATTCTGGCTAACCAGCATTACGATACCGTTTGCGAGTTTCTGCATGGCATGGACGTGCGGGTGGAGCTGCTGACAGGTTCGGTGAAGGGCAAGCGTAGGGAAGCCATTCTGAAGGGACTGCTGACCGGAGAAGTACAGATTTTGATAGGTACGCATGCAGTCATCGAGGATACGGTGAATTTTGCTTCGTTGGGCTTTGTGGTCATTGACGAACAGCATCGCTTTGGCGTTGCCCAACGCGCCCGGCTGTGGACGAAGAGTGCACAACCGCCTCATGTACTGGTAATGACGGCTACCCCTATTCCCCGTACGTTGGCGATGACTCTTTACGGTGATCTGGATGTGTCGGTCATTGACGAACTGCCGCCGGGACGGAAACCGATAGCAACCATCCATCAGTTTGATAACCGGCGCGAAAGTCTGTATCGCTCCGTGCGGAAACAGATTGAAGAAGGGCGACAAGTCTATATCGTCTATCCTTTGATAAAGGAAAGCGAGAAAATCGACCTGAAGAATCTGGAGGAAGGGTATCTGCATGTTTGCGAGGCTTTCCCCGACTGTAAGGTGGTCAAAGTGCATGGCAAGATGAAGCCTGCCGAAAAAGATAGGGAAATGCAGTTGTTTGTTTCGGGCGAAGCACAGATTATGGTGGCCACTACGGTGATCGAAGTAGGGGTGAATGTGCCCAATGCTTCGGTGATGATTATCGAAAATGCCGAACGCTTTGGCTTGTCGCAACTTCATCAGTTGCGGGGACGTGTAGGGCGTGGAGCCGACCAGTCTTATTGTATTTTAGTGACCGGTTACAAACTGGCCGAAGACACCCGCAAGCGGTTGGAGATTATGGTACGGACCAACGACGGGTTTGAGATAGCCGAAGCTGACCTGAAACTGCGTGGTCCTGGCGACTTGGAGGGCACTCAGCAGAGCGGCGTTGCTTTTGACTTGAAGATAGCGGATATTGCTCGCGACGGACAGTTGTTGCAATACGTGCGCGAAGTTGCGCAGAAAATCGTAGATGCTGACCCGAATGGCGTCTTACCCGAGAATGAAATCTTATGGCGTCAACTGAAGGCTTTGCGGAAAACGAACGTTAATTGGGCTGCCATAAGTTGAAAAACGGTTAAACATACACTTTATTCTCATTTTATGTTGTATAACATATTTGCTCTTATTCCCCCTATTTATAGGGGTTTAAGGGGTATCTTACTGGCTGTTAAGGTGTAGCTCCGTGAAAAAATAGTTAATGAAAGGTACTGTTTTTCAGCAAGAAGTTTTATCTTTGGGGAAATTTTTAAAAACAATCTGGATATTCGCGTAGATCAAGCCTCTGATTTCCTCATAACATACTTGCCACGGGTATCAAAAAAAGAAAGACAAGAAATAGGATGAGTTTTAAAGGACTAAAAACAATTTTGATTGCCGCGGCAGCTATGGTCAGCTTGAATTCTTTTTCTCAGGACCTCATTGCTCGCCAGGCTCCCATCGACAGAAAACTAAAAAGTGTAGATTCGCTGGCTTTACAGAAACAGATACGTGCAGAGCAGGCTTTGTATCCCGGACTTGATCTCTACCCCAATTGGAACAATGATTTGGTACAGGCTTACGGTAATGCTATTGTACCCGAAAAATATACTTTCGACCTTACCGGATTTTGCATGCCTACCGAACATACCCGCATCACTGATGTTTTCGGATATCGTCCCCGTCGCCGTCGTGCTCACTACGGTCTTGACATCAAGGTGTATGTGGGGGATACCATCCGTGCGGCTTTTGACGGTAAGGTACGCATCGTGAAGAATCAGGGGCGCCGTGGTTATGGCAAGTATGTAGTCATCCGTCACGATAACGGGCTTGAAACGGTTTACGGACATTTGTCGAAGCAATTGGTTGACGTGAACCAGCGGGTAAAGGCCGGTGAACCTATTGCGTTGGGTGGTAATACGGGACGTTCTACCGGTTCGCATCTCCATTTCGAAACCCGTTTCTTGGGAATACCTCTCAATCCGGCATTGATGTTCGATTTCGAAAAACAGGATATCGTAGCCGATTCCTATACTTTCCAGAAGACAAAAGGCTCTTCGGGCAAAGCCAAGAACATGGCTTCGGGCGAGGGACTGTTCTATAAAGTGAAGAAAGGCGATACATTGTCTAAAATTGCTTCCCGTCAGGGAGTATCCATTGATAAACTTTGCAAGCTGAACCATATCACGCGCAGGACTCTTCTGCGTCCGGGTCAGGTATTGCGCTGTTCCTAAAAACGTAAACAATCTTTATAGCAAGAGGGCACTTTAATAGATTTTAGAGTGTCCTCTTTTTATTTCTCTTCAATTATACTTATCTTTGTGGCCTATTAGTAAGGAAATGAAAGATACCAAACAACAATTTGAGCATGTCATTGCGGTGTGTCGTGATTTGTTTTCGAAGAAACTGCATGATTACGGCCCTGCATGGCGTATCCTCCGTCCGTCTTCTGTCACCGATCAGATATTTATCAAGGCAAACCGCATCCGAAGTATTGAGACCAAGGGGGTGGCGCTGGTTGATGAAGGAGTCCGTTCGGAATTTATTGCCATCGTGAATTATGGCATTGTAGGCCTGATACAGTTGGAATTGGGATATGCAGAGTCGGCCGACATATCGAATGATGAAGCAATGGCATTGTACGATAAGTATGCAAAAGCTTCGCTCGACCTGATGCTGGCGAAGAATCACGATTACGATGAGGCGTGGCGCAGCATGCGTATCAGTTCGTACACCGATCTTATTCTGATGAAGATTTACCGTACCAAGCAGATTGAAAGTCTGGCGGGACATACGTTGGTGTCGGAAGGTGTGGATGCCAACTATATGGATATGATTAATTATTCTGTGTTCGGTTTGATAAAGATAGAGTTTGGAGACTGAGAAAAAACATATTATCATGAAAGTGTGGGTGAACATTTGCCGCTTTGTGCTGGCTGTCGTGTTCATCTTTTCCGGCTTTGTGAAGGCTATTGACCCGTTGGGCTTTTTCTACAAGATACAGGACTATCTGACGGCCTTTGGACTGATTTCGTGGTTCCCGGGGTATTGGCCGTTGCTTTTTGCCGTATTGCTGGCCGCCGTCGAGTTCTGTACGGGCATGTATCTCTTCCTCGGCATCCGTCGTCGTATTTCTTCTTCTCTGGCGCTTCTGCTGATGCTGGTGATGACACCGCTGACGCTGTATCTGGCCATTGCCAACCCCGTATCGGATTGCGGTTGCTTTGGCGATGCCATTGTGCTGACCAACTGGCAGACTTTCGGTAAGAACGTGGTGTTGCTGATTGCTGCTGTTACTGTTGTCTGGAAGTGGCGGGAGGTTGTAAGGTTCATTTCGTTGAAACTGGAGTGGATCTTGTCGCTATATACGATTCTTTTTGTGTTTGCCCTGGCTTTTTATTGCCTGCGTAATCTTCCTTTGTTTGATTTCCGTCCCTATAAGATTGGCACGAATATCAAGGCTGGAATGGAGATTCCCGAAGGTGCCAAACTGAGTGTGCTCGAAACCATGTTTGTCATGGAGAAAGATGGCAAGCGGCAGGAGTTTACGCTCGATAACTATCCGGACAGTACCTGGACGCTGGTCGAGACACGTACGGTGGTTAAGGAAAAAGGATATGAACCGCCGATTCATGACTTCTCGATGTTGAGCATAGACAGTGGCACCGACATAACCGACAGTGTGCTGACAGATCCCGGATATACATTCCTGTTGGTGGTACACCGTGTTGAGGAAGCCGATGACAGCTATATCGATCTGATTAACGAAATCTATGATTACAGTGTAGAGCATGGGTACGGATTCTATGCACTGACTTCTTCTCCTGAAGAAGAGATAGCCTTGTGGTGTGACCGGACCGGAGCCGAATATCCGTTCTGTCAGATGGACGATATTACGCTGAAGACGATTATACGTTCCAACCCCGGCTTGTTGTTGCTGAAAGGCGGGACAATTCTGAATAAATGGAGTGACAGTCAGTTGCCCGATGAATATGTGCTGACCGACAGTTTGGACAGGTTGGCGTTGGGGCGGCAGAAGAATGTGAACGATTGGTACACGATGGGCTATGTAGTGTTGTGGTTCTTGGTGCCGCTGGTTATTGTCATCGGGGCGGACCAGCTGTTCATCGTCAGACGGAACAGAAAGTTGAAAGCTTAGCAGGATGAATTATTAACCCTTTTAATAAATAAAAACAAGATGAGAAAAAACATTGTTGCAGGAAACTGGAAAATGAACAAAACCCTCCAGGAGGGTATTGCTCTTGCAAAAGAACTGAATGAAGTACTGGCTAACGAAAAGCCTAACTGTGATGTAATCATCTGTACACCGTTTATTCACCTGGCATCGGTGACTCCGTTGGTCGATCCCGCCAAGATTGGTGTAGGTGCAGAAAACTGCGCCGACAAGGAATCGGGTGCTTATACCGGTGAAGTTTCGGCTGCCATGGTTGCTTCTACAGGTGCCAAATATGTAATTCTGGGTCACTCGGAGCGTCGTGCTTACTATCACGAGACTGTAGAGATTCTGGAAGAGAAGGTGAAACTGGCTTTGGCCAACGGTCTGACTCCTATCTTCTGCATTGGCGAAGTGCTGGCTGAACGTGAGGCTAACAAGCAGAACGAAGTAGTTGCTGCACAGCTGGCTTCTGTATTCTCGTTGTCTGCCGAGGACTTCTCGAAGATTATCCTGGCTTACGAACCGGTATGGGCCATTGGTACTGGCAAGACTGCTACTCCGGAGCAAGCTGAAGAAATCCACGCTTTCATCCGTTCTACTGTAGCCGAGAAGTATGGCAAGGAAGTTGCAGAAAACTGCTCTATCCTTTACGGTGGCAGCTGCAAGCCTTCGAATGCCAAGGAATTGTTTGCCAAACCCGATGTTGACGGTGGTCTGATCGGTGGTGCTGCTTTGAAGGCTGCTGACTTCAAGGGCATTATCGACGCATTCAATTGATAATTGATAACGGGCGATTGATAGCAGGTGGCCGATGACAAATGTCGGGCGTTACTTCCCGACGGGCCGTTGTCGCATGTTATCAATTGCCTTTTCTTCCACTTTTTGCGAGACGGAGAGCTGAACCTGACGGTGTTAAAGGTATTTGCGGGTTGTTCGCGTCGGGCGGAGCCGTTGTTCGGACACGGATTATACGGGAAGAACGTTTATGTAAGGCGTATAATCCGCATCTGGAGAAGTTGCACGTTTGTTGAGGTTGCCCGTGTTCCCGGCCGAGAGTGTGAGAAGCAATGTTTAATCATCACATATCGATATACATATTTATCTATGAAAAGACTTGGTTTGTTTTTAGTGGTATGTTTCGTTTTTGCGGCCCTTTCGGTGGCGCAGAACAACATAGTGAAGAGTCTGGAGCGTGATGTGCCCGGGCAAGGCAAGGTACGCATCCATCAGGATGAACGCATCACGGCTTTGATAGGTTCGGAATACGTTCCGACGGGGAGCGATGATGCCAGGACAATCAAAAGTTCGGGTTATCGCATTCAGGTATATGCCGGAAACAATACCCGTCAGGCCAAGAACGAGGCACATGCGGTGGCTTCGCGCATCAAGGAGTATTTCCCGGAGCTGGCTGTTTACACTTCCTTCAATCCGCCCCGCTGGTTGTGTCGGGCGGGCGATTACCGCAGTATTGAAGAAGCCGATGCGATGATGCGCAAACTGCGTGCTACGGGTGTTTTCAAAGAGGTTTCGATTGTGAGAGAACAGATTAATATACCATTATAAGTGTCAAATATAAAAGAAGCTATGTTAGGAAAAGAAGAAGTACAGTCTCCTGCATTGGATGAGTTGAAGGAACACTACCAGCGTATCCTTACCTTGCTGGGCGAGGATGTTGAGCGTGAAGGATTGCTGAAGACACCGGAACGTGTGGCCAAGGCCATGCTGACCCTGACCAAGGGCTATACGATGGACCCTCATGAAGTGTTGCGTTCGGCCAAGTTCAAGGAAGAATACAGTCAGATGGTGATTGTGAAGGACATTGATTTCTTCTCACTGTGCGAGCACCACATGCTGCCTTTCTATGGCAAAGCGCACGTGGCTTACATCCCTAACGGTTACATCACGGGGTTGAGCAAGATTGCCCGTGTGGTCGATATCTTCTCGCACCGGCTTCAGGTGCAGGAGCGCATGACGCTGCAGATTAAGGAATGCATTCAGGAGACGCTCAATCCGCTGGGGGTAATGGTGGTGGTCGAAGCCAAGCACATGTGCATGCAGATGCGGGGCGTAGAGAAACAGAACGCCATCACCACGACTTCCGATTTCACCGGTGCTTTCAACCAGGCAAAGACGCGGGAGGAGTTCATGAACCTCATCAAGCATCACTCTACTTCCCTGTGATCTGTCCATAACTTATAGCAGACGTATTTCTATAGCCGGCCTCCCTTTGGCTGGCGCGTAAAGTCCATAGTCAGTCATGTAATGCCCCTCTTTAGGATCGCTGACTATGGACTTTGTTTTTTCAACATGCCTGTTGTGTGTCGCTGCAGCCGCCGTGCACTGTCGGTGCAAAAGCGATGCACTGCTGCTGCAAAGGCGTTGCACCGTTGCTGCAAAGGCGTTGCAGCGTCAGTGCAAAGGCAGTGCACTGTTACTTTGCTGACTGTTACGGATTTAACAGGTCGCTTCTTTGTTTTATAAACTATGATAATGGTCGGTTCATGGGGAAGAGCTAATAATTAAAGAAAATCTTTGCATTGGATATAATAAACATTATCTTTGTGACAGATGGATGTACTCCATTCTTGTATTATCTTAATTTAATAATGAAACACATGAAACGAAATGCATGGAGAGTTTTCCTTGTGGCTGTATGTTTGGGCAGCTTGTGTGCTGCATGTACTGCACATCAGGAAATCCGTATCACAGGTTCCCTGCGCAATGCCGACGGAGCGCCTCTAATCTGTTGCCGTTCGCTCGATAGAATGTTTTATTCGCAGAGTTACAATGCACTGGCCTTGCAGGCCGACAATACCTTCAACGAAACCCCTATTTCGACCGATTTGCATTTTCCCGATGTTAGTTTGTTGTAGAAAACTGTCAAATAAAAAGAAGGAGGAAGTCCTATGTGGAGAAGATGTATGGTGATACTGCTGTTATGTGTAGTCGTTCCGTTGGCAGTAAGGGCGCAACTGCCGGATAGTATATCCGTTCCGTTGAAAGAGTTTGCCCAGATGGTTGATCAGTTCGGACGGGTTTTTCCTCAGGAAAAGGTAGCCTTGCATTTTGACAATACAGGTTATTATCAGGGCGATGACATTTGGTTCCAGTGTTATGTGGTGACTTCCGGTCTGAATCGCCCGACGACTCTTAGCAAGACGTTGTATGTGGAACTGTTGAATCCTGGAGGTGAGACCGTCTCCAAACAGATTCTGCCGATACGGAACGGACGCTGTCACGGCCATTTCGCATTGACGCAGCAACCTTTCTATTCAGGCTTTTATGAGGTGCGTGCCTATACCAAATACATGCTGAACTTCGATGAAGTATCGATATTTTCACGCATCATTCCTGTATTTGACAAGCCGATGAAGGAGGGAAACTATGAGGAAAAGAGAATCAGATCGCGTGTGGGCAAGTATCCTCAAGTGCGCAAATTGGAAAAGAAAAAAAAGAAACTGAACCTTAAGTTCTATCCTGAAGGCGGATATCTGGTCAGGGACGTGCCGGTGCGTGTAGCATTCGAGGCGACAGATGCCTATGGTAATCCGGTAAATGTGTCGGGACGTGTGGTAGATAAGGAGGGCCGTGAATCTGTGTCTTTTGCTGCGGGACACGAAGGGAAAGGCTCTTTTACCTATACGGCTGATGGGAAAGAAGATGAAGTAGAGGTTATCTGGGATGATAAGAAATACCGTTTCGATTTGCCTGAAGTGCGGGATGTGGGGTTTGTCTGTTCTGTCGATAATCTCAGTTCGCCGGACAGTTTGCTGGTGAAAGTGCAGAAAAATGTTCGCACGCCGGGTGAGATACTTGGAATGGCTGTGCTCAGTGGAGGCCAGCTTTACCATTTTTACATGCTGACGGTTAGCCGTAGTCTTCCTGTCTGTTTTGCGTTGAACAAACGGAATATGCCTGCCGGTGTAGCTCAGGCTGTTTGGTTCGACCGTTCGGGTCAGGTTGTGGCCGACCGTCTGTTTTTCGTCGGTCAGCCCGATACTCTGTCTGTTTCTGTCCGTTCTGATAAGGAGATGTATCAGCCTTACGATTCTGTTTGCGTGGATTTTGAAGTGCGGGATACCGAAGGCCACCCCGTGCAGACACCTTTGTCCGTATCTGTCCGCGACGGGTGGAAGGAGGTGGAAAACCGCCATTCGCTGCTGACCGACCTGTTGCTGATGTCGGACATCAGGGGATATGTTCACAGGCCTTCGTGGTACTTCGAATCGGATGATCTGGAGCATCGTCGTGCGTTGGACGAATTGTTGATGGTGCAGGGTTGGAGGCGTTACGACTGGGAGAGTATGACCGGAGTGCATCCTTTCAATCTGAAATATTTGCCCGAACAGGGCATCGAAGTGCATGGTACGGTGGTATCGATGGTGCGCAGTAAACCCCGTGCCAATGTAAATGTTTCGGCCCTTTTAAGTAATCTCGGCGGTAATTCGGAATTGGAGAAAAACCGCTCGCTTGCTTATTTTACTACTGACAGTCTGGGACGTTTCTCGTTTATCTCTCAGCTTGAGGGGAGGTGGTACCTGGTACTTGCCGTTACCGAGAAGGGGAAAAGAAAGGGGCATCGCATCGTGTTGGACCGCGTGTTTGCACCTGAGCCTCGTACATATCCGCTGGTGGAAATGCAGGTACGGTTGTTCGGAGAAAAGGATACTACTCTGGCCGTCGGCCAATCGGTGGATACTGCCTGGGTGGAGGAGGATTATGAACAGTTTTTGAAGGCATATGAAGATTCTTTGCGTAAGCTTGGTATCACAGAAAAGATACACCACATTGACGAAGTGGTGATTAAGGGACGCAAGCGTGACAAGGCCAACGAGATATATGAAGCTCGTACCAAGTCCGTTGCCTACTACGATGTAGTTTCTGAGATGGACGATATCCTGGATAGAAACGGATTTGTCGGCGATGATATTCACGAACTGATGATTAACATGAATCCTAATTTTTATACTAAGTTTAGTCCTTCGGATGGAGATTTGTTGTATTATAAGGGGCGTCGTGTTCTGTTTGTCATCAACTATGAGCGTACCCGCAATAGTAAGGATATCAATAGGTATCGCAATCTGACGCTGGAGTCTATCAAGTCGATTTATGTCAGTGAGGATATCGGGACGATGGCCCTTTATGCCGATCCGAGAATCTCTCCCTTTAGTATTGACAGGTTGTATGGCTGTGTCGTACTGATAGAGACTTATCCGGAGCGAGAGATCCCCGCGAAGGGGGCAAGGGGAGTGCGCAAGACGTGGCTCGATGGTTATAGCAAGGTGAAGGAATTCTATTCGCCGGACTATCGGGTACTACCCCATGAGGATGATTATCGCCGGACACTGTACTGGCAGCCGGAGTTGATGACCGATGAACAGGGACGTGCCACGGTACACTTCTACAATAATAGCCGTTGCCGTCGTCTGCGTATATCGGTGAATGCACTGGATGCTGCCGGGCGTATAGGAGTACTTGAGCGTTGATATCGTCAGAACACGCATTTGAACCACACTTGTACGGCTCGCGAGCGACACTTGTACGGCTCGCGAGCGACACTT
>CAJKOW010000014.1 GCA_905201685.1 uncultured Bacteroides sp. | reverse complement strand
AAGGGAAAACCGGCCGAGCCGCAACCTTACGTTTACGACGAAAGCGGAAACGGCAACTTCATTCAGTGCAACGATTACGCACCGTCACCCAACCTCTTTTCCGACGATGTACCCTCTTCGACCGTCAACGGGCGTCCCAATACCCGCTCGCTTCTGCTGAAAGGCCGCGAATACGTAGTACCTTTCAACCGTCCGTTGCCGTTCTACGACATACAGCAGGCATGGGACATCAGCTTCAGCCTGAAGTGCAATCACTTGGGCACCGAGCAGGTCTATCTGTGCAAGGAAGGTACCAAAGGTTCCATTTACGCCGACCTGTCCATTGGTTTCGACCCCATGGAGCAACGCTTTTTCGTCCAGGTGGCCGATGTCGATGGTCAGCCGCAGCGTCTTGCCACAGGTAGCCATGTCGAAAACGGTCGCTGGTACGATGTTTATGCCCGTGCCCGATACAACGAGAAGAAGAACGAAACCGTGATGGAGTTTGGTGTCCGTCCTTCCGGCGAACAGACGTACAGTGTATCTACCCTCAAGTATAAAGGACTGGCTGTCAGACACAATGCCGGCATGTGGGTCATCGGACGCGGTTATCCGGGCGGTTTCCCTAACAGCCTTTCCGTACTCGACGGAGCCATCGACGAAGTTTCCATCTGCGGAGAAGAGAAACCTTTCAAGCCGGGACAGAACCCCTTGTTCCGCGATTCGTTTACGGGCGACCCCGCTGTCACCATCATCGGCGATAAGGCCTATGCCTACGTCGGAGCCGACAGAGCCGGTGTGGGCGGATGGTTCAACATGCCCGAATGGCTCTGCTACTCCTCTTCCGACATGAAGAACTGGACCGCTCACGGCACAGTGTTGCGTGCTGCCGACTTCCCCGGTGCAAGTCCTTACGGAGCCTGGGCCGCTCAGGTGGTCGAGAAGGACGGCAAGTATTACTACTACGTCACCTTGGACCGCAAGGACAATGGCCAGCACATGATTTCCGTAGCCGTCAGCGATTCGCCCACAGGCCCCTTCAAGCCTGCCCGCGAGGACGGTACGCCTCTGATCACCGATGACATGACACCCGATTCGCACCGTGCCAATGCCGATATCGACCCCACTGTCTTTATCGACGACGACGGAACCCCCTGGATGGCATGGGGCAACGGCGACTGCTACATGGTGAAGCTGAAGAAGAACATGATCGAACTTGACGGTCCCGTCAAGAAGGTTCCTTTCCGTAACTTTGCCGAAGGTCCTTGGTTGTTCAAGCGTGGTAACCTATATTATAATGTATATGCAGCCGATGCTCCCGGTGTACAGCCCGAACAGATCTGTTACGCTACAGCCGAGAACATCGAAGGTCCGTGGACCTTCCGCGGCTACATCACCGGTGCGGCCAACCACGGTTTCACCATTCATCCCTCGGTAGTCGAGTTCAAGGGACAGTGGTATTTCTTCTACCACGACGGTTCCTATCCGCTGGACGGCACACCGGGTGGCGACTGTCGCCGTCATGTGTGCGTAGAGTATCTCTACTTCAACCCCGACAGAACAATCAAACCCATTAAGCTGACCACCGAAGGTGTCAGTGTTAAACCCGCTCGGAAGTAATCCTGACAGACATTACAGGCAAGTCCGCTTTTAAGATATGAAGTCAACTACAAAGGTTTTCTCATTGCTGCTATCGGTCCTGATGGCCGGTAGTCTCAGCGCAAAGGGCATAGGGGACGATAAGTCCCGTGCCCTTTCGTTTCCTGTTGAAGATGTAGTCCTGGAACCCTCGTGGATACAGCAGCGCGAGTCTTTGAACATCGCCTGGCTGAAGTCGCTCGGTGCCGACCGCCTGCTCCACAACTTCAGGGTCAATGCCGGACTTCCTTCGTCGGCCGAGCCGCTTGGCGGGTGGGAAGCACCATTCATCGGGCTGCGCGGACATTTCGTAGGCCATTACTTGTCGGCTGCCTCTTCGGTGGTGCGCAAGTATGGTGATTCGTTCCTGCACGACCGCCTCGACTACATGGTTGCCGAACTTGCCAAGTGTCAGTCGGCGTTGGGCGATGGTTACCTGTCCGCTTTTCCTGCCACCGACTTCGACGTGCTCGAAACTGTTTTCGGAGGCGTATGGGCACCTTATTATACTTATCATAAAATCATGCAGGGACTGCTCGATGTCTATCGCAACACCGGCAACCGGCAGGCTTACGACATCTTGCTCGGGATGGCCGACTACGTGGACCGCCGCATGAGCCGGCTCGACGAGGCTACCATCTCCAAGATGCTCTACACCGTTCAGGCCAATCCTTCGAACGAGGCGGGTGGCATGAACGAAGTTCTTTACGAACTCTATGCCATCTCGCACGACGAGAAGCACCTGAAGCTTGCCCGCATCTTCGACCGCGACTGGTTCCTCCGTCCCCTTGCTGCCAACGAAGACATCCTTTCCGGCCTGCACGCCAACACCCACCTCGTGCTGGTGAACGGTTTTGCCGAAGGCTACGACCGGACCGGCAATCCGCTGTACTACGATGCGGTGACCAACTTCTGGGAGATGCTTCTCTCCGCCCATGCCTATGTCAACGGTTCGAGCAGCGGCCCGCGGCCCAATGCCACTACGCCCACTTCGCTCACTTCCGAACACTGGGGGCTGCCGGGGCATCTGGGCAATACGCTCACCCGCGAGATAGCCGAAAGCTGTGTTTCGCACAACACCCAAAAGCTTACGGCACACCTGTTTACCTGGACCCGCGACCCGAAGTATGCCGACGCCTATATGAATACTTTCTACAATGCCGTGATGGCTCTTCAGAACCGCGAGACCGGAGCCTGTGTCTATCATTTGCCTTTGGGCTCGCCGCGGCAGAAGAAGTACCTCGACAGTCAGGCCGATTTCAAGTGTTGCAACGGTTCCAGCATCGAAGCCTTTTCGCTGCTGAACAACAACATCTACTTTCATAGCGGCGATACGCTTTGGGTCAATCAGTACATTCCCACCCTGCTCGACTGGAAGGATCGTCGCCTCACGCTGACTCAGACTGGCGACCTGCTTCGCGACCATAAGGTCGGCATCACGTTGTCCATGAAGAAGTCGTCCAAGTTAGTTCTCCGCCTGTTCGTTCCTTCGTGGAGCAAGCAGACAGCCATTTTCGTCAACGGTGAGCAGATAGGTGCGGGTACTCCCGGTTCCTTCTTCACCCTGCAGCGCAAGTGGAGCGATGGCGACCGCATCGAAATCCGTTTCGATTTCGGTTTCCGCATCGAGTCCATGCCCGACGACGACCGCACGATTGCCGTCTTCTACGGCCCCATGTTGCTGGCGTTCCAGTCGCCCGACGAAATTTGGCTGAAGGGTTCGGCGTCCGATGTAGCTTCGGGGCTGAAAGTAACCGATGCGCAGAATCTCGTCTTTTCGCTCGACGATGGTGGCACGACGTATCGCCTGAAGCCTTTGTTCGAAGTTACCGACGAGCCCTACAGCGTATATGTCCGGACCCGTAAGCTGACGGACTGAATGACTTAAGAAGGTGTGTAAAAATAAAAAAGTATAATCATTATGTAATGTCATCCTGAACGAAGTGAAGGATCTGAATATCCGAGTTTCCGTTTTGGGATTCTTCGCTTTGCTCAGAATGACAAAATGCAAGTATTCTTCTATTTTGATACGCTTGCAGGAGTTAAAGAAGTTAGAAGAAGTTATCGAGGGTGTGTCAAAACTTAGTTGTAGTATCTGACTCCCCTCCTTCTGGAAGGAGGGGTGCCCAACGGGCGGGGTGGTAGGTTTTACGGCACTCTGTATATCAACACTTTATGCTTTCACCTACCACCTCCCCCTTCGGGTACTCCTCCTTCCAGAAGGAGGAGAGTTTCAGATACCCTTATTTTGACACACTCTCTTAGAAGTTAAAGCCGAGATAATGAAGAATGAAGAATGAAGAATTTCTGCAACTCATTAACCATTAACTATTAACCATTACTTATTATCCATTATCCATTATCCATTACTCATTAACCATTTATCATTAACCATTAATCATTACCATAAGTTCCATGATCAAGAAAACCTTATTTTTACTTTCTGCCCTGTGGATCTTCCTGTCCGCAGCACAGGCACAGACCACCGCACCTGCTCCGTGCGGTCCGTTGCCTAACGAAAATCAGTTGCGTTGGCACGAAATGGAGTTCTATGCTTTCATCCACTTTGCCATCAACACCTTCACCGACCAGGAGTGGGGCGACGGTGGTAATACACCTCAGATGTTCAACCCCACCAACCTCGACTGCCGCCAATGGGCACGTGTCTGCAAGGAAGCCGGCATGAAAGGCATCATCCTCACCGCCAAGCATCACGACGGTTTCTGCCTCTGGCCGACGAAATATACCGAATACTCCGTCAAGAACTCGCCGTGGAAAGACGGCAAAGGCGACCTGGTTCGCGAACTTTCCGATGCCTGCAAGGAGTACGGGCTGAAGTTCGGCATTTATCTTTCGCCGTGGGACCGCAACCGTGCCGACTACGGCCAACCCAGCTACATCACCTATTTCCGCAACCAGCTGAAGGAACTCCTCACCCAGTATGGTGACATCTTCGAAGTCTGGTTCGACGGTGCCAACGGCGGTTGGGGCTACTACGGCGGTGCACGCGAGAACCGCAACATCGACCGCTCCACCTATTACGATTGGGACAACACCATCAGCCTTATCCGCGAACTGCAACCGCAGGCCATCATCTGGAACGAGTGCGGTCCCGACATCCGCTGGTGCGGCAACGAAGGCGGTTCGGTGGGCGAGACCAACTGGAGCCTTTACAACTACAAGCAGTTTGTTCCCGGCGAACCCGACTACAAGCAGCTTCGCGTGGGCATCGAGGACGGCAAGCAGTGGATTCCTTCCGAAGTGAACGTTTCCATCCGTCCGGGTTGGTTCTACCACAAGTACGAGGATGCCAAGGTGAAGAAACTGCCCCAGTTGCTCGACATCTTCTACAACTCCATCGGTCGCAACGGTACGTGGCTGCTCAACTTCCCTATCGATAAGGAAGGCCGCATCCATGCCAACGACGAGCGTGCCGTGCTCGAACTGCGCAAGGCGCTCGACGAAGCCTTTGCCGACAACCTGGCCCGCAAGGCCAAAGCCGAAGCCGGCAACGTGCGCGGTGGCAGCAAAAAGTATGCTGCTTCCAAAGCCATCGACGGCAAGAAGGATACCTACTGGGCCACCGACGACGGCGTTACGCAGTCCGACATCACCCTTACCTTCAAGAAGCCTACCACGCTGAACCGCGTTCTGCTGCAAGAGTATATCCGTTTAGGTCAGCGTGTCAAGGCATTCAAGGTCGAAGCCAACGTTGACGGACAGTGGCGCGAACTGGCCCGCGAGACCACCATCGGCTACAAACGCATCCTGCGCCTGCCCACCGTCACGGCTACGCAAGTCCGCATCTCCATTCTCGACGCCAAGGCATGTCCGCTCATCTCGAACATCGGCATCTACAATGCGCCGCAGGTACTCACCGAGCCGCAGATTGTCCGCCATCCCAACGGTGAAGTCATCATCCGTCCCGCCGACGGCGAGTCAGCGGTGTTCTATACCCTCGACGGTACCGACCCCACTACTCAGTCGATTCGCTACACCGGTCCGTTCATGGCCGACGGCGTTGTCACCGTCAGTGCCGTTTCGGTCGATCTGGCTACCGGCCGACAGAGTACGGTCAGCCGCGAAGAGTTCGGCGTGTCGCGCACAAAGTGGAAAGTGATAGCTGCCGACGCGAATGCCGCCCGTGTGATCGATGGTGAATCCTGGCCCGGATGGCACCAGCGTGGCATGATGCCTGCCGACTTAGTGATCGACTTGGGCGAACCTCTCGACATCAAAGGCTTCAGATACCTGCCCGACCAAAGCGACTATTTCCCGTCGGGCATCATCACCTTCTACGAGTTCTACGTTTCCGACAACGGCAGCGAGTGGAAGTTGGTCAGCGAAGGCGAGTTCTCCAACATCCGCAACAATCCTTCGTGGCAGATGAAAGAGTTTGCTCCCGTCAAGACCCGTTTCGTCAAGCTCCGTGCCTTGAGCAATACACAGGGCGATAAGGTGGCAGGGTACTCCGAGTTCGACGTAATAGTTGCTAAATAATATTTCTGAGAACATATTTTCCAATGCGGATAACGCGGATTTATTTTTATTCTTTCTGTGTTCTTTATGACGCAGTCCTTAAAAATAATCCGTGTTGTCCGCATCATCTATATATGTTATATTTATCTTCTAAAACTTTCTATTTTTAATTATGTTTGGAATATTATGTATTCCTGCCTTGAAAAAAGGAGGCGGTTTATGTTTTTATCAAATAAAAGCTGTATATTTGCTAAATATTGACAAAGCAGATATCTAAATATCTTTTGTTCAAAGGATTAATTCTGTATTGCTTTTGTTTTGAATACCATTTTGTATATGTGTACATAAGGGGTAATATCATGAACAATTCAATATTTGAATTTACCGGGATTTGCAGGGATTAAAGGAGATAGAAGAAAGTATTGCTTGCTCCAAGCAGGCTTTGCTGTGAACTGACGAAGTACAAATTATTAATTCCCGGAGTGAAAATAGACTGAAACTGAAGTATAAATATGAATATGGAAATACAGACTGCACATAAGCTTATTAACGGTGATAGCCGGAATCTTTCTCTTATTCCAGATAAATCTGTCCATTTAATTATCACATCGCCTCCATATTGGCAATTGAAAGACTATGGAAATGACGCACAAATCGGATTTCATGATAGTTATGAAAGCTATATTAATAATCTGAATATGGTATGGGCAGAATGCAATCGGGTATTGCATGATGGTTGTCGTTTATGTATAAATATAGGTGATCAGTTTGCTCGTTCCGTATATTACGGGCGTTATAAGGTGATACCGATCCGGACAGAAATCATCCGTTTTTGTGAGACTTTGGGGATGGATTATATGGGGGCTGTCATTTGGCAGAAGCAGACTACGATGAATACTACAGGTGGAGGTGCTGTGATGGGTAGTTTTCCGTACCCCCGGAATGGTATTTTAAAGATTGACTATGAATTTATACTGATATTTAAGAAACAGGGAAAGGCTCCTGTTCCCACGTTGGCTCAAAAGCAGTTGTCTGAAATGACCAAGGAAGAGTGGAATGCTTTCTTTTCATCACATTGGAATTTCGGCGGTGCCAAACAGGATGGGCATATTGCTGTATTTCCGGAAGAGCTTCCGCATCGTCTGATCAAAATGTTTTCTTTTGTAGGAGAAACCGTGTTTGATCCGTTTATGGGGAGTGGCACTACGGCATTGGCTGCGCGAAATCTGCAAAGAAATTCTGTAGGTTATGAGGTCAATCCGGACTATAAAAGCTTTTATGAGCAAAAGGTTGCATTTCCTTCTTTATTAGATAATGCTACATTTCAATATGTTAAGGATGATAGCGTATTTGATATGGACAGCAAGAAGAAGTCATTGCCCTATTTGTTCAATGATCCTCATAAAATGAATAATAAGATTGATGTCAAGGGTCTTCAATTCGGATCTAAAATAGACAATGCTAAGAAGAAGCGGGAAGAATATTTTTCCGTGAAGGAGATCATTGCACCGAATATGTTAAAGCTCAATACAGGTTTAACAGTTAAGCTTATTGGGGTAGAGGTGAACGATAAAACGGCTGAAAAAGCAATAGCATATATTCATGAAAAGACCAAAGGGCACAAAGTGTATATGCGTTTTGATGAGGTGAAATACGATGATCGTGATAACTTGTTGTGTTATCTGTATCTTGACAACAGGACTTTTATCAATGCACATTTGATAAAAGAAAAATTGGCTGTAGCCGACACTTTGACAAGTTATAAGTATAAAGCAAAATTTAGTTCGTTTTGATATGGCAGATTCAAAATCAGAGATACAGCGTTTATTGGAGATAATCCCTTTTGGAAAAGAGAATGCAATGCATGCAGAAGACATTGCGGTGAGTATGGGATATCCGGTAGGAGGAAATCAAGTTGAGACTCGTCAATTGATACGTAGTGCTATTCAGCAGGGGAATATAATTTTAAGTACTCCTAAAGATGGGTATTGGCGGTCAGAAACAAAACAGGAAGTAGAAGATTACATAAACTCGTTGCAAAATCGCGCAGCTGAAATAATTACGCGAAGTACGGAAATAAAGAATGCATGGAATCGTGTAAAGCCTGACACAATTTAATACTTTAAATATATGGAACGTTATTCATTGAATTTTGGTAAGAAGGAACGGGTGTTGAATTATGCGTGCCAGACATATCAGCTTTCGCGGCCTAATAAAGTCGGGGCTGTGATGGCTTTGATTCGTGAATGTCAGCCTTTAACTTTTGATGAATGGCAATCATGGTACTTTGATAACGCATATACGGCAGGGAAAAAGCCTACAAGAATCACTCTCGAAACTTTGAAAGAGTTAGGTGAACGGTTATATGCTAAAATAACTGAAATCGTCATACCGGAATGGGAGGCCGCTTTCCGTGAGCTCACCGAACAGGACTGTATCGACTATATATATAATCTGACGATTAATCGTACTTACGATGGTTATATACGGGAGAAATCGGTAATTAATGACGGATTAGCAAAATTGTTCCCTGAAATCACTTTTGAGGAGAGTGATCCTGAATTGGATCATGCCGGAGATATTGATTACATAGCAAGAGTCGGAAAGAAAGCAATCGGGATACAGATCAAACCGATAACAGCCAGCGCAAATTTTGGTAGCTATTCATTGACGGAACGTATGAAAGCTAGTTTTGAATCGTTTAAGGAGCAATATGGTGGCAATGTATTTATTGTGTTTAGTTTGGATGGAGAAATTGCAAACAAAGAAGTGATTGAGAACATTAGATCTGAAGTAAGGCGTTTATCCGTCTGAATAATTCTACTCCATTTCTCCGACACCTGTACGGCTCGTGAGCCACACTTGCATTCCATTTGTGGGACGCAAGTACGGCTCGCGAGCCGTACTTGCATTACATGCGGGGTTTTCAGGCAACACTCGTCGGCTTTTCGGGCAACACTTGGCAGGTTTTCAGGCAATACTCGTGGAGGGTTCGGACAAAACCTGCCGGTTCCTCATGGATGTGGGCTGGCTAAAGTAGGTAGTTACGACTGCCAAGTGGCACTTTGAGGATGAAAAGTGAAACATTCGAAATGGGCGGTGGGTGAAGGATTGGATACGCGGAGGATGCGGATAAGGCGGATTTATGCGGATAAAAAGTAGAAAGGGGAAAATCGGGTTCACGCTTTCACCGGGAAACTATCATTCTGATATACAGCAAGATATGGTGAAAGATAAAGCTTCACGCTAATTTACTACAACACAATTAGAATCCGCGTCCATCCGCCCTATCTGCGTCGTCCGCGTATCCATCTTTCACCGCAACCTGTTCACCCTCATCTGCTTACGGTGAAACGTCTCTTTCGGACACTTGGTTTCACCACACATTTTGCTGCTTTCACCCCTTTTTCCTCTGTGCTCCTCTGTGCCCCATGCAGAGGTGAAGTTCTGCCTCTCCCCACAGAAATTTAGTGTCCAGCCAGGTAAAGTGTCCTTTTTACCCTTAAAAAGTTCATTTTCCCATATCAAAAGTATTTTTCCCCATATACATTTCATAACATATTATTTAATTTTGCCCCGAAGAAACCATAATAATGTTAACCATTTTAAAATTACATTATGAGAATTAACGCAATCTTATTTTGTGTTTCCGTTCTTTTTTCACTAATGATAACCTCATGTAATGGAAAGGAGGAAATTGAAAAGTGGCCCGAAAAGGGCAATTACTACGATCCAAGCAAGCCCATTGCGATGGAATCGATGTCGCCGAATTGGGGGCGAATTAATAACAATTTTGTGATTACCGGAAATTTCCCGCTCGATCTGAGCAAAATCAAGGTCTTTTTCGGCGGCGTAGAGGCAGTGTTGGTCAACTGCGACGGACGCGACCTCTATGGATTGGTGCCCAAGCAACCGGCAGGAGTGAAAGAAATCACCATGGAAGTCGATGGGCAGACTTATACGTTGGACAACTTCACGTTCAAGTATTACCTGACCGAGTCGGTAACGACGGTAGTCGGTAAGTTCGACGAAACTGACCCGCACGTGACAGGTAGCCTCGACGAAGCCCGTCTGAACAGTACGTCCGATTTGGCAACCGTTTCCGGTCAGGACGGTGACAACCTGATTGTATCGTGTGGCGGTTGGGCCGACAAGATTTATCTGGTGTCGTTCGACGACAACATGATGGTTCAGCTCACCGGTATCGGTTACATGGGTAGTGTGGCTACCAACAATTCGCGCGACGGTGTTGCCATTGTATCGCGTGGCGACGGGACAATTTACACGGCCAAACGCAGCGACGGATGGACACTGAACGTTACCGGCATCACTTTCCCCTTCAATGGTGGTAACAATCAGGGTAACTTGAGTTTCGCCGAAGACGACCGTTACCTCTATGTGATGGCTACCGACGGATTGTACAAGGTTGACTTGCAAGACAAAACGTGTGATTTGATGTTCAACGTCAACCAGTTCCCTGCCGAATATTCGGGTGTTGATACGTCGCAGTGGAGACACTACCTTACTTATAGCAAATACGACAAGGCGTTCTTTGCTTCTTATCCCGACAACAATGCCATTTTCAAGATTTGGGAGGAAGCCGATGGCACCTGGAAAGTGGAACGTTATGCCGGTTTCAAGGCCTCTTGGGAAGGCAACAACGTGACGGGCGACCGTCTGAACGACGCCGTGCTGAAGAATCCGTGCGGCATGTGTGTCAACAGCAAAGGCGAACTCTATGTGGTTCTGCAGGGTGCGCACTGCATCGTGAAGATTGTCGGACGCGAGGTTTCTCTCGTTGCCGGACATGCCAACCAGAATGGTAAAGTGAACGGTACGCCTACCGAGGCTTACTTCGACAGTCCGCTCTGCATCGCTCTCGACGCTGATGAAAACTTCTTCATCGGTGAAGACAACACAGGTGTAATCCGTAAGATGACCATTGAATAACAACCATACACTACATCCGGATTGAACACAAACTTATTATCAACATAACAATTAGTCAACAATGAAAATAAAACATATCCTAATGCTCCTGGTAGCGTTGATCGCTTCGTATGGCACGCTGTACGCACAGGGCACCTTTTCAGCCTCCGGTACAGTGATGGACGAAAAGGGAGAGTTATTAATCGGTGTGACCGTAGCGGTCAAGGAAAATCCTTCATTGGGTACCATCACCGATGTGGACGGACACTTTAAATTAGGTGGCATCAAGAGTGGGCAAACGCTGCAGATTTCATACGTCGGTTACGAAACGCAGTCGTTTAAAGTAACAAAGAACATGAACCAGATGCAGGTAGCATTGAAGGAAAGCTCGACGCTGGTGGACGAAGTCGTGATTACTTCTTCCGGTAAGGTACAGAAGAAGATCAACGTGACGGGTGCCGTTACCGGTGTCGAAGTGGCCCAACTGAAGGCGCCGGCAACCTCTGTCAGCAACATGTTGGGTGGCCGCGTGCCGGGTATCATCTCCGTCACCCGTAGTGGTGAGCCGGGCAACGACTTCTCCGAATTCTGGGTACGTGGTATCAGTACCTTTGGTGCCAGTTCCGGTGCCTTGGTGCTGATCGACGGTATCGAAGGCAACCTGAACACCCTCGACCCCGAGGACATTGAGAGCTTCTCCATCCTGAAGGATGCTTCCTCGACGGCTGTTTACGGTGTGCGTGGTGCCAACGGTGTTGTATTGGTCACCACCAAGAAAGGTAAAGCCGGTAAGCTGGACATTAACGTTAAGATGAATGCCGGTCTGTCTTATTCTCCGCGCATGCCGGAGTATGTGGATGCTGCCACCTATGCTGAATTGGCCAATGAGGCTTCCGTTACCCGCGGTGGTTCTCCCATCTATTCCGATGTCGATCTGGCCCTGTTCCGGAGCCACATGGACCCCGACCTGCATCCCGACGTCAACTGGCGCGACGTCATCCTGAGAGACTATACCTGGAACCAGCAGTACTTCCTCAGCGCTTCAGGCGGTGGACAGATAGCCCGCTACTACATCAGTGCCGGTTTTACGACCAAGGATGCCTTGTTCAAACAAGACAAGGGCGTGAACATGTATGATACGAACGTGAAGTATAACAAGTTCAACTTCCGTGCCAATGTCGATGTGAACATCACTCCGACAACCACCCTCTCGCTGAACGAAGAGACTTATATCATTACGCAGAACTATCCGGGTTATGGTAATAACAGTACACTGTTGTGGGAAGCTCAGGCCAATCTGACACCGGTTACCGTGCCGTTGATGTACACTACCGGTCAGGCACCCGGTTACGGTAGCAATAAGAATACCATCAGCCCCTATGTGTTGCTGAATATGACCGGTTACCAGAAGTACTACTCCAACAACAACAAGATCACGATGACCTTGACTCAGGATCTGAAGGCCATTACGCCGGGTCTGTCTGTAACGGGACTGTTCAACTTCGACGGTAACAGCGACATGACGCAAACCCGTGGAAAGCAGCCTGCTATTTACTATGCCAACGGACGTAACCGCGACGGTTCGCTCGACCTGGAAAAAATTTCCGAAGCTGTAGAACCTTATTTTTCGGTAGGTACAAGTGCTTCGCGTAAATACTATTTTGAGTTCAGAGTCAACTACGACCGTGTGTTCAACAAGGTTCACCGTGTCGGTGCCCTTATCAATGCTTATTGGCAGGATGAAGTTTATTCGTATTGGAATCAGTTGTTGACTGCCATCCCCAAGCGTTACAACAGCTATGCCAGCCGTTTCTCTTATTCGTACAACGATATTTACATGGCCGAATTCAACATGGGTTACACCGGTTCCGAGGCCTTCGAGAAAGGCAAGAAGTTCGGATGGTTCCCTGCCATATCGTTGGGTTGGTCGCCCACGCAGTACCAGTGGTATCAGGATCGCAACTTCTTCGTTAACTATTTCAAGATCAGAGCTTCGTACGGTATCGTAGGTAACGATAGATTGTCAGATGCTTCTGTACGTTTCCCGTACCTGACGTTGGTGGGAACAAGCGGTTCCGGTGTTTGGAACAACGGTAACGGTCTGATCGAAACCCAAGTCGGTTCGAGCAACCTGCGCTGGGAGAAAGCCAAGAAGTATAACTTGGGTATCGATATGCGTTTCTTCCACGAACGTTTCGACATGACGGTCGATTTCTTCAAGGACTATCGTTCGGGTATCTATCAGCGCCGTGCAAGTGTGCCTGACGAAGTCGGTTTGCCTTCTTTACCCTTTGCCAATGTGGGCGAAATGAAGAGCTGGGGTGCCGATGGTCACATCTCTTATACCCAGCCGTTGGGCGACAACGACAAGTACTTGGTGGTACGTGCCAACTACACCCAGTCCATGAACGAAGTTACCAATTTCGAAGAGGCCATCCAGCGTTATCCGTATCAGACAAATGTAGGTTATCAGAGCGGCATCAACCGTGGTCTGATAGCTTTGGGACTCTTCAAGGATCAGGATGATATCGACAACAGTCCGATTCAGCAGTACGGTACTTATATGCCGGGTGATATCAAGTACAAGGATGTGAACGGCGACGGTTATGTGAACGATGAAGATCAGGTACCTCTGAAGTATTCATACGTACCGCAGATCCAGTATGGTTTTGCTACGGAGTTCAACTGGAAGAAATTCAACGTCAGTGTCCTGTTCGAAGGTGTCAGCCGTGTGACTTACTTCCGTGGTGGTAACATGTATCAGCCCTTCTCCGGCAGCAAGACCGGTAACGTGATTACCGCAGTGGCCGACCCTGCCAACCGCTGGATTTCCCGCGAGATTTCCGGTACGGCCGAAACCGAGAATCCGAATGCCATGTTCCCGCGTCTGTACTACGGCGGTAGCGGTAACAACAGTAAGAACTCTACGTTCTGGTTGGCCGACGGTTCTTACCTCCGCTTGAAGAACGTACAGATATCCTATTCGCTGAGCAACAAGTTCTTCTCACGGTTCGGTCTGCAGAAGGCTACCATCAGTCTGATTGGTGAAAACCTGGCAGTTTGGTCGCCTGAAAAACTGCTCGATCCTTCTCAGGCAGGATCCAACGGTACAGCTTATCCTATCCAACGAGTTTATACATTACAATTGAACCTCAACTTCTAAACATAGAAACAGAGCCTTATGGTAAATCTTAATATTTATAAGAAAAAATTCTGGCAAGTAGGCAAGGTGGCTTCGATGGTTGCCTTTGCAGCTGCCAGCATGATGATGGGTTCCTGCGAGAACTACCTCGATATCGAGCAGTATGTCTATGACCAGACCACCCTCGACTCCATCTTCCTTTCACGCGAAAGAACCGAACAATATATCAATGGTGCAGCATCTTTGTTGCCCGATGAATCTCCTCAGACGGGTAGTGAGTGGGGATATACGCCTCCTCTTCCATCCGGTTTGGGTTCAGACGAAGCTATAATTCCTTTTGTGTTGCCGGGTAATGCCATCCTTTATGATGAGGTAACCGAGTCTGATTGTAAATTCAATCCTTGGTCTACATGTTACCAGGGAATTCGTAAGGCAAACATCGTTCTGCAGAACATTAACAGAAATGAAGAGCTGAGCGAAATGGAAATGCGTGACTTCCGGGGTCGTGCCTATTTCCTGCGTGCTTACTTCTATTTCTATCTGATGCGTCTTTACGGTCCGGTAGTCCTTGTGCCCGACACTCCGATCGACACCGATGCCGAGGGTAGCGAAACTTCGTTCCCGCGTGCTACGTACGACGAATGTGTTGAGAAGGTTTGTGCCGACCTGGATATGGCCATCGAATACTTGTCCGATAGTCGTATCGAGGCAATGCAATATATCCCGACCCGCGGTGCGGCAATGGCGCTGAAAGCCCGTGTACAACTGTATGCTGCCAGTCCGCTGTTCAACGGCAATACCTATTATTCCGATTGGCAGACAGCAGAGGGTGAATATTTCATCTCTCAGGAAGTAGATAACAGCAAGTGGGGAAAGGCTGCCGCTTCGTTCAAGCGTGTTATCGACACGGGTAAATATGAACTTAATATCGTGGATAAGATTGTGAATACGTTGGGTACAGGTACTTTGCCATTGCCCAGCACCGTATCCAGTGCAGACTATCCTGACGGAGCCGGGAATATTGATCCCTACAAGTCTTACAAGACGTTGTTTGATGGTACATATCAACCTTATCAGGTGAAAGAATACATTTTGTATTATCCTAGTCTGCCAGCAGCCGGTACTAATGGTTGGTTTAACGGAGATTATCGTCTGATTTTGCCTGCCAAGTTGGGTGGAAATGCTACCTTCAGTGTGACGTTGGACATGATTGACGAGTATCGTATGGCCGACGGTCGTCCATTCAGCGAAGCGACCGATGCCGAAAAATCCGGCGATCCCATCGGACAGGGTCTGACCTTCGCGTCCGATTATCAGGTTTCCGAACAGTGTGCCCACCGTGACTGGAACCGCGAGCCGCGTTTCTATGCTACTATTGGCTTCAATGCCTGTGTATGGCCCTTTATGTCGCACCGCGATGCCAGTGCCGGCACCCATAACTATGTGTGCGATTACTACAGTGGTGGTTCGGCTTCCGATTTGAATAACAGTGATTATCACAACCGTACAGGTTACACTTGCCGTAAGTGGATACATCAGGATGACTGTATCTGGTGGAATGGTACGGTTAAGGCCAAGACTTTCCCGGTGATCCGCTATGCCGAAGTGTTGCTGGGCTATGTGGAGGCGATGAACGAAATGGATGGTTCGTACACCGACGAGGCGAGCGGCATCACCGTATCGCGCAACGTGGACGAAATGGTGAAGTACTTCAACATGATCCGTTACCGTGCCGGACAGCCGGGCATTACGGCTGCCGATGCTCAGGACCGCGACAACATGCGCAAGATCATCAAACACGAGTATCAGATAGAGTTTGCCTTCGAGGGACACCGCTATTGGGATTTGCGCCGTTGGAAGGATGCTAACGATGCTTACAACAGACCGGTAAGAGGCCTCGACGTCAGCGCTACCTCGGCTCAGCGCGGTCAGTTCTATACCGAGCGCGTATGGAGCACCGAGAAGACCATGAACCGTGTATTCAACAACAAGATGTACCTGTGGCCTTTGGAGAGAAACGTACTGCAGAGAAACGGTAAGTTAGTACAGAATCCGGGCTGGTAATTAACAATATTAATAGTGTGACAAATACAGAAAATTAGATATGAAAAAATTGGCTTTTTTATCGGCTGTGCTGTTAGCAGCAAGCATGGTCGGATGCGACAATAGAATACCTATGGAGGAGGAACAGTATCCGAGATCGGTATATTTGGTAGGTGCCGGTGAAGTGATGATCAACCGTAGCCTGAACATCGGTTACGATGTTGACACCATTTATGCGTCGGTGGCAGTGAGCGGTTCGCTTGCCACACCGAGCGACGTAGTGGCTACCATCGTTGAATCGCCCGAGAGCGTAGATGCCTACAACAACAAGGAATTAGGTTCCGACGATATCCATTATCGCAATCCGGGGGCAGGAATTTACTCCTTCCCTCAGGAGAACGTGGTGGTGAAGAAAGGGGATGTGTATGGCACCTATCCCATTCTGATCGATCCTTCGACCTTGCACATCGATTCGCTCTACATGATTGCCCTGAAGTTGGAATCGGTTTCGCAGTTTGCCAAGTCTGAGGAAGATACTGTGGTAAAGATTCGTCTGAACCTGATGAACAAGTATTCCGGACTGTACTACATGGACGGTGTCATCAAGCCCTTGGATAACCTGAGAGACTCTGTCATTTACAAGACCAACCGTAATGCACAGGCCGTTGTTGACGGAAACACGGTACGCGTTTATCACCAGAAGAACGAGTGGACGAAGGGTGCTACGGACTACCGTCCGGGTTACTGCTTCAACATCACGGTGAACGAGGACAACTCGTTGACGCTGAAGCCTTGGGATCAGTTCGACCTGATAGAAGGTGGCGGTACGTACTACGAGGACATGGAGGTTTACGACCTGTGGTACAAGTTCAGAGACGGCGGACGTGAATACATTACCCGTGGCTTCCTCTACAAAGACCGTCAGGGCGACGATGAGTTGCGCGAGATTACCGACTGGATGGAGGAGCATCGCGTTTACGACAATTGACCATAGGATAGGTATTAGTACATTATACGTTTATTATTACCCTTTTTTAAGATGAGAGCAATCGTATCTGCACTACATTTGCTGTTGGCGTGTTTATGACGATTATAAACACGCGGCAGGTAGTGCCGGATACGATTGTTTGTTTTTAGGATGCGTCGGATTACCTGATCCGACAAAGTGAACTTTTGTAAAACCTTAAAATAATATGTGATTATGAAAACGAAGTATTTTTTTCTGTTGGGCATTCTTTCCCTTTTTTTGAGCTCTTGAGTTTGAAGATCTGGATTTTATTCTGACTAATTCACGGATTGTAGGACTAAACTTATTTTTTCACATGAGAGCAATTATTTCTGCATTCTTTCTGGTATTGGTATTTGTGACGGATATCAACGCCCGGCAGGTGGTGCCGGATTCGATTGTTCGTTATTTCGAGCGCGAACTGTCGTACTTCCCACAGGAGAAGATGAGCATACATACCGATCGGAGTGTGTATCTGTCCGGAGAGCGGGTGTGGTTCAGGGTGCATGTAGTGGATGCACTGACACTGGTTCAGGCCAATGCAAGCCGTTACGTGTATGTGGAACTGACAGCTCCTACGGGGAGTTTGGTGAGACGCATCAAGATACGGCCCGACGACAAAGGAAGTTTCGGCGGCTATCTCGACATTGATGAGGAGCAGCCGGAAGGAAATTACACCATCCGAGCCTATACCCAGTTTATGCGAAACATCGGTGAAGACTATTTTGCACACAAGTCGGTGTTCATCTCGACACCCGCTTCGCAGGAACTGAAACCTCACGTAGTGATTACGGAACATGGGAAAGACCTGAAAACCAACATTTATTTTTCGACCGAGGCAGACGAAACAGACACAATCGTGCCGCAGCAGGTACTCGTTTTTGCCGATGGTGATCCGGATGGAAAGGGCGATCGTCTGAAATTCAAAAACGGAGTGGCTGAATATACGTTTAAAGAAAAAGAAGTCAATAAATCCCGAACATATCTGTTACAGACCATTTATAATAATAAAATAGCCGAACGCTATCTGTCGTTGCCTTTCGATGATGCCGACTTCAGCGTGACATTCTTTCCCGAAGGCGGAACGGCCGTTCTTTCTTCTCCATCCAAAATCGCATTCAAGGCCATCGGTACCGACGGACTGTCGGTGGACGTGGAAGGCGAGGTGAAGGACGAGGAAGGAAAGGTGTGCACAGCTTTCCGCAGTACGCACTTGGGTATGGGCAGCTTTACGCTGAACTGCCTGCCCGGGAAACGTTATGTTGCCCATTGCAAGACCCGCAACGGGGTAGAGAAGGAGTTTGAACTGCCTGCCGCTTCGGAGCAGGCCGTTGCCGTCAACACCCTGTGGCGCAACGACGTGTTGCGCGTCAGTCTGAACCGTTCGCCTCTCAATGCAAACCGACAGAACCTGACGTTGGTGGCCCAGTTGCGCGGATTGGTGCTTTATGCCCAGCCGTGGGACAACAGTCGAAGCTATATCGACTTTGAGCGGGGATTCTTCCCGGCAGGCATTGTGCACTTTATCCTGATAGACGAAAACAGCAACATCCTGAGCGAGCGCTTAGTATTTTCGCGGCAGGACAATGCGACGGCGGCTGTGGCGCTGAATCCCGACCGACCCGATTACACTCCGCGTCAGAAGGTGGTGCTCGACCTGAACCTGAAGGATGTATATGGCAATCCGCTGGAAGGTAACTTCTCGATGTCGGTGGTGGACAAGGCGGACGTGAAGCCCGACACGACTTCGAACATCCTTTCGACCCTGTTGCTGACATCGGAACTGAAAGGCTACATTGAGCAACCTGCCAGCTACCTGAAGAACGACCGGAAGACCGAATACAACCTGGACGTGCTGATGATGACGCAGGGATGGCGCCGGTACAACGTGCCGGAAATTCTGAAAGGGCATATCACCGAAACACTGCCCTATCCGGTGGAACTGGGTGACGTGGTGACCGGAAAAGCGGAAGGTTACTTCTCGGCTTTGAAGGATGCCAATATCTCGCTGATTGCCCTAAACGACTCGGTGATAGGAACTGAGTTGACCAAACCCAACACAGAAGGAATATTCCGCTTCGACCGGCTGGAATATCCTGAGAACACAAAATACATTATACAGGCTTTGAGGAAGAAAGGTTCGCGCAACCTGTTTATCACGCTGGATTCGTGCAGGGCGTTTCCTCAGCCCGATCTGAAGCTTCTGGCTCCACGTCAGGAACTGGCAGTGGAGCACAACTATGTGCAGAAGATGGACATGAAGTACACCCTTGAGAACGGAATGAGGGTCTATAACCTGTCGGAAGTGCTGATTACCGCCCGAAGAAAGCCGGAAGTGGCAACCACTTCGCCTTACTATTCGGTGTCAACGTCGAAGGTCCTTACGGCGGAGGATGTGGATAAGGGACACTTTATCTCTGTGCTCGACATGGTACGTAGGTTGCCCGGACTGACGGTGAGCGGTACGAATGAGGTGAAGTATAGAGGAGGAACTCCGATGGTGCTGCTTGATAACATTCCCGAAGAAAATTTTGATTTTGACAGGTTGGATGTAGATAATATATCCGATATGTTCTTTTCGCCCCCTGCTACCGTAGGTCCTGTTTTCGGGGCACGTGCCCAGTCAGGAGCCATTGTCATCACGACCAAGAAAGGGTTTGTCGAGAAGAATAGACTGAACAAGAACATGGGTATTGTGACCCCCTTAGGCTATCAGCAGTCGGTGGAATTCTATTCGCCGGTGTACGACACGAAGGAGAAGCTGGAATCGCGTTCGCGCGACTTGCGTTCGACCATTTATTGGAATCCGTCGGTAGTGGCCGATGCCGAGGGCCGGGCACACGTGGAATTTTATGCAGCCGATTCGCCGGTCGATTACCGGGTAGTGGTGGAAGGTGTATGCAAGAACGGCGTGATTATTTCTTCCAGTTCGTCGATGCTTCCCGAATGACCGTTTGAGCCTCATAACAGAGAGAGAAAAAGAATTCCCCAGTCAGGAAATTGCCATTCCCTGACTGGGGAATTTACGTTTCCTGACTGGGGAAATAACAGGGGAGTGTGCTACAGCAGGTCTGAACTTTCAGGCTCTGCCTTTGCACACCTTTATGTTTAATGTGTGTTGGCTGTGCTTATCTTGAATTCCTGCGGGGTGATTCCGGTTTCGCGTTTGAACATCAGAATGAAGTGGGAGCAGTCGTCGTATCCCAATTCGGCTGCTACGTCGCGGATGGACATACCTTTGACGGTCAGCATCTGCTGTGCCCGCTCGATTTTGCGCTGAAGGATGTAGTGGGTAGGCAGGGTCTTCATCTTTTCCTTGAACAGGCGGGTGAAGTAGCCTTTGCACAGGCAGGCTTCTTTGGCGAGGTCTTCCACACTGATTTTCTTGTTCAGGTTCTGCTGAATCATGATCAGGGTCTTTTTGATGCGGTTGTCGATGTCGTCCTCTTTGGGTGTAGCCTCACGCAGGAATTTGGCGATGATCTGGAAGAGGATGCCGCGGGATTCCAACTTCAGGGTGATGTCGCGCTGTTCGTTGCGCGTGATGTATTCCGACAACATCAGATCGTTGTTGTAGGAGCGGGGATCGGACTTGGGCAGCGTCATCGACGGGTTCAGGTTACTTAGCCGTTCGATCAGTTCCAGATCGATGGGCTCGCCCTTCACTTCGACAGGGAAATTGTAGTCGTCCATGAAACTTGACTCAAACTCCAGTTTCTCGTAAACGTGTATATAATAATGTTCGAAATGGTCATCGCAGCTGTAGCTGTGGAGGGTGAAAGAAGGTATCATGTACATGTGGTTGGGGCGTAGTTGATACTCTCCGGAGGGAAGGATGATTTTAGCACTCCCTTTGGTTACATAATAGATTCGTGTAAAGGGACTGGTGACATTTTGCCAGTTCCAGTCGGCATTGTGAACAGCCAATCCGACGCTAAGGGTCAGCGGATGGAAAATATCAATTTTTTTCATGGTATAACATATTGGTTTAAGTAATACTCCAAAATTACACATTTGCATTCGTATCACCGCATAAAAGTGTATCATAAAGCTTTGACTACGTAACGTAACATCAAAAAAAAGGTAACTTTTGGTTAACGGAGTTAAATTTTTGCCATTAAATCTTCTGTTACATGGATTCTGCTCGGAAGTATTGGCTTGATTAAACAGGTCAAATTTTAGCTTTTTTCGTCGGTATTTTGGGGCTAAAACAGCCTGTTTTAACAGGATATTTTACTCGTTTTTTCCGAAAATCGAGCCAATTTGGATGCCGTTTTTCATTCCGTCATGTTGAACGGAGTGGTACAGAGTTGAAGCATCTCATGCGTGTTTGCCGGCTTTCTTTTCTTATCGCATTGGGAATAGAGAAGGAAAGCCACAACTGCTACGGCTTGGACGGAATGGAATCGGGCGTGACGGTGGAATTACATTATCCTTAAATCTCCTTAACAGATACCCCGTAAATCACTTTTTATTTGTTATTTTGCACCATATTTAGGTGTATTGCAGCCCAACGGTTCGGGGTGCATGGTTATTTGGTAGAACGTCTGATGAATAAAATCACTATAAAATCATGTCCGGTATGTGGCAGTACGCAGTTGGAACGTGCGTTGACGTGCGTGGATCATTATGCTTCGGGTGAGATGTTCCATCTGTGTCGTTGCCGTGACTGCGGTTTTCTGATGACGCAGGATTTCCCTGCCGAAGCGGAGATAGGTCGCTATTATGAGACGCCCGACTACATTTCGCATTCGGATACGCGGAAAGGTGCGGTGAACTCGGTCTATCACTGGGTACGCAGCTATATGCTGAAGCGGAAGGCACGTCTGGTGATGCACGAGGCACACCGGCGCGAAGGCCGTCTGTTGGACATCGGTACGGGTACCGGTTACTTTGCCGACACCATGCGCCGAAAGGGCTGGCAGGTGGAGGCTGTGGAGAAAAACGAGGGTGCGCGGAAGTTTGCCAAAGAGCATTTCGGCTTGGAGGTGAAGCCTGACACGGCGTTGCCCGACTATGCACCTGCCTCGTTCGACGTGATTACCCTGTGGCACGTGATGGAGCATCTGGAACATCTGAACGAGACGTGGGAGCGACTCTATTCGCTGCTGACCGAAAAAGGGGTGCTGATAGTGGCTGTACCTAACTGTTCGTCGTACGATGCGCGAAAATACGGTGCTTACTGGGCGGCTTACGATGTGCCCCGGCACTTGTGGCACTTTACGCCTTCCACGATTCATCGATTGGCTGCCCGGCACGGCTTTATCATGGCGGAACGTCATCCGATGCCTTTTGATGCTTTCTATGTATCTATGCTGACCGAGAAGCACATGCGTCATTCGTGCGCCTTTGTGCGTGGCATGCTGACGGGTGTGCTGGCGTGGTTCAGTTCGTTGGTTAGGAAGGAACGGAGCAGCTCGATGATCTATGTGTTCCGGAAGAAAAAGGAGGTGGACCGGTAAACCGGGTACAATAAGGTACTAAAAAAGGGTAGTGATGGCTGGAAGAACAAAAAATAATCTGATTTCGGGGTTCGACATGCAGTTTGTGACGTCGAGCATCAGTACGACGCTGGTCCTGCTGTTGCTGGGCTTAGTGGTGTTTTTTGTGCTGGCGGCCCACAACCTGTCGGTGTACGTCAAGGAAAACATCAGTTTTTCGATACTGATCAGCGATGACATGAAGGAAGCTGACATCCTGAAACTTCAGAAACAGCTGGATAAAGAGGCGTTTGTGAAGGAGACGGAATACATCTCGAAGAAGCAGGCACTGCAGGAGCAGACCGAGGCGATGGGGACCGATCCCGAAGAGTTCTTAGGATATAATCCTTTTACGGCTTCTATCGAGATAAAGTTGCATTCCGACTATGCCAACTCGGACAGCATCGCCAAGATAGAGAAACAAATCAAGAAAAACTCAAATATACAGGAAGTGCTGTATCAGAAGGAACTGATTGATGCGGTGAACGACAACATTCGCAACATCAGTCTGTTGCTGCTGGGACTGGCGGCGATATTGGCTCTGATTTCGTTCGCTCTGATCAACAACACCATCCGGCTGGCCATCTATTCGAAACGTTTTCTGATTCATACGATGAAGTTGGTGGGAGCCAGTTGGGGATTTATCAGGCGGCCTTTCCTGAGGCGAAACTTCTGGATTGGAGTGCTGGCAGCGCTTGTGGCCGACTGCATCCTGTGGGCGGGTGCCTATTGGTTGGTGTCGTACGAGCCGGAGCTGATCAGGGTGATTACAACCGACGTGATGCTGATGGTTTCGGGGGCGGTGCTGGTATTCGGTGTGCTGATAACGTATCTGTGTGCCTTGCTGTCGATCAATAAGTTTTTGCGGATGAAGGCGGGGACGCTGTACCAGATTTGAGGTTTTAAGTTTTTAAGTTTTTGAGTTTTTGAGTTGGTGAGTTTTTAAGTTGATGAGTTTTTGAGTTTTTGAGTTGGGGGGGATGAGTTTTGGGGGCTGATAAATTCAACGGCTAAAGGACGGAATATGATAGAAATTGGAAATAAATAATAAATAAGGAAATGGATAAACAGAAATTTGCTTTCGATAAGACGAACTTCATTCTGCTGGCTATCGGCATGGTGGTGGTGATTGTGGGTTTTATCCTGATGACGGGACCTTCGTCCACTCCGACGAACTTTGAACCGGACATCTTCAGTGTGAGACGGATCAAGGTGGCTCCGGTAGTATGCCTGCTGGGCTTTGTGTTTATGATTTATGCCGTGCTGCGCAAGCCGAAGGGTGGAAACGTGGAGCAACAGGATGAGGAATGAGAAACTTAATGTGAGAAGAAAACAATGAGTTGGTTTGAAGCATTGATCCTGGGATTGCTCCAGGGGTTGACGGAATATCTGCCGGTGAGCAGCAGCGGACATCTGGCTATCGGGTCGGCACTGTTCGGCGTGGAAGGTGAGGAAAATCTGGCCTTTACGGTGGTTGTGCATGTGGCTACCGTGTTCAGTACGCTGGTCGTGCTGTGGAAGGAGATTGAATGGATTTTCCGCGGTCTGTTCAAGTGGCAGATGAATGCCGAAACACGCTACGTCATCAATATACTGATTTCCATGATTCCCATCGGGATTGTGGGAGTGTTCTTCAAGGACGAGGTGGAGGCTGTCTTTAGTTCGGGGCTGACGGTGGTAGGCTGCTGCCTGTTGCTGACGGCATTGTTGCTGTCGTTCTCGTATTACTATAAGCCGAAGCAGAAGGAAAACATTTCGATGAAGGATGCTTTTGTCATCGGACTGGCACAGGCTTGTGCCGTGCTTCCGGGATTGTCGCGCTCGGGCAGTACGATTGCTACGGGCCTTTTGCTGGGCGACAACAAGGCGAAACTGGCACAGTTCTCTTTCCTGATGGTGATGCCTCCCATATTGGGAGAAGCCTTGCTGGACAGCATGAAGCTGATGAAGGGTGAGGCTATTGCGGGAGATATACCGGCTGTGTCGCTGTTGGTAGGCTTTGTGGCGGCTTTTGTTTCCGGCTGTTTGGCCTGCAAATGGATGATCAATATCGTGAAGAAAGGCAAGCTGATTTATTTTGCCATCTATTGTGCCATTGTCGGTGTGCTGACGCTGGTGCTGGGATAGTCGGTTGAGCGTAACTAAAAGACTGGACTATGAACTTTAAGGAAGGAGAAGTATTGTATTTCGATAAGCCTTTAGGCTGGACTTCGTTCAAGGTGGTGGGGCATGTACGTTATCACATTTGCCGGCGACTGGGCATCAAGAAACTGAAAGTGGGACATGCGGGTACGCTGGATCCGCTGGCTACGGGAGTGATGATAGTCTGTACGGGCAGGGCGACAAAACGCATCGAAGAGTTCCAATACCATACCAAGGAATATGTGGCCACTATCCGCTTGGGAGCTACCACTCCTTCGTACGACCTGGAACACGAGATTGATGCCACTTATCCGACGGAACACATTACGCGTGAATTGGTGGAAGAGACGCTGAAACGCTTTGTGGGCGAGATTCAACAGGTGCCGCCGGCTTTCTCGGCCTGCATGGTGAACGGTACGCGGGCTTACGACCTGGCACGGAAGGGCGAAGAGGTGGAACTGAAACCTAAGCTGCTGGTGATTGACGAAATAGAACTGCTGGAATGCAACTTGCCGGAGATCAAGGTGAGGGTGGTGTGCAGCAAAGGTACGTATATCCGCGCACTGGCACGCGACATTGGGGAAGCCCTGAACAGCGGGGCGCATCTGACGGCTCTGCGGCGTACGCGTGTGGGCGATGTCCGGGTAGAAGACTGTCTGAATCCGCTGGACTTCAGAGAGTGGATAGACCAACAAGAGATTTCTTCTGGCGAAGAAGAATAAGGAAGCGGGAAGAGCCGTACCGCTTTATTTACTGAAAAGAATATTCAATAAACCTATTAAAGAAAGGAAAGATATGAAACTGTCGCAATTTAAATTCAAACTTCCCGAAGAGAAGATTGCTTTGCATCCGACAAAGTACAGGGATGAGTCGCGTCTGATGGTGCTTCATAAGAAGACCGGTCAAATTGAACACCGTATGTTCAAGGATATTTTGGACTATTTTGACGACAAGGATGTGTTTATCTTCAATGATACCAAGGTCTTTCCTGCCCGCCTGTATGGCAACAAGGAGAAAACCGGTGCGCGTATCGAAGTGTTTCTGCTGCGCGAGCTGAACGAGGAACTGCGCCTGTGGGACGTGCTGGTGGATCCTGCCCGGAAAATACGTATCGGAAATAAGCTGTATTTCGGTGACGATGATTCGATGGTGGCCGAGGTGATTGACAATACGACTTCGCGCGGCCGTACGCTCCGGTTCCTTTACGACGGACCGCACGATGAGTTCAAGAAGGCTCTGTATGCCCTGGGTGAAACACCGCTGCCACACAGCATCATCAACCGTCCGGTGGAACCGGAAGATGCCGAACGCTTCCAGTCGATTTTTGCCCGCCATGAAGGAGCTGTGACGGCTCCTACCGCGAACCTGCACTTCAGCCGCGAACTGATGAAGCGGATGGAAATCAAAGGTATTGACTTTGCTTTCATCACCCTGCATGCCGGATTGGGTAACTTCCGCGAGATAGATGTAGAGGATCTGACGAAACATAAGACCGACTCGGAGCAGATGATTGTGGACGAAGAGGCCGTACGCATTGTCAATCGTGCCAAGGACCTGAACAAACAGGTTTGTGCCGTGGGAACTACGGTGATGCGTGCCATTGAGAGCACGGTAAGCACCGACGGACATCTGAAGGAGTACGACGGCTGGACCAATAAGTTTATCTTTCCGCCCTACGACTTTACGGTGGCTACTTCGATGGTATCGAACTTCCATATGCCACTTTCCACGCTGCTGATGATTGTGGCTGCGTTCGGCGGTTACGAACAGGTGATGGAGGCATACGACGTGGCACTGAAGGAAGATTACCGTTTCGGTACTTATGGCGATGCCATGCTGATAACGGACAGATAACCTTTTTAATGAAGAACGAAGCATGAAGAACGAAGAATTAGCCGGAGTTTCCGGTGGAGACCGGAAGGACACTGTACCCGGCTCGGTTTCCATGCCGCAAGGAGATTCTTCGTCCTTCCTTCATGGTTCTTCATTTACCTGTTATTTAGGTTTGGGAACCAATCTGGGCGACAAGGAACTGAACCTGCGCCGGGCGGTGGAAAAGATTGGAAAGCGGATAGGGGAAGTGGTATCCCTGTCCGCTTTCTACGTTACGGCTCCGTGGGGATTTGCTTCGGAGAACAGCTTTCTGAATGCAGTGGCCTGCATACAGACGGTGTTGAGTCCTATGGATTTGTTGCAGGAAACGCAATCGCTTGAGCGTGAACTGGGACGGACGCACAAGTCGGTGGACGGGCAGTACTCGGATCGTCTGATAGACATTGACCTGCTGTTGTGTTTCGATGCGGAAGGCGGACTTGTGCATATGAATACTCCTCAACTGGTACTTCCGCATCCGCTGATGCTGGAACGTGAGTTTGTGATGACTCCTTTGCGGGAGATTGCCCCGGAGGTAGTGCGGCAGTTGTTGGCACGCTGAATCGATTCGGCTGAATATATTCGTTTTTTTTGGGTTTCGCAAATGCTCAATTTATTAGCTGATAAGGCTTTAGTCAACAAGTTTACAAGGTTGGGAATGCCTTGTTTGATAGAGTGCTGCATGAGACGGCTCGTTACAAACGCCTTGTCAACTCGTCAACTTGTTACTCGTTAACTGTAACTTGAGCTTGCGAAAGTTGAGTGAAGATATTTTCACATCCTCAAATAAAAAATCGTTTATAGTTTTTATATGTAAGAGTTTTATGTTATTTTTGTCAATACGGACAGAAATACATTGGCGGGCAGGATATGGCTGCATATGTGAGAGTCTCTGAAAAAAGCTATTTGTAAAACCATTAAATAAGTTATGAAAAACATTTGTTATACCTGTTTAGTCATTGTAGGCTTGGTCATTGCAAACTGCTTTACGGCCTATGCCATTGAACCGAATCTGAAGTACGGCAAACCTTCGAAAGAAGAGTTGGCGATGGATACGTATGATAAAGATACAACGGCTTCGGCTGTCTGTCTGATTAGGGAAGGAAAAACTTATTTCACGTATAAAGAAGGATTCACACTGAGTACGGAGTATTGGGTGCGCATCAAGATTCTGAAACCGGAGGGGGTGAAATATGCCGATGTGACTATCCCGTATTATGCACCTGACGAGAGAGGAAAGGAGCAGGACGTTCTGTTGGATTTAGAGGGGGTTGCTTACAACCTGGAGAATGGAAAGATAAAAAAAGACAAGCTGAAGAAAGACTTTATTTCGGACGAGCGGATAAGTCCGACTTACAAGGTACGGAAATTCTCGCTGCCGAACGTACGCAAGGGGACGGTAATAGAGTATAGCTACAAAATCAATTCGACTTATTTTTCGCAGATTGAGAACTGGGTGATGCAGGAAGAGATTCCCGTGGTACATAATAAGTACGAACTGACCGTTCCGATGGTGTTGATCTATAACATTGAGTTTCGTGGAAAGAAATATATTCAGGTGGACCGTGAGGACGCTTCTATTACCGCTACTTCGGTGCTGGAAAGCGGACCGAGCAGGGTGTCGCGTAACTTTGGGATCAGAGCCGAAAGATACACGCTGACTGCGCACGACTTGCCTGCCTTACGCCAGGACGAACCCTATTGCTGGTGTCCGGAGGATTATCGTGTTCAGGCAAGTTTTGATTTGCAGGGGACTAATTTTCCGGGAGAAGGCTATAAGGCGTTCAGCAAGAACTGGACAGATGTGGATAAACTGTTGCTGAGCGATGAGCATCGGGGATTCGGATGGTGGTTGAGAATGTCCAATCCGTTTATTGACGAAACGAGGAGCATGGTGGAGAAGCTGCAACAGGAGAAAGGGGATGCGTTGGATTTCGATACCAAGGTGCGAGCGGCTTTTGGCTTGTTGAAGGAAAAACTGGCCTGGAACGGAAAGTATAACCTCTACTGTGACAACATGGACAAGGTTATCAAGAATAAAAGCGGGAATAATGCGGAGCTGAATTTTGTGTTTATCAGTATTCTCCGCGGGTTTGGAATTAATGCTTATCCCGTTGTGCTGAGCCGTCGTTCGTTGGGGATGTTGCCCGTCAACTTTCCGACATACCAGAAACTGAATACGTTTGTGGTAGCTGTTTACGATACTAAAAAGAAACAGTTTGTGTATCTGGACAGTTCGATGACGCTGCCGGTATTCGATGTGCTTCCTTGCGAATTGTTGGTAGAAAAGGGACGTCTGCTGGCTCCGGATGTGCCGGAAGATAAGCGTTGGGTGAACCTGATGCAAATTGCAAAAAATCAGTTGACCATCCGGACGACGGCGACAGTGACGGACGGAAGCATCAAAGGACACAGACAGGTGACCATGCAGGGACAATACGGCTTGGAGTACCGCTGGAAGAAGCAGAGCGGAGAGCCGGTGTCGTGGTTGGACGACGGACATGTGGTACTCAGCAACGTTGAAGTCCGGGAACCGGAAACCCGTTATGGAGCCTTGTTGGAAGAAGCTGACTATGAAATGAAGCTGGAACAGGCCGGTGACATGCTGTACATTAACCCGATGATCTTTCCGCAACTGAAGGAGTCGCCTTTCGTTCAGACCAAACGGGAGTTGCCCGTCGAATTTGACTATCCTTATCAGATAAGTCTGACGTGTGAGCTGAAACTTCCCGAAGGCTATCAGGTAGAAGAAATGCCACAGTCGGGCAAAGTGACTACGGAAGATAATAAATTGCAGTTCAACTATTGGATCAGTCATGATGAAGGGACAGTCTATCTGAAGTATGAATTTGCTGTCAAAGCCCATCTGTTCCCGGCAGAATATTATCCGCAATTGCAGGAAATGTGGAACAGAGCCGTGGAGAAGAATGGCGCGCTGATTGTCCTGAAGAAACAGCAGAAGGGAGCATGAAAAGGTTTTGGGGAGTCATATTGTGTGCGTTTTGCATAAGTTGGACCGGAATCACGGAAACTTTGGCGCAGAAGGTTATCCATTCGATCGTGAAAGAGACACGGACGGAAGTGGAATGTACCTCGATGACTCAGTATGTCGAAAAGAATACGACGGAGATCACCGTATTCGACCGTGAAGGTGAGGAGGATGCAGCTTTCGTTTGCTTTTGTGATCAGTTTGTTTCGTTAGAAAGCTTTTCGGGCGAGATTTTTGACATACAGGGCAAACGGGTGAGGAAAATCAGAAAGTCGGATTTGCAGATGTCGGAGTATTCGTCGTCGCTTCTGACCGATGATTACCGATATTATTATCTCAGTAAGCATCCTTCTTTTCCTTATACGATCAGGTATGAATGGAAGGTAAAATGCCGTGACGGAGTGATTGGTTTTCCTCTTTTCGTTCCGCAGGTAGCTTCCGGGCAGCCGGTAGTGAAAGCTTCCTATTCGATCCGAATACCGGCGGGACAGACGTGCAGGTATTATGCCAGAAACATCGAAGGTAAGAAAGTGTCGATTAGTGAGAAAGCCGATGAAAGCGGTTGGAGACAAATCGATGTGGTTGCTTCTGATTTACCTCCTTTATATAAGGAACAGGCAGCGCCATCGTGGAATAAATTATTGCCGATGGTATATTTTGTCCCGTCGGATTTTGTGTACGACGGTGTGGAAGGGAACTTGAACAGCTGGAAAGACTATGGTGCCTGGCAGTATAAACTGCTGAAGGGAAGGGAGGTGCTGGATGAGGCCTTCAGGAAACGTCTGCATGAATTGGTGGCAGATTGCCGGACGGAACATGAAAAGGTGAAAGCCGTTTATGACTATCTGGCGGAGACTACCCGTTATGTCAGCATTCAGTTGGGTATTGGAGGCTTGCAACCCGCTGCTGCGTCCGATGTGTGCCGGCTGGGGTTTGGTGATTGCAAGGGATTGTCGAATTACATGCTGGCCATGCTGAAGGAACTGGGTATTCCTTCTACCTATGTCGTAGTCAGCACTGAAAATGAAAGGCTGATTCCCGACTTTGCAACAGCCAACCAGATGAATCATGTGGTGTTGCAGGTGCCTCTTCCCGGGGATACGTTGTGGTTGGAATGTACGAATGCACATTTGCCTTTCGGGTATATACACAGTCGGATTGCCGGTCACGATGCTTTGCTGATAGAACCTTCCGGCGGGCGGTTGTGCCGGATACCCGATTACCCGGACTCTCTTCATACGAAGGTCATTTGTGCCGATATACGGTTGGGTGCTACAGGCGAGGCTGATGTGCGGGTAAACGAAACGTCTTGGCTGGCACGTTACGAGGAAATTGCGTCCATCGTATCGGCTGCTCCCGATCAGCAGAAACAGAAGGTTCGCTCGCGGGTGAATTTGCCTCGGGTAGAAGTGGAAGATTGGAGCATTTCGGAACGGAAAGAGGCAGCTCCGTCTGTCGGCATCGACTATACGGTTCGGGTGGAAAAATACGGAAATCAGACCGGTAGCCGCTTGTTTGTGCCGGTGAATGTGTTTCGGGAAGTTCCCGACTATTCGTCGAAGCAGGAACGGACTTATCCTATCTATATCGGGCATGGCTATGTGGATAGAGACAGCCTGCACATTTCTTTCCCTGAAGGATATGAGGTAGAAGCCGTGCCGGCTTCTGTTTCATTCGACAGTCCGTATGGAGAATTTCGTTCGGAAATAAAGGTGAAGGGGAGAGAAGTATATGTAGTACAGCAACTGGCCATCCGGAAAGGTACCTATCCGACAGATACCTATGCCGAATTTGTCCGCTTCTGGAAGCAGGTGGCCGGGCAGTATGGTGGAAAGCTTGTCTTGCGGAAGAGTTCCTGATGGGGTGTTTGGTTGTCGGTATGGCTAAGAACGTCGGCATGCTTTCTTTAGGAATGTTAATAGTGAGCTGTTAATAACCATGTTTGGCAGAAAAGACTTATCTTTGCGGCCGAAATAAAAATGTGGAAAGATTTGAGTAGCTTGCAACCACAGAAAAAAATGCTAAAACACATACTTTTCTGAACGAGTCGGAAACTTCCGGTACCTCTACTCACGAATTTCCCATCCATTAAACTTTTAATTAGTAATTATTCATTCTTAATTGTAAAAGTATGGGATACTTGTTTACATCCGAATCGGTGTCGGAAGGACACCCCGATAAAGTGGCCGATCAGATATCGGACGCTGTGCTTGACAAACTGCTGGCTTACGACCCCAGTTCGAAAGTAGCTTGCGAAACGCTGGTAACTACCGGACAGGTGGTGCTGGCCGGTGAAGTAAAAACCAAGGCTTATGTAGATCTCCAGCTGATAGCCCGTGAAGTGATTAAGAAAATCGGCTATACGAAGGGTGAATACATGTTTGAAAGTAATTCGTGCGGTGTGTTGAGCGCCATCCACGAGCAAAGCCCCGACATTAACCGCGGTGTAGAACGCCAGGATCCGATGGAACAGGGTGCCGGCGATCAGGGTATGATGTTCGGTTATGCCACCAACGAAACGGAAAACTATATGCCTTTGTCCCTCGATCTGGCACACCGCATTTTGCAGGTTCTGGCCGAAATACGTCGCGAAGGCAAACAGATGACTTATCTTCGTCCCGATGCCAAGAGTCAGGTGACGATTGAATACGATGACAACGGTACGCCGGTACGGATTGATACCATTGTAGTTTCGACGCAACACGATGACTTCATCCAACCTGCCGATGATACGGAGGAAGCACAGCTGAAGGCAGATGAAGAGATGCTGGCTATCATTCGTTACGACGTTATTAATATCCTGATGCCCCGCGTCATTGCTTCGATTCATGCAGAAAAAGTGCTGGCACTGTTCAATAACGACATCAAGTATCACGTCAATCCTACTGGTAAGTTTGTGATCGGAGGTCCTCACGGCGATACGGGTCTGACAGGACGTAAAATCATTGTAGATACTTACGGTGGCAAGGGTGCACACGGTGGTGGTGCATTCTCGGGTAAGGATCCGTCGAAAGTGGACCGCTCGGCTGCCTATGCCGCACGTCATATTGCCAAGAATCTGGTGGCTGCCGGCGTGGCTGATGAGATGCTGGTACAGGTATCGTATGCCATCGGTGTGGCACGGCCTATTAATATTTACGTCAATACGTACGGACGCAGTCACGTAAATATGAGTGACGGTGAAATAGCCCGCAAGATTGACGAACTGTTTGATCTTCGTCCGAAGGCCATCGAGGACCGGCTGAAGTTGCGTAATCCTATTTATCAGGAAACGGCTGCCTACGGACACATGGGTCGTGAACCGCAGGTGGTGACCAAGCACTTCAAGAGCCGGTACGAAGGTAACAAAGATATTACTGTCGAACTGTTCACTTGGGAAAAGCTTGATTATGTAGATAAGGTGAAGGCTGCTTTTGGTCTGTAAGCTTTAAGTCGGCTTGAACCATGGAATGAGTTTCTTTAGCTTTTTTGATTGCTGAAGTCTGATTCTGTTGGTTTTTACCTTGCTATTTGAAGAAGCAGAGTAGATAAATTCAATTGTTGTTCACGCAGATTACGGTGATTTTACTGGAATCTGCGTGATTTTTTTGTCCTTTTGTGGGCAGAACCCACCTGAAAACAGACAAATATGACCCAATATCTGTCAATTGTCAGTTTTACCCCCTTTTATTGCCAGTCTGTATCCTGTCTTATGATGAATCTTCCCCTATGTTTGCATCGCTGGAAAGCACAAACATTATTATTCATCAAAATTACAGTATTTATGACCAACAACAGTACAAACTTTACCAAAGACCTTATTAATATACAAGATGATCTGTTGCGTTTTGCCTACAAACTGACCTCCGACCGTGAAGAGGCCAATGACCTTTTGCAGGAAACATCGCTTAAAGCATTGGATAATGAGGATAAATACACGCCCGAGACAAACTTTAAGGGTTGGGTATATACCATCATGCGCAATATCTTTATCAACAACTACCGGAAAATCGTTCGCGAACAGACTTTCGTGGACCAGACGGACAACCTGTATCATCTGAATTCATCGGCCGAGCTGGCTTATGAAAGTACCGACCAAGCTTACGACCTGAAAGAAATGCGCCGGGTGGTGAACGCGTTGCCTCGCGAGTATAAGGTACCCTTTTCCATGCACGTGGCGGGATTCAAATACCGGGAGATTGCAGAAAAGCTTGGTTTGCCTTTGGGAACGGTAAAGAGCCGCATCTTCTTTACCCGTCAGAAGTTGCAGCAGGAACTGAAGGACTTCCGGTAAGTTTCAGGTCTATCTGTTGCCAGTGGCGCTGAAAATCCATACCTTTGTCGCCTGATAACAAGTAGTATGGGAAAATAACGATGAATAAGATAGATTCTGTATGTGTTTACTGTGCTTCGAGCACAAAAATCGATTCTGTTTATTTTGACGCAGCACGTGAACTGGGTTCTCTGTTGGGGCAGCAACATATCCGGCTGATAAACGGTGCCGGAAATATGGGGCTGATGGCTGCAGTGGCCGATGCCGTGTTGGCTGAAGGAGGTGAGGTGACAGGAGTGATACCTCACTTCATGGTAGAACAGGGATGGCACCATACGGGACTGACTGAACTGATTGAGGTAGAAAACATGCACCAGCGCAAGCAGAAGATGGCCGATCTGAGCGATGCCGTGATTGCTTTGCCGGGTGGATGTGGTACGTTGGAGGAATTGTTGGAGGTGATTACGTGGAAACAATTGGGGCTGTATCTGAATCCGATTGTTATTCTGAATACTAAAGGTTATTATGATCCGTTGCTTGACATGTTCGGTAAGGCGGTGGAAGAGAATTTCATGCGTAAGCAGCACTGTGACATCTGGCATGTGGCTCATACGCCGGAAGAAGCGCTGGATCTGGTACATACAACGCCGTTGTGGGATGTGTCTATCCGTAAGTTTGCTGCAATATGATGAAGTTACTGACAGTGTGGCTGGTAGGGACGGAAGGTATTCCCATTCCGTATTCTCCCCGTATGGACGATGCGGTAGCAGCTATTCTGTTGGGTTGCTTTTTCCTGTCGGCCTATGTGTTGTCGCGTAGCCGTAAGTTCCTGCTTCAGTTGGTGAAGGATTTCCTGCTGCATCGCGAGCGTACCAGCATATTTGCTACTTCGACGGCTGCCGATATGCGCTATCTGTTGTTACTCATTTTGCAGACCTGTGTATTGTCCGGTGTGTTTTTCTTCGACTATTTCAATGATATTCGTCCCGATCTGGTGATTCATATTCCCCCTTTTCTGCTGTTGTCGATTTATATCGGCATTTGTCTGACTTATTTGTTTGTCAAGTGGCTTGTCTATTCTTTCTTAGGATGGATTTTTTTTGACGGAAGTCGTGTCTCACTTTGGCTCGAATCTTATTCTACCCTTCTTTATTATTTGGGTTTGGCACTTTTCCCGTTTGTTTTGTTCATCGTTTATTTCGATCTGCCGCTGCAAATTACGGTCATTGTAGGTCTGATTCTTTTGGTTTTTACTAAAATATTGATGCTATATAAGTGGATAAAGCTTTTTTGTAATAATTTATATGGCTATTTCCTTTTAATTTTGTACTTTTGTGCCCTTGAAATTGTGCCCTGCATCATGTTGTATGTGGGTATGGTTCAGCTAAACGATTATTTGATAATAAAATTTTAGGACGTTGAAAATTAAGAAAGTACTTGTGTCGCAGCCGAAACCGGCATCAGAGAAATCTCCTTACTACGACATTGCAGAAAAATACGGCGTAAAGATCGATTTTCGTCCGTTTATTAAGGTGGAAAGCCTTTCAGCGAAGGAATTCAGACAGCAAAAAATTTCTATTCTGGATCATACAGCTGTGGTGTTTACTTCGCGTCATGCTATTGACCACTTCTTTCATTTATGCACAGAGTTGCGTGTTACTATACCCGAAACAATGAAGTACTTCTGCGTAACGGAGTCCATAGCATTGTATATTCAGAAGTATGTTCAGTATCGTAAGCGTAAGATATTCTTCGGGAATACAGGTAAGTTTGACGACTTGCTGCCTGCCATTATCAAGCATAAAACGGAGAAGTATCTGATCCCGATGTCGGATGTACATACCGATGAGATAAAAAATGCGCTTGACAAGAACAAGATACAGCATACTGAAGCCATCATGTATCGTACGGTGAGCAATGACTTTACTCCCGATGAAACATTCGACTATGATATGCTGGTATTTTTCAGTCCGGCCGGCGTGTCTTCGCTGAAGAAGAATTTCCCTAATTTTGAACAGAAAGACATCAAGATCGGAACCTTTGGTTCGACTACTGCACAGGCTGTACGTGATGCCGGACTTCGGTTGGATTTGGAAGCTCCCAGTGTACAGGCTCCTTCGATGACAGCAGCGCTTGATATGTTTATCAAGGAGAATAATAAAGGCAAATAATACTTGCAACTGAGATAAGATCGAAGAAGGTAAGGTAAAGCATCATGTATTTCTGTAGTGGGTGCCGGACTTTACCTTCTTTGTTTTTCTGGAAGTCTTTTTTCAGTGGCGTTCTTGCCCATTGACGTGTGAACTTTTTAATATCGAATTGGATTTGGCTAATACATTACGTAAATCGGAACGGTTGGACCGGAAGAAAGTGATAGAGAAGATGTTTGCGGGCGGTTCCCGTTCGTTTTCTGTCTTCCCGTTGCGTGTGGTGTATCTGCCTGTGGACGATCTGGAGGTGCCTGTTTCGATATTGGTCAGTGTCTCAAAACGTCGTTTCAAGCGAGCTGTGAAGCGCAATCGGGTAAAAAGGCAGATTCGGGAAGCCTACCGGCTGAACAAGCAGTTGTTGCTCGAGGCCTTGTCGGGCAGTCAGTGCCGTCTGGCGATTGCGTTTATCTATCTGTCGGACGAACTGGTTTCGTCTTCGTTGATTGAGGAACGGATGAAAACTGCTTTGTCGCGCATTGCCGAGAAGTTATGAAAAGGTTGCTTTCCTGGCTGTTGTTACTTCCTATCTATTTTTATCAGCGGTGCATATCGCCGATGCTGTCTCCTTCGTGCCGCTTTACTCCTACCTGTTCGCAATATGCTGTTGAGGCCATAAAGAAACACGGTCCTTTCAAGGGACTTTATCTGGCCATACGGCGTATTTTGCGTTGTCATCCCTGGGGTGGTTCGGGATACGACCCTGTACCCTGACAGAGATTATTCCAGTTTTCTTCCTCATGCCAATCCTTGCAGATATACATACTCACAAGCTTCCGCGTGAAGCCGGACAGGCTATTGTCAGTTGCCAGCCTCATGAGTTTAATCCGCTTCCTGACGAGTGGTATTCGGTAGGAATTCATCCCTGGTACGCAGACGAGTGTACGTGGCAGTCCGATGATTTCCGTCGGCGTTTCGAGGAAATGTCGGTACATCCGCGGGTGTTGGCTATTGGTGAAGCGGGCATCGACCGTTTGTCGTCCGTGCCGCTCGACTGTCAGATGGCTATTTTCCGATATCAGGCAGGATTGGCCGAGCTGGTTGGCAAGCCTTTGATTATCCATGCAGTAAAGGCGCAGTCCGAACTGGTGCAGCTGAAACGTGAATTGAAGCCGCGTATGCCATGGATTATTCATGGTTTTCGTGGCAAGGTGCAGTTGGCGCAGGATTTTGTGCGCCATGGCATGTATCTCTCCTTTGGTGCCAGGTACCAGGAAGAGGCCTTGAGACAGATGCCTGTTGACCGGCTGTTTCTGGAAACGGACGAGAGCGATGTCCCCATCGCCGAACTGTATGAGAAGGCGGCCTGTCTGCGTGGCGTAACATGCAGTGAATTGACAGGAGAGGTTTCGCGCAACATACAGTGCGTCTTTTTTAGACGTTAAGTTTTGTTTCTTCAAAGAAAGGTCGTACTTTTGCGCAAAGTATAACTATCAATCAAATCATTAAACAATCAATCATTCGATGAATTTTGTAGAAGAATTAAGATGGCGTGGCATGCTCCACACAATGATGCCGGGTACGGAAGAGTTATTATCCAAAGAAATGGTGACGGCTTATCTGGGTATCGACCCTACAGCCGATTCTTTGCACATCGGACACTTGTGCGGTGTGATGATTCTGCGTCATTTTCAGCGTTGCGGTCACAAGCCGCTGGCACTGATCGGTGGTGCTACGGGTATGATTGGTGACCCTTCGGGCAAATCGCAGGAACGTAATCTGCTCGACGAGGAGACTTTGCGCCACAATCAGGAGTGCATCAAGAAGCAGTTGAGCAAGTTCCTGGATTTTGATTCCGATGCTCCCAACCATGCCGAATTGGTGAACAACTACGACTGGATGAAGAACTTTACTTTCCTTGACTTTGCCCGTGAGGTAGGCAAGCATATCACAGTAAACTATATGATGGCCAAGGAGTCGGTACAGAAGCGACTGAACGGCGAGGCACGCGACGGACTCTCGTTTACGGAGTTCACATATCAGCTGTTGCAGGGCTATGACTTTCTGCACCTGTACGAGACCAAGAACTGCAAGTTGCAGATGGGCGGAAGCGACCAGTGGGGTAACATTACGACAGGTGCCGAACTTATTCGCCGTACGAACGGTGGCGAAGTCTATGCACTGACTTGTCCGCTGATCACCAAGGCCGACGGTGGCAAATTTGGCAAGACTGAAAGTGGAAACATCTGGCTTGATCCGCATTACACTTCTCCTTACAAGTTCTATCAGTTCTGGTTGAACGTGAGCGATGCGGATGCCGAGAAATATATCAAGATCTTCACGTCGATTGGTAAGGAAGAGATTGAGGCATTGATTGCCGAACATCAGCAGGCTCCGCACTTACGGGTACTGCAGAAGCGTCTGGCCAAGGAAGTGACCATTATGGTACACTCGGAGGATGACTACAATGCTGCTGTTGAGGCTTCGAGCATTCTGTTCGGCGGTGGTACGTCGGAAGCTTTGAAGAAGCTGGACGAACAGACGCTCCTTTCCGTATTCGAGGGTGTTCCTCAGTTCGAGGTTTCGCGCGATGCCTTGGCAGCCGGTGTGAAAGCTGTTGATTTGTTCGTTGAGAATGCTGCCGTCTTCCCGTCGAAGGGCGAGATGCGCAAGTTGGTGCAAGGTGGCGGCGTTTCGCTGAATAAAGAGAAACTGACTGCTTTTGACCAGGTAGTGACTACGGCCGATCTGCTGGACGACAAATATCTGCTGGTTCAGCGCGGCAAGAAGAACTATTATCTGATTATTGCGAAATAAGCAAGTTGTTTTTATATATGATAAGAAGGTGTGTCAAAAAGCACACCTTCTTTTTTTAGCACAAAGCCCCGACTTTCAC
>CAJKOW010000013.1 GCA_905201685.1 uncultured Bacteroides sp. | reverse complement strand
GCCGACCCTCTGCTTGTAAGGCAGATGCTCTGAACCAGCTGAGCTAAACGCCCGTCACTTTCGTTTCAAAAGCGCTGCAAAGGTACGACTATTTTTGATACCTGCAAACATTCGGAGAACTTTTTTCAGAAAAAACATTATCCACGGGATCACGCACGTCTGTAGGAACGCACCACGGCGCGTCCGCCCGCATCCCGATATACAAAAAAAAGAGAGGGGGTATAACATGACGGTTCGCTTTCTTTTGGCACGGATGACACGGATTTTCACGGATTAAGCTCCACATCCATATTCCGTATTTTCCGCGTCATCCGTGCCTAAAATCACATGGAGCAGAGCCTCATTCTTTGGATACCCCCTCCTGCAGGACGGACAGTTCCCGTTACTTGTACTCCTGCCAGCTCTTGATCTGAATGTCTTCCAACTTCATGGAGCAGAAAGCGTCGATGAAAGCACTGGCTAAGCGGGCGTTGGTGATCAGCGGGATGTTGTGGTCGATGGCTCCACGACGAATCTTGTAACCGTTGGTCAGTTCGCGCTTGGTGTGGTTCTTCGGAATGTTGACGATGAGGTCGAACTTGTGTTCGGAAATCATCTTCATCACGTTGTTCTCGGCATCGGGACGCTCGTCGGGCCAGAACACGGGAATGGTGTCCACGCCGTGGGCGTTCAGGAAAGCAGCCGTACCGGCAGTGGCATAAATCTTATAACCCTTGGAATAGAGCATGCGGCTGGCATCGAGCAGGTCAACTTTCGACTTCATGGCACCACTGGAGAACATAACTCCCTTCTCGGGCGAAGGAATCTTGAAGCCGGTGGCAATCATGGCATTCAGCAACGCTTCCGAGAAGTCGTCGCCCAGACAGCCTACTTCGCCGGTCGAAGACATGTCCACACCCAGCACGGGGTCGGCCTTGTGCAGACGGGAGAAAGAGAACTGGCTGGCCTTTACGCCAATCCAGTCGATGTCGTAAGCCGACTTATTGGGTTTGGTGTAAGGAGCGTCGAGCATGATGCGGGTGGCTGTTTCAATGAAATTGCGTTTCAGCACCTTGCTGACAAAGGGGAACGAACGCGAAGCGCGAAGGTTGCACTCGATGACCTTGACCTCGTTGTTGCGGGCCAGGAACTGAATGTTGAACGGACCAGAGATGTTCAGCTCTTTGGCTATCTGACGACTGATTTTCTTGATGCGGCGTGCCGTAGCAAAATAGATTTTCTGTGCGGGGAACACCAGCGTAGCGTCGCCCGAGTGAACACCGGCAAACTCGATATGTTCGGAAATGGCGTATTCCACCACCTCGCCGTTCTGTGCCACGGCGTCGAACTCTATTTCCTTCGTATTCTGAAGGAACTGGGAAACGACCACCGGATACTCCTTCGATACCTCGGCCGCCATTTTCAGAAATTCTTCCAGCTCGTCTTCGTCGTAGCAGACGTTCATGGCTGCACCCGACAAGACGTACGACGGACGCACCAGAACGGGATAGCCTACCTTGGCCACGAATCCCTTCACGTCGTCCAGACTGGTCAGCTCCTGCCAGGCCGGCTGGTCGATGCCCAACTGGTCGAGCATGTGAGAGAACTTGTTGCGGTTCTCGGCACGGTCGATAGACACCGGAGACGTACCCAACACAGGTACCGACTGGCGGTAGAGCTTCATGGCCAGGTTGTTCGGAATCTGTCCGCCTACCGAAACAATCACGCCACGGGGCTGTTCGAGGTCGATGACGTCGAGCACACGTTCGAAGGACAGTTCGTCGAAGTAGAGGCGATCGCACATGTCGTAGTCGGTCGATACGGTTTCGGGGTTGTAGTTGATCATGATGGACTTGTAGCCCAGTTTGCGCGCCGTCTGGATGGCATTCACCGAACACCAGTCAAACTCTACACTGGAACCGATGCGGTAAGCACCCGAGCCCAGCACGACGACCGACTTCTCGTTCTTGTAATAGTTCACGTCGTAACCCTGTACGGCGTATGTCATGTACAGATAGTTCGTCAGTTCGGGATGTTCGCTGGCTACGGTGTTGATGCGCTTCACGGCGGGCAGGATGCCCAGTTCCTTGCGGCGGGCACGCACCATAAGGTTCTCCTTCTCCATGTTGCCGGTGGGATGCAGCACGAAGCGGGCTATCTGGAAGTCGGAGAAGCCAAGCACCTTGGCCTGACGCAATACGTCGGCGGGGATGTCTTCTACCTTATTATATTGGGAAAGCGTATGCTTGTAATCGACGATGTTCTTCAGCTTGCCGATGAACCACGGATCGATCTTGGTCAGCTCGTAGATGCGATCGATGGTATAGCCTTCCTCCAAAGCCTGGGCGATGGCAAAGATGCGCAAGTCGGTGGGATGGGAAAGCTCGTGGTCGAGGTCGTCGAAGCGGGTGCCTTCGTTGCCCACGAAGCCGTGCATGCCCTGACCGATCATACGCAGACCCTTCTGGATAATCTCTTCGAAGCTGCGGCCGATGGACATGATTTCGCCTACCGACTTCATGCTCGAACCGATTTCGCGGCTCACGCCGACAAACTTCGTCAGGTCCCAGCGGGGTATCTTGCAGATCAGATAGTCGAGCTGCGGTGCCACATAAGCCGAATTGGGCGTACCCATCTCGCCTATCTGGTCGAGCGTATAGCCCAACGCAATCTTGGCAGCCACGAAAGCCAGCGGATAGCCGGTGGCCTTGGATGCCAATGCCGACGAACGGCTCAGGCGGGCATTCACCTCGATGACGCGATAGTCGTTGGTTTCGGCATTGAAAGCATACTGGATGTTGCACTCGCCCACAATGTTCAGATGGCGGACGCACTGACGCGACAGTGCCTGCAACGTTTCTATCTGCTCGTCGGTGAGCGAACAGGTGGGAGCCACTACGATGCTCTCGCCCGTGTGGATGCCCAGCGGATCGAAATTCTCCATGCTGGCCACGGTGAAGCAGTGGTCGTTGGCATCGCGGATAACTTCGAACTCAATCTCCTTCCAGCCTTTCAGCGATTCTTCCACCAGGATCTGTTTGGAGAACGTGAACGAGCTTTCGGCCAGTTTCAGGAACGATTCTTCGTCGGGACAGATGCCACTGCCCTGTCCGCCCAAGGCATAAGCCGAGCGCACCATGACGGGGTAGCCTATCTCGTGGGCCGCTTCGAGGGCAGCCTTCATGCTCTCTACGGCGTGGCTCTTGGGGGTCTTCATCGGTATCTCATCGAGCTTCTTCACAAAAAGGTCGCGGTCCTCGGTGTTCATGATAGCCTCTACCGAAGTACCCAGAACACGCACGCCATACTGCTGCAACACTCCTTTCTGATAGAGTTCCGTTCCGCAGTTCAGCGCCGTCTGTCCTCCGAAAGCCAACAGAATGCCGTCGGGACGTTCCTTCTTGATGATCTGCTCTACAAAATAAGGAGTTACCGGCAGGAAGTAAACCTGGTCGGCAATACCTTCCGAAGTCTGGATGGTAGCGATATTGGGGTTCACCAGCACGGAGCTGATTCCTTCTTCGCGCAACGCTTTCAGCGCCTGCGAACCGGAGTAGTCGAACTCTCCGGCCTGTCCGATCTTGAGCGCGCCGGAACCCAAGACAAGCACTTTCTTCAAATCGTTCTTCATATCATTCTTTTATTAGTCGTTTTTTTTATAACTGTAATCCCGTTTACAAAAAATGCGTCACCCCGGCAAAGGATAACGCATTTTCCAAAGAACTAAATATCTTATTGAAAAAGAGGAAAGACTAACGGCCGGTGAATAAAACTCGCCCGAACAATAATACATGCCGCTCTCTATTTCCCTTCCTTACATATACGTATGGATATTTCTACAAAGAAACGATTTATTCGGGAAACGAACAAATTTTAAGAAGGTATTTTGCCGATTTTAAAGTCAAGAAGAAGCTGGAGACATCTTCTCATTCATTTCCAACAATTTCACGAGCCAGCACGCCAATGAAGAAGGAATACTCATCAGTCCGCCGTTGGATTGCAGGTTGAGCGAAGAAAAACGGATGCGGACTCCCGGATGATACTTCTTAGCATATTCCGACAAACTTTTTCCCGCAATATTTCCTTCGGCCTTGACTTCCACCGGAATAATCTCGGTCCTCCACTGGACAACGAATTCCACTTCAGCTGTATTACCCGAACTCCAATAATACTTCACGGCATCGAGCGGCTGTACAAGCAGGGATTGCAATACCAGATTTTCGGCCATTGCCCCTTTGAATTCGGTATATCCCACATGGCCTGACAGCACCACTTCCGCAGGTACTCTGGCCAGACGCCTCAACAGCCCACAATCGCAGGCGTAAACTTTAAACGCATCTTCTTCATATGCGCTCAAAGGCAGTCCGGGCTTGCTGATATTCGTCACCTTATAAATCATACCGGCATCTTCCAACCACATCAACGCGTCTTCATAATCCTTGGAACGAGCTCCCGAACGAATGACACGATAGATGAATTTGCGATTTTCCTTGGATAGCTGGGCCGGAAGAGAATGCCACAAATTTCTGATCCGTGTTACCTGCAAAGGCTCGGCATACTTGGAAAAATCAAGCTCGTATAAATCCAATATACTCTGAAGTTCCGACTCGAGCACATGCATACCCCGATTGTCCAACAAAGCCACTACCGCCGCCGGCATACCTCCAGAAACGTTATAACGCTTGTATTCCACAGACAGTTTGTTGAGTATCACCTCCGGCAAATGACTGATTTCCTGCAAAGCATCCACATAATCGAACGTCTTCGGATCAGAAACCCTCAAAAATTCCCTGAAACTTATCGGGTACATGCGCAGGGACACGACCTTACCGACAGGAACCGCCATTTGCTTCCGACGGACAGCAACCCCCAAAAGAGAACCTGCGGCCATGACATGATACTCAGGCGCGTCCTCACAGAAATATTTCAAACTGTTCAGAGCCTCTTCGCACTCCTGAATCTCATCAAAAATGATCAGTGTCTTGCCAGGCAATATCGGCGAATCGCAATACAGAGAAAGCTCTTTCAACAGCCTGAGAGGCTCTTTGGTCTGCCGGAACACGGACTTCAGCTCCGGATTTCTGTCAAAATCGAACTTGACCCAATACTCGAAATACTCCCGGCCGAAATACTCCATCAACCAGGATTTGCCGATTTGCCTGGCCCCCTGCAAAAGAAGCGGCTTATGCCGGGCTTGGTTTTTCCAAGCAATCAGTTCATCAAGAATGTCTCTTTTTATTTCCATAGGATTGCCCTCCAATACATCTTTTCGTATGGAAAAGTGCAGAGAAACACACTTTTCCATACTTATTTCTGCAAATATAGGATTTATCCTTCTAATTAACAAGTTCCTGAAAGGGGGTATTTGCTTAAAAGGCGAATTTACAGAAACTGCCAGAAGTAAAAGAAGTCAGCAAGAGTGATCCTCCGATTCGAGCGGGATTAGGAGTAAAAGCCAGCCGTCGGACATTGCCCGAATCAGGTCCTTCTGCCTTCATCCCGTTTCATTCCGCACATTTCTTTTCAGTTTTTCATGAAAAAGCCCTAACTTTACGGCGGCATACAGAGCGAAGAGTAATGAACGGTGAATGATAACGGAATGTATCCGCCGGATGACCCGCCAACCGCTCACCGCCGGCCACCCAACGCTGAAAAAAGGAATTATCAACTAACATACAATTATGGCAAAAGAAAAAATCATCCTCACAGGCGACCGCCCGACGGGACGCCTGCACATAGGACACTACGTAGGCTCGCTGCGCCGCCGCGTGGAACTGCAGAATGCCGGCGACTACAAAGACATGTTCGTCTTCATCGCCGACGCACAGGCACTGACCGACAACATGGACAATCCCGAAAAAGTGCGCCAGAACGTCATCGAAGTGGCATTGGACTACTTGGCCTGCGGGCTGGACCCGACGAAGAGCACCATCTTCATCCAGTCGCAGATACCCGAACTGTGCGAACTTTCCTTCTACTTCATGGACTTAGTGACCGTCAGCCGCCTGCAACGCAACCCTACCGTGAAGACCGAGATACAGATGCGCAACTTCGAGACGAGCATCCCCGTAGGCTTCTTCACCTACCCCATCAGCCAGGCAGCGGACATTACTGCCTTCAAGGCAACCACCGTGCCCGTGGGCGAAGACCAGGAACCGATGCTGGAACAAGCCCGCGAAATCGTGCGCCGCTTCAACAACATCTATGGCGAAACGCTGGTTGAGCCCGAAATCCTGCTGCCCGACAACGCCGCCTGCCTGCGTCTGCCCGGCACCGACGGCAAGGCCAAGATGAGCAAGAGCCTCGGCAACTGCATCTACCTGAGCGACCCTGCCGACGAAGTGCAGAAGAAGATACGCAGCATGTACACCGACCCCGACCACCTGCGCGTACAAGACCCCGGCAAGGTTGAGGGCAACACCGTCTTCACCTACCTCGACGCCTTCTGCCGTCCCGAACACTTCGAGCGCTACCTGCCCGAATACCCCAACTTAGACGAACTGAAGGCACACTACCGACGCGGCGGACTGGGCGACGTGAAAGTGAAGAAATTCCTGAACGCTATTATGGAAGAAGAGCTATCTCCGATACGCAACCGCCGCAAGGAGTTCGAGCAGGACATTCCCGCCATCTACGACATGCTGAAGAAAGGTTGCGAAGTTGCCCGCGAGACAGCCGCCGCCACCCTCGACGAAGTTCGCCGCGCCATGAAAATCAACTACTTCGACGACGCCGAACTGATTGCCGAACAGGCAAAACGCTTCAGCAAGTAACCTTCAGCCTCAGCAGTTGCACAACTTGCAGCACGGCAATGTTCACGAGCCACACTTGCACGGCTCGTGAGCAATGCTTGTACCGCTCGTGAGCCACACTTGCACGGCTCGCGAGCCATGCAAGCCATACTCGCCGAAGTTACAGGTCATACCCGACTGCTTTGCTTGCCAAACTCGTGGACTTTGTTCCCCAAACCCGTGTGCTTTGTTTATAAAACCCGACCGCATTGCTTCTGAAACTCCGCGGCATTGCTTGCTGCGCTGCGGAAGATTGCTTGTTGCGCCGGCCAACTACCGATGTTACGCGGCTAAAGTAGATGTTTACGCCTGCCAAGTGGAACGTTGGGAATGAAAAATGAATAATGAAAAATGAATAGTGAAGTGGGCATGTTTTTAAACCTTCAACCATAAGCCCTTAACCATAAACCCTCATTCCTCACTCCTCATCCCTCAACATTAAACCTTAAACCCTCTATTTTTCCTTCACGCCTTCACCGGCGCAATTAGCATCAGATAATCAGGCAAATACGGTGAAAGATGAGGTTTCACCCGAAGCTTCACCGGGCTTCAAAGGGGATAAAATTGTACATGTACGATTTTAGCCCCTTTGAGACATCTTTCACCATAAAGCATTCAGGCAGAGGAACTTTCGTTGAAACTTCACCACGGGGAAAGGGGAAATCGGAGGGTGCAAGCTTTCACATAAGTTCAATGTTACAAAACCCAAGACAATCCACAAACAGGACGACGCATTACGATTTCGCCATAATCCGCAGAAAATGAGGAGTGAGAGTTTTTGTCAGCCAAAATTCTTGTATTTACCTGTTTCTTTCACTTAATTTGTGCACGATTGAAACTGAAAGACAATCTTATAGCAAAACTACAACCTAAAATTCAATGTATATGATAAAAGAACACACCTCAGCGCTGACACTGATAAGCCTGTGCCTCCTGTGCTGCTGCTCATGCAAGCCGGGACGACAAAATGCAGAAATAAAGGTCGAAACGCCTTCGGTTCAAGTAGAAAATACCGGTAAAGTGCAGTCATGGCCGGTTTCTGAAAAGACAAACAACGACTTTCTCGCTTCCGAAACGGATTCCATAAGATATATCCCGTTGGAGACTACCCCAGAATGCTTGATAGGACAAATCAACCAGATTCTCCGCTCTGGAGACAGCTTGATCGTGGTTGACCCGTATTCCTCCAATTCAGTCTGCGTGTTCGACCTTCAGGGCCGTTTCTGTCATAAGATAGGCAATCAGGGGAACGGACCGGGTGAATACGGCCGCGTAGGATATGTCCACCTGTCGGACGACGGAACCATTTATTTGTCCGACAGGTCATCCGGAAGAATCCTGTCATATACCCGAGACGGCAAATTCATCAAAGACTACAGACTGAAAAATGGTGCGCCGCAAGAATTCGTTGTATTGAATGACAGCATCATAGCTGGTTCCTACGCTGGCTACAGCCCTAATGCCCCCTATCGCCTGAAGTGGCTCGCCTGGGAAGGAAACGAACTAAACACAGCACTACCCTACACCACGAATCGCAGTTACGTAGCCGGCACATTCCTTACAGGGAAGCAAGGGGAGGTTTACTTCTATCATCCCATGAACGACACGATATTCGAAGTAACGGAAAACAGCATCAGGCCATATCTGTCCATGAACTTCTACGATGAGAAAGAACTGGCCTCTTTTATGAAGGAAACAGAAGGATGGAAGGATAAGGACTACCTGAAAAGGCTATTCCGTTCGGAAAAAATCACCAACTGCGTCCAAGTAATAAGATGTGACAGTCATTGGGTGGTATATTCGCAGAAAGGCAAGTATTCCTACCTGTCCGTTATAGACAAAGAACGCCGGGACTACCTAAGGGCAGACATGCAAAAGAAAAAGCTGTACATTCCCGATTATCCGGCTGCCGCATGGCACGACTGGCTGATCGGTTATATCAATCCGGAAGCATTGGACTACTTCAGTGAAGAACAACGCAAAGAACTGCTGAAAGCACTATCCGAAACACACAGCGCGGAAATCTCATTGGATTCCCTGAAAGAGTGCAACCCAATAATCACGATGTATCATCTGAAAACAAAGTGAGCCGAAGGAGACGGCATCACAATACATACAAAAAAGAAGGTGTGTCAAAACAAAAGTATCTGACAAGGGTGTGTCAAAACTAAAAGTAACTGACATCTTGTTATTTTTAGGCACGGATTACACGGAAAAACACTGAGAAAGAAGAATAATCATCCGCGAAATTCCGTGTAATCCGTGCCTAAAGGAAAGCAGTTCCCTAATTGACACACCCTCATATAAATACTGTGTTTTTAACACATCCTCTTAAAATTCCATACTATTTGGAAAACAATTTTTCAATCTCGTCCTCGCGAATAGTAACCAGCACCACATGCCCATCCGGCGTGTAATTGGGCGAAGGACAGGCAAACAGACTATCGACCAGGTTGGCCATTTCGTCGTTGCTCAGCACTTGACCGTAAACGATGGCGGCCGCCTGCGCCAAGGTAGCCGCAAGCATACTCTGCACTTCTTCCTTCACATCGCAACCTTTCTCCATGGCCGTATGCACCATGCTGCGCACTAATTCCACCGGGTTCAGTCCGTCGATGCCCGAAGGGACTCCGTTGATGGCATAACTGCCCCCACCCAATGAAGTCAGTTCGAAGCCCACTGCCGACAAATCGTCGGTAATGCTTTCGAGCACAGCAGCCTCGGAAGCAGGAAACTGAACGATTTCGGGGAAAAGTACTCCCTGCGACATGCCCTGATGCTGACGAATCTGCTGCATGTAGCGTTCGTAGAGCACACGCACATGCGCACGATGCTGGTCGATAAGCATCAGTCCCGATTTGACGGAAGTCAGAATGAAACGTCCCTTGAACTGCAGATGTTGCGCGCCTTTTTCCATCCCGGTCTCCTGACCGTAAAGCGACGCCGGCGCTGCATCCGAAGGAGCAGTTACAGCCGACGAAGCCATAAAGGCGTCGGATGCCGCTTCTTCTTCGTTGCTTTCGCTTTCGGGTTCCGGAAGCTCCTCCGGCGCATTCATCCTGCTAGCCTTCTCTAATCCTGCATAGAGTCCCTCCCACTCTACCTGCTGACGGGAATAACTGCCCCCGCCACCATACGACGACGAAGACGATGACTTGAACGGATTGAAATCGGCATTGTAGTGCACCTTGGGCGGCTCTATCGGCCGGGCCTGTTCGAAAGCCGGAATATCCGGCATGTCTTCCGTGTCGAAGTCGATCTGAGGAATGGCACTGAACTTGCCTAACGACTCCTTGACTGCCGCCGACAGAATCTGCCAGATGGCCTGTTCGTTCTCGAACTTGATTTCGGTCTTGGTAGGATGAATGTTCACATCGATATTGGCTGGATCGACCTCGAAATAAATGAAATAAGAGATCTGCTCGCCGGCAGGAATCAGTTGCTCGTAAGCCTCCATCACTGCCTTGTGAAAATAAGGGTGACGCATGTAACGTCCGTTCACGAAGAAATACTGATGTGCCCCTTTCTTGCGTGCGGATTCCGGCTTGGCCACATAGCCCGAGATCTTCACCATGCTGGTATCCACATCGACCGAAAGCAACTGCTGGTTCAGCTTCTTGCCAAACACTGCCAGAATGCGCTGGCGCAGAGGCATCGGAGGGAGGTTGAACAATTCGGCATCGTTGCTGTAAAGGTAAAAAGCCACGTCGGGATGCACCAACGCGATGCGTTCGAACTCGGCCAGAATATTACTCAGCTCCGTAGAGTTGGCTTTCAGAAACTTACGACGGGCAGGCACATTGAAGAAGAGGTTCTTGACCGAAAAGTTACTGCCTTTGGGGCAGGAAACAGCTTCCTGGCTCTCGACTTTCGAGCCGGCAATGACCAGACGGGTACCCAGTTCTTCGTCGGCCAGCCGGGTTTTCAGTTCGACTTCGGCCACGGCTGCAATCGAGGCAAGCGCCTCACCGCGAAAACCCATGGTATGCAACGCGAACAGGTCGGCCGCCTCACGGATTTTGGAAGTGGCATGACGCTCGAAGGAAAGACGTGCATCCGTTTCGGACATACCCTTTCCGTCGTCAATCACCTGGATACAGGTCTTTCCTGCATCCGTCACTAAAACATGTATTTCCTGTGCTTCGGCATCGATGGCATTCTCTACCAATTCCTTAATAACCGATGCCGGACGTTGAATCACCTCTCCGGCCGCTATCTGGTTAGCGACCGAATCGGGAAGTAAATGAATGATATCGCTCATGATAATCAAATAATCCCATTACTGATGGCATACCATATATAGAACAGGACGGCTATCAGAATCAAGGCCACCCCAAAGTGCATGGGGCGACGTCCGCTCTCCTTGCGGCGTTTCAGATGGGTGGTTCCTTCCACAAACTTCCCCCGGATGTCTTCGGGCGAAAATTCTTTCTCGGGCAACATGCCAAGTTCGCGCTTGGCTTTCTCTTCCATCTTCGCTAATCTTTCTTTCCGCTCATCCACATAGATATAGGGATGATGAAAGCCGCGGGGTTTCCGCATTGTAAACATTCCCATAACTCTATTTTTTAGTTCGTTTGATATGCATATTCCTTGGCGAAGTTACAGGTTTTCGGTCACTTTTCTGCAATACGTCACCGGCTTTTTTGCCTCTCCACTCAAAAATATCCTCTTTATTAAGCGGACGGATATAGTCGAACCAGACAAAAGAAGGCAGCTTGTATTTCTCCGCCGGAATCTGATCCATCGGGTAAGCTATGCCGTTGGCTTTTCCGATAAAGGCTCCCTGTTCCATCTTCCGGTCCTTCAGCAACATCCGCAGGAAGCCGCCCTCCGAGTAGTTCAGCATCATCAGGGTGCTGTCTTTCTCTTCCACCGGATAGAAGACCACCAATACATTGCCGTTGACATCGACCCGACGCATTTCGCCATCCACAAAGTAAGCCTTCATCTCTTTCCCGGCCACCTGATTGTAGTGTATGGAGTCTTTCTGCTCTACGGCCAAAGCCTGATTGATGATATGAGCCCAGTCGATGGTGCTGTCGTTCATATACACCTTGATTTCCTCGCCCAACAACTGTTGTTCGCCGTACCACATGATGGGATCGGTGTACATCGTCATACAGGAATCCTTAGAGTTATACACCATCGAGTCGCAAACGGCCTGAACATCGGAACGGTAGGCACGTACCTTGTGATAGGCACGCATCTCACGATACATGGAGTCGGTATCGAGATTGAAAGTCACCAAACGCAACGTGTCGGCATGCATGAACAAGCTGTCGCCCTGCGAATAGTCGATGGCGACGGCACGCTTGGTAGCGACGGCATTGCCGGTCAGTTCGTTATAGAAACAGTAATCGCCGGTCAGCATGTTGCGGTTGACGGTATCGTTCATCTGGACATTGTCGAAAGCTTCTCCGTATCCCTGTTTCCGGTCGTAGAAAAGGCTGTCGCCGGTCAGCTTCTTGCCTTGATTGGTCAACACCGAACGGTCCAGCAGTTCGGCCTGTTCGCTGGTCGTGTTGTAGAATCCGCGTTCGGAATAGATATGGTTCTCTTCGCTCACAATGTCCGACGGACCGAGGATGGTTGCAATCTTTGTCTGCGTACTGTACTTTAACGTGTCCGAAGTCAACACGAATTTCGGGTTCACCAGTTTGACATCGTGATTGAACACTGCCAGTTTGGTGGCAGGACTGTATTCGCCCCATACGGAAGTCAGCACGTTTTCTTCGTCGGTCAGCGTTCCGCCTTCGAAGTAGTAGCCTAAGTTGTACAGACGGTCGTAGTTCAGACTGTCGGTTGTAAGCACCGTATTGCGGTTGATCATACGGACATTCTCGCGCAACATGGCCAGCTGCGACATTCCGTCATAATACAGGTAGTCGCCATAGATGAACAGCGTATCTCCCTGCTCCATGTGAACATTGCCGAAGGCTTCGACCGAATTGATTTTCTCGAAGATCAAGGCACTGTCGCAAAACATGTACATGCTGTCGTGCCTCAAGCGTACCGACCCGATGAGCACCTGCACATCGGGACGCATCTGTTTGTCGGCCTGTGCCTCGTCGGCATACAACAGATCGACACGGGTCTTTCCGGCTCTCTCATCTTTCCCTTTTGCAGCAGTCACATTGTTCTGCCCGGTGGACTTGGCTGCAGGTTTCTTTTTCACAACAGTGTCCTGAACAGCCGTATGTTTCACTACATTTTCCGTCTTCTTCACCGGTGCTTTCGATAGCGTTTTTTTGTCTTGAGCTCCTAACAGACAGACACCAAACAGGCATAGAATACCCGTCAGGAGGTATCTATGCCTGTATAGCAGACCATTCTTATATTTCTTCATATTCAATCTTTAATCCAACCCGGATATTTGAATGCACAATCTTTTTTCCACTTATCGTTGATGCGGACATACGTATGTTTCTGCTTCTCGCGTATCCACTTGTCCAGCACTTCCTCACGTTTTTTCTCCAATACAATATTTTTCAGATTCTGATAGTCGTCGGCCACGGTAGCCTTGTGTCCGTTGATACGGCTTTTCAGTTTAACGATCACACACTCTTCCTTACCGGTCCGTTCGGGAATCATGGTAAACGCCTTGGAAATTTCGCCAACTTCCATCTTATCAACCACTTTGGCTATCTCAGGCGGCAGTTCCTGCATCTCAAACTTGGAAGTATTGTTGTTGGGATTAGGCAACAATCCATAATTGTTACGCGTATCCTTGTCCTGCGAAAGATGAAGTGCAGCGTCCTCAAAAGTAAACTTGTTGTTCCGGATATCGTCGGCAATCGAATCCAAACGGGCAGTTGCCGCCGTCAGTGCGGCTTCCGGGATGTGAGGCTTCAGCAAAATATGACGTACCTTAATACGGTCTCCACGCTTTTCAATGAGCTGGATGATATGAAAACCAAATTCCGACTCTACAATCTTCGACACCTTGTCGGGTCCTTGAAGGTTGAAAGCCACATTGGCAAAGGCGGGATCGAGTTCACCGCGTCCCATGAAGCGAGGCAACTCACCGCCATTCATGGCCGAACCCTTGTCCTCGGAATACATACGGGCCAGCATCGTGAAGCTTTCTCCCTTATTGACACGTTCGGTATATTCGCGCAGACGTCTTTTAACATCCTCAATTTCCTCTAAAGGAACTTTAGGCTGCTGTGTAATAATCTGCACCTCTACCTGGGTAGGAATATAGGGAATACTGTCCTGTGGCAGATCCTTAAAATAGCGGCGTACCTCGGCAGGAGTCACCTTGATGTCTCCTACCAGCTTCTGCTGCATCTTCTGCACGGTCAGACCCTCACGCGCATTTTCACGCAAGGTTTCACGAATCTGACTGGAAGTCTTATTGAAATACTCCTCCATCTTCTCGCGCGAACCGATGTTGGCAATATACATGTTCGTCATATAGTCAACACGCTGAATCACCTCGCTTTCAGGTACTTCAATACTGTCGAGAGCAGCCTGGTGTAAAAACAGCTTCTGCACGGCAATCTCTTCGGGTATCATACAATAGGGATCTCCATCAAACCGGCGATTCTCCCACAATGCATTCAGACGTGCCTCTTCCACCTCGGATTTCAATATAGCTTCATCGCCTACTACCCACACAACCTCATCGATTACGTTGTCCTGGCCATGCAAAGCAGTACCGGCAAATAATGTCAAGGCAAACAAAACTATAAACTTTACGTTCATAAACTTTCTCATTCTTGATATCTTATACTTAATAATACTTAATCTCATTCTTCTTTACCGCTCTCTCATACATGCCGTCTTTCAGTTCCTTTATAAAAGCAACCTGCTTCAGGTTCAATAGCATATCTTTCACTTGTTTTCGGGCAAACTCATATGGTTCCTGTTCACCCACCGGACGATAATCGCTCACATTCAGAAAATAGTAGAAAGCCGTATCCTTCAATTCTATATGACGGTTTTTGTTCAGATACTCCTCTGCATCGGGCTTATCCAATGGCATCATACCCAAAACATCGGCTACAGGAATCCACCGGTCGTAGAAATACTCGTACTTGACGGCATTCCTCATCTGGTACTTCTCCAGATGTTCAACGGCTTCAGAAGTCTCCGACTTGTACCAGCGACGCACATTGGCAATTTGGGGAGCCGTCAGAGGAACCTTGATAAAAAGCCCTTTTATCAGCGCCCGGTCTATTCTGAAAAGTTCCTGGTTCTTATTATAATAATCAACCAATTCCTGTTCCGAAATCTCATCGGCCAGTTTCTGATGTATCAAAGCCTGCTGATACGTATGCATGATCAATGCCTTCCGATAGTTATCGACTAATTTATCGATTTCCTTGCTATCAGGGATATTATCACAGGCCTTATCGTACAACAAAATATCTTCAGCCCAATTGCGAATGTAGTTTTCGGCAAACAGCAGACTGTCATCCTTCGACAAATCGGGAGGCAGCACAGCCTGCAAGTCCTCACGATAAAGGAAATTCCCGTCCAACTCCACCAAAGGCGTCTTCCCCTCGTGATCGTAACGTTCACCGCACGAAGCACAAAGCAACAGAATAATAAGACCCAGGCAAGTTGTACGCATTGTCAAATGTATTTTCTTTATTTTGAGTTACGAAGATAGTGCATTAATTGGTTGCTTCAGTGATTATTAACGGTTTTTAAAACCTCTTGGTTAATTTCAACCTTACTTACAGCTCGCAGACTGTCCAACCAACGCAAACCAACCTCCCGGTAATAATCGGCCGAAAGCCTGTCGCGAATCTCCCGATAATCAGCAGGACTTTTCAGCTTTTGTCCTTGTATCACCGTAAAAGGATAATCCTGCAAAGGCTCTGCTTTCGACTTTCTGAACACAAGTTCATCAATAAAAGCATTATCACCTACCGAAAAAGTTCCATGTTCGATCAACACCTGCTGCTTTCCGTCCGCATTAAAAACGAGTCGTACGGCATTATCCCATTCTTCTTCGGGCAATCTTTTCAAGAATTTACGAACCTGCTTGGCCAAACGTTTGGACACTGCATGAACAACCAGACCTTCATACCGCGCGTATTCGCCCCGATGAGCTTCATAATAGGCCTCCAACCGGGTATCATCGCAAGCATTCTTCTCATATACTTCTCTATGATAGATCTCATGGGCCAACAGACTGTCCCGATAGGCTTGCATCCTTTGGCTGAAATCAGGATACTTCCGTTCCAAATGGACATTTTCCAAATCGAGCACCGACTTGATCACAAAATCCTCCAATTGAGTAGAAACCAATCCAGGATGGGACATGGCAAATTTTGCAAAATCTGCTCCGGTATAAGGCTGATCATCCAATACAAACAAAGTGCGGTCGGTATGACCATTTCTACGTAAGTCATCCATGCCGGCACGATCGGGTGTATAGGCATATTCCTTCTTCAGTTTTTCTACAACAGAAGACATTTCCTCCTTTACCCTATTCCGCCCAATTTGTTTTTGCATCAGGCTGTTTTTCATGACAGGAAACGGTGGAATCTCCTCACGCGACAATACTTTTACGATATGAATGCCCTGAGGAGTGAAGAAAGGCCTCGATATCTGACCCGGCTGCATACGGAAAACCGTATCTTCGAATTCTTCGGGCATCTGCAAACGACTAACCCAGAACGAACGTTTTTCGTCAGAATAACGCTTCACACATTCTTCGAAAGAAGCTCCATGCAATACAGCCTCGTAAAGAGAATCCATACGGAGCTCAGCCGCATGAAGCATTCGGGGAGAAGCATTCTGAGGAAGATACTTGAATATGTGACAAACCTGCACACGGCCGGCGTCGTGTCCGGCCACCATCCGGTTATATGCAGTCCTTAATACTTTATCGACTACCTGCCCGTCCAATAAATAAGATTTCGACAACCGGCTACGATAATTCCGGACGCGTTCCTGCACATCGGGTAAAGTATCGATTCCGGCCTGTCTGGCAGCCTCAACCATCAGATAGAAATCAACAAAACGATCAACGATATCTTTTCGGAGAACGGGGAAAAAGCTGCTATCGCGTTCGCATATTTGCAGAAACTCCGAACAGGATATTTCCTCCCCATTAATGCACATCAGCAACGACTTGCCTTGCAGCATTGCAGGACAGACAAGCAGCAGTCCCAACAGTAAGCATATCCCCAATGTCCTATTCATCGTTCCAATTCATTATTATTTTAGGTTTCAGTCTTAATCTTATATCGGAAATTAAGAAGTTATAGCAGATAGTTTTAGAATGGCTAATGATTAAAAGATAAGAATGCCCGAAAAGCACAAACATACTCCTCGGGCATATTTATTTTACCTTTTTTCAGATTATCATTCCGGACGGCTATAATTAGGCGCCTCGCTTGTAATAGCCACATCATGAGGATGGCTCTCAAGCACTCCGGCATTGGTGATGCGGGTAAACTTGGCATCGTGCAGTTTTTCAATATTAGCTGCGCCACAATATCCCATACCGGCACGTAAACCACCAACCAACTGATAGATTACTTCATACAAGGTTCCTTTGTAGGGGACACGAGCAGCAATACCTTCGGGCACTAATTTTTTCACATCGCTGGTACCGCTTTGGAAATAGCGGTCTTTCGAACCATTTTCCATTGCTTCCAAAGATCCCATGCCACGATATGACTTGAACTTACGGCCATTGAAAATAATGGTATCACCCGGAGACTCTTCAGTTCCTGCAACCAGCGAACCGATCATCACACTCCAGCCACCGGCAGCAAGTGCCTTCACTACATCACCGGAATAGCGCAATCCTCCATCGGCTATCACAGGAACACCGGTACCTTCCAACGCCTTGGCAACGTCATAAACAGCAGTCAGCTGCGGAACTCCCACACCGGCCACAACACGGGTTGTACAAATTGAACCCGGGCCAATACCTACTTTTACTCCATCGGCTCCAGCCTCGACCAACGCCTTGGCTGCTTCACCCGTAGCAACGTTACCCACAACGATATCAATATCCGGGAAAGCACGTTTGGCCTCTTTCAACTTTTCAATCACATACATAGAGTGACCATGAGCCGTATCAATCACAATGGCATCTGCACCGGCTTCAACCAACGCACGCATACGGTCAAGTGTATCAACGGTGACACCAACACCTGCCGCTACACGCAAACGACCTTTGGCGTCTTTACAAGCCATAGGTTTGTCTTTGGCTTTAGTTATATCTTTATAGGTAATCAAACCGACCAGTTTATTATCCTTGTCAACCACCGGCAATTTTTCAATCTTGTGCTCCTGCAGAATTTGTGCAGCCGCTTCCAAGTCGGTCGTCTGATTGGTTGTGACAATATTATCCTTCGTCATCACCTCATCAATGCGTTTGCTATGATCCTTTTCAAAACGAAGGTCACGATTGGTGACAATTCCTACCAAATGTCCTTCATCGTCCACAACAGGAATACCTCCAATCTTATATTCCGCCATCAACGACAGTGCATCAGCTACCGAAGATCCTCTCTTGATCGTAACAGGATCATAAATCATGCCGTTTTCAGCACGTTTCACAATGGCAACCTGACGAGCCTGTTCCTCGATAGACATATTTTTATGTATTACACCAATTCCACCCTCACGGGCAATGGCGATAGCCATTTTCGCCTCTGTAACCGTATCCATGGCAGCCGTCACAAAGGGGATTTTCAACTCAATGTTTCTTGAAAACTTTGTCGAGAGTTCGACAGTTTTAGGAAGTACTTCAGAATAAGCGGGGATCAACAGTACATCATCGAAAGTCAATCCATCCATAACAATCTTATCAGCAATAAATGACATAGGTATGCGTTTAAAATTTATTGCGTGCAAATATACGGTTTTTATTCCATCTCCGTACACCTGCACGCAATATTTTTTCTTTTTTTTAAGCGAAATACCTGCTATTAATTCGCCATTTCCGAAATGAATTTGATACGTACCAACCGGACTTCTTCTTCCGTAAAATCATCGCCCAGCTCATCCAACGCATCATCGATATTATCCGTTGTCGATTCCTTGAAGTAATCATAGATGTCGAGCATATGGTCCTCGTCCATAATATCCTCAAGGAAATAATCGATATTAAGTTTGGTACCCGAATAGACGATGGCTTCTATTTCATCCAACAGTTCGTCGAACTCAATGCCCTTCGACATCGCGATATCATCCAATGCGACCTTACGGTCGATTGCCTGAATGATGGCAACCTTCATTTTCGACTTGTTGGCAACGGTACGCACCCGCAAGTCTTCCGGCCGCTCTATTTCATTTTCCTCACAGTGGCGCTTAATCAGTTTACAGAATTCTTCGCCATAACGCTTGGCCTTACCGGCTCCTACCCCCGGAATGTTCTGTAATTCTTCCAACGTCACGGGATAGATAGTAGCCATGGCTTCGAGAGAGGGATCCTGAAATATGACATAAGGCGGTACTTCCAATTGCTTGGACAGCTTCTTACGCAAATCTTTCAGCATGGAATACAATGCCGGATCGACAGCGCACGAACCACCTCCACGCATCGGAGCTTCCTCCTCTAATTCTTCGAAGTCTGTATCTTCTACAATTTTAAATGATTTCGGATGCTTCAGGAACTTCTTTCCTTCATCGGTCACTTTCAGCAAGCCATAATTTTCTACGTCCTTGCTTAGGTAACCGGCTATCAAAGCCTGACGGATAACGGCATTCCAAGTCTTTTCATCTTCACCCATACCGGATCCGAATACATCCAGGTCTTCGTGCAAATGAGCCAGAACTTCAGAAGTTTCCTTTCCTTCTATCACGTCTATAATATAGTCTGCCTTGAAGTTCTCCTTTACAGCCAGAACTGTTTCAATGACAGTACACAACAAATCTTGAGCTTCCACTTGTTTTTTCGGATTTAAACAGTTGTCACAATTTCCACAATTATCTTCTGTGTACTCTTCACCAAAATAATGCAACAGTGTCTTTCGGCGGCACACAGACGATTCGGCATACGCAGCGGTTTCCAGCAGAAGCTGCTTACCTATTTCCTGTTCTGCTACAGGTTTGCCTTGCATAAACTTCTCCAGTTTCTGCAGGTCCTTATTGGTATAAAATGTAATGCATTGCCCTTCTCCACCGTCTCTTCCGGCACGACCTGTTTCCTGATAATATCCTTCCAGACTCTTAGGTATATCGTAATGAATCACAAACCGTACATCCGGTTTATCAATCCCCATACCAAAAGCAATTGTAGCCACGATAACATCTATTTTCTCCATCAGGAAATCATCCTGATTCTGAGTACGGGTGGCCGAATCCATACCTGCATGATAGGGACGCGCATTAATACCATTTGCCTGAAGAATTTCGGCCAATTCCTCCACCTTCTTCCGGCTTAAACAGTAAATGATACCCGACTTCTCCGGATTGTTTTTAATGAACTTAATGATATCACGATCCACATTCGCCGTCTTAGGACGTACCTCGTAGTACAAGTTGGGACGATTGAACGATGACTTAAAGACCTTTGCATCTGTCATACCCAGATTTTTCTGGATATCGTGCTGCACCTTAGGGGTAGCAGTGGCAGTAAGTGCTATCAAGGGCGCCTTTCCAATCTCATTGATAATCGGACGGATTCTGCGATACTCAGGACGGAAATCGTGTCCCCATTCCGAAATACAATGAGCCTCATCAACCGCATAAAACGAAATCTTAACCGTCTTAAGAAACTCTACGTTTTCCTCCTTTGTCAACGATTCCGGTGCCACATACAGCAATTTAGTCTTACCACTAAGAATATCGGATTTTACCTGATCAATCGCACCTTTGTTCAGAGAAGAATTGATGAAATGGGCAATTCCATCTTCTTCGCTGAAGTTACGCATCGCATCGACCTGATTCTTCATTAAGGCTATCAGAGGAGAAATCACAATGGCTGTTCCCTCCATCAGTAACGAAGGCAACTGGTAGCATAATGATTTTCCTCCACCGGTAGGCATCAATACAAACGTATCATTGCCTGCCAGCAAATTTTTTATGATAGCTTCCTGATTTCCTTTAAATGTGTCGAACCCGAAGTATTTCTTCAGCTGGTCTGTCAATTTTATATTCTTCCCTGCCATGATTCATTAGGTTGTTTATTCAATTATCAGTTTTATTAGTCACACTAACAAAGTTATAAACAACTTCTTAAAATTCAAGCATATTTTACCGATTATTTTTCCCGAAACCGTAAAAAAACAATCTTTCCGACATTACCCTTTTGATTTTTAAGCACTTTGAAGACGGGCTACATTGGCCTTTTCAAGCTGCTTCTTCGCATAATCCAGCGTCACAACAAACGTTTTTTTCTGCTCGGAAGGAACCTCGAACATTGCATCCATCATGATTGTCTCGACAATGGCACGCAATCCGCGAGCTCCCAGCTTATACTCAACAGCCTTATCCACAATGTATTCGAATACGGCGTCCTCAAAAGTCAGCTGCACTCCATCCATCTCGAACAACTTTATATATTGCTTGATAATGGAGTTTTTAGGTTCCGTCAGGATAGCCCGCAAAGCGGCACGATCCAACGGATTAAGATAAGTCAGCACAGGCAGACGACCAATGATTTCGGGAATCAGTCCAAACGCCTTCAGATCCTGCGGAGCAATATATTGCATCAGATTCTGTCGATCAACGGTAGCCGTATTACGCACAGCATTGTAACCGACTACGTGCGTATTCAGACGTTGGGCAATCTTCTTCTCGATGCCGTCGAAGGCGCCTCCACAAATAAACAGAATGTTCTTCGTATTCACAGGAATCATCTTCTGATCGGGATGTTTACGTCCACCCTGAGGCGGAACATTGACAACCGATCCTTCGAGCAACTTCAACAGGCCTTGTTGTACACCTTCCCCGCTCACGTCGCGCGTAATAGAAGGATTATCGCCCTTACGAGCTATCTTATCGATCTCGTCGATGAAGACAATGCCACGTTCAGCTTCGGCAACATTGTAATCGGCCACCTGAAGCAAACGGGTCAGAATACTTTCGATATCTTCACCCACATAGCCTGCCTCTGTCAACACCGTTGCATCTACAATGGTAAAAGGAACATGCAACAGCTTGGCAATCGTACGAGCAAGCAAAGTCTTACCGGTACCCGTACTTCCTACCATAATGATGTTCGACTTTTCGATCTCTACATCATCCCCCGCATCCTTCTGCAGAAGACGTTTATAGTGATTGTACACCGATACAGACAAATAACGTTTGGCATCGTCCTGCCCTATCACATATTGGTCGAGGAACGCTTTAATTTCCATCGGTTTGGGCAATTCCTCCAGACTAAGCTTCGTGGTTGCCCCATTCTTCTTCCCCGCCCCCAGGGCCTCTTGTGTGATTTCATAAGCCTGAGCGACGCAACTATCGCAAATAAAGCCGTTCATGCCCGTGATCAGGAAACCTACCTCGTCTTCCGAACGGCCGCAAAAGCTACATCTGTTTTTGTTTCGTCTCGAATCTGCCATACTTATTTCTTAATCAATACTTCATCAACCATACCATAATCTTTCGCTTCCTGAGCTGTCATCCAGTAGTCACGGTCTGAGTCGGCCCATACCTTGTCAAAAGGAGTATGCGAATGATCGGCAATAATAGTATAAAGTTCTTTCTTCAGTTTCTGAATTTCGCGAGCGGTAATTTCAATGTCCGAAGCTTGTCCCTGTGCTCCGCCCATCGGCTGATGAATCATCACACGCGAATGAGTCAGCGCCGAACGCTTACCTTCGGCTCCGGCCACCAGCAATACTGCAGCCATGCTGGCTGCCATGCCAGTACAGATAGTTGCCACATCACTGGATATAAATTGCATCGTATCATAAATACCCAGACCTGCGTAAACAGAACCGCCCGGCGAATTAATATAGATAGAAATATCCTTTCCCGGATCTACCGAATCGAGATAGAGCAACTGGGCCTGCAAAGTATTCGCGGTATAATCATCGATCTGAGTACCCAGAAAGATGATACGATCCATCATTAAACGCGAGAACACGTCAAGCTGGGTCACATTAAGCTGACGCTCCTCAAGAATATATGGATTCAAATACCCGGCCTGCGACTTAATGACATCGTCCAGCACCTGACTGTTCATACCCAAATGCTTGGTTGCATATTTTCTAAAATCATCCATTGTCTTATCCAATTTATTAGTTGATTAAAAACGGGTGCAAAGAAACAAAAAAGAATAGATAGACACAAAAAAAACAGGGATGTTTGAAAAACTTTTCAAACGACCCTGCATATTGTACAATAAGCCACAGGCTACAAGTCACCCGTAGCCTGTCAGCTCATGTTTTTCTTGCTTATTCGAACATTTTGTTGAAGTCTGCAGCCGAGATGGCTTTATTTTCCAGTGTAACCTGTTCTTTCAGTGCCGTAGCAAGCTTGGCCTCTATTACACGATTCACCAAACCTTCAACACTTTCTTTCTTCTTAAGCATCTCTTTTGAGTAGTTCTCCAGAATTTCATCGGGTACACTCAGCATGCCGTATTGTGCAAACTGTGCACGGGTAGCTTCCTTAGCCATGTCGGTAATGTCTTTCTGCTCAACTTTGATTTCATTGGCTTTAACCAATTGCTCTTTAATCAAATGCCAAGTCAGCTCTTCGATGCTCTTGTCATAGTTGTCTTCAACAAACTTTTCATCCTTATCAGGGTTGTTCAGTCGCATGATGCGTTTCAGCAATGCATCGGGGAATTCCAGCTTACCCACCTTATCGGTCAGAACCTTGCGGAGGTCGATGAGGAACTTATAATCGCTGTCAGCAACAAACTGTTCAGCTATCACATCTTTCACTTTTGCACGGAATTCTTCTTCAGTCTTCACATTGCCTTCGCCAAATACCTGGTCGAAGATTTCCTGAGTCAGCTCGCCTTCAACGAAACGAGTGATTTCCTCAACCTGATAGCTGAAGTTGGACTTCATCTCAGCAGCAGCCTCCTTATCGATCTTCAACAAAGAAGCAATTTCTGCCGGATTGCCATCCCAAGCCACATGAGGATTGAATACCAATACATCGTTTACCTTGGCATTAGCAAAAATAGCCTTCTGCTCGTCGTTTTTCATATACGAAGGCATCATAACGGCACCTTCTACCTGAATGCCACCCTCTTTCGTATTGCCTTCTTCATCAAGTTCGGCCAGCAAACCTTTCAGCATGTCGTTGTCGGCATAAGTCTCAACCTTTTCATACTTGCCGTTACGTTGCTTATAGGCTTTAACCTGATTGTTTACCATTTCCTCGGTTACTTCGATGTTGTAGTAGTCCACTTTATCATCCTTGCTGACTTCTACTTTGAAGTCAGGAGCCAAGGCAATGTCGAACACAAATTCGAAGTCTTCCATCGTATCGAAATCGATAGTCGGTTGCTTTTCTTCGTTCGGCAGAGGTTCGCCCAACATGTTCACCTTATTGTCCTGAATGTACTTATATACAGTTTCAGAAAGCAACTTGTTCACTTCTTCGGCCAGTACAGACTTTCCATACATCTTCTTCACCAAACCCATAGGAACCATGCCCGGACGGAAACCCGGCATTTGTGCTTTCTGGCGGAGGTGCTTCAAAGCCTTATCCACCCGTTCTTGATAATCTGCTTTTTCGAGCTTTACCGTAAGCAATGCGCTTACCTTGTCAATGTTTTGCAATGAAACGTTCATCGTGACAAATTATTTATTTGATTTATACTATATTCCAATTTCCCAAAATGAGTGCGCAAAATTAGCGTTAATCTTTCAATTTTCAAAAACATCGCCAAATTATTTCATTTCAGTAACATTCCAGTCTGTCTGCACGGTCAGTTTTCCTGCATTCCGACAACAGCTTTCCACTCCTTCATTCCATCAACATACCAATCCAGACAAACTCTGTCATTTTTACAAAAAGAAACATAAAAGATTCTACCGCACCATCACATCCAACAAGAAAAAATTCTATTTTTACCTCACATATTAATTCAATACACAATGAAGAAACTTTTCGTTGCAACTGCTTCCATGGCATTGTCTGTGTGTGCCACGGCAGCGGTGAAGCCTGCACCTCAGTTAGTGTTTGATGCTTCGAAAGGCGTGGCGGGGTCTGTTACATTGCCACAAGGCAAAACCGTTAACTATACTGCCTACACAAATCTGTATTACGTTACCAACGTCGAAGATTCCACTTATCAGTACATGAACATCTACGTGCCACAGGGTGCCACTCAGGCTACTCCTATATTTATGCGCAACTACATAGGCGGATACATGGCTGCCAAACCTCAAGCCATCGATGCCGAAGACGCATCGGGCAGAGCTTTGGCCGAAGGATATGTAGTCGTGATACCCGGTGCCAGAGGACGCAATTCGGTGATCGAAGACAAAGGTGACAAAATCTATACCGGACGGGCACCCAAAGGATTGCTCGATCTGAAAGCAGCCGTCCGCTACTTGCGACATTTCGACAAGGAAATACCCGGCAATGCCGAAAAAATCATTTCCGACGGTACAAGCGCCGGTGGAGCCATGTCGGCACTGTTGGGAGCTTCGGGCAACAATCCGGCATATCAGCAAGATTTAGAAGACATGGGAGCCGCCAACGAACGCGATGATATCTTTGCCGCTGTCTGCTACTGCCCCATCGTTGATCTGGAACATGCCGACATGGCTTACGAATGGCTGTATGCTTGTACCAACAACATTACCCGACCACTCACTCCCCAGCAGGAAAAGGTGTCGGAAGAACTGGCAGAACAGTTCGGTACATACCTGAAAAGTTTGAATCTGAAACAGACCGACGGAACCATTCTTACAACCGATAATTACCGCGACTATCTGAAGCAACTTCTTATAAAAAGCGCACAGGAAGCGAAAGACGCAGGTGCGGACATTCCTGACAGCATCGGTTTTCGGTTCAGCAAAGGGCAAGGCACAAATTCCTTTGCTCCCACCATCCAAAAGCTAAACGAACAATATGGACCATTTCCACGTACGGGGATTGCCAACAATCAGAATATCAACATCCGTTCTAATGAATCCAATCTGTCTCGTCCTCAGAAAAGCGGCGAATACATCACCGACCTCGATTTGGATAAATACCTGAACTATGTTGTCACCACCATCGCCCTGAAAACGCCCCCGGCCTTCGACAGCCAAGGAGTAGCAGGAGCCAAAGCCAGCGCAGAGAATAAAGTATTCGGTGATGAAAGCGGTAACAGCGTAAACTTCACCGACTATTCGCTACAGCAAGCAACAGGCAACCCTACGGCAACCATTGACAATGCCCTCAGGGAACGGGTCAGAATGATAAACCCGATGAGAATGTTAGACGACCCGCAAAGTCTTATCACCCGGCACTGGTACATTCGCCATGGAGCGCGCGACCGCGATACAGCCTTTCCCATTCCTGTCAATTTAGCCACCAAGTTGCAAAATATGGGAAAAGAAGTCAATTTCAAACTATCCTGGAATCGCCCTCATTCCGGTGACTACGCTCTGAACGAACTGTTTGCCTGGATCGGCGAAATCGTCAGAGAATGATTGTCGGCCGGAAAAACGAACTCGCATCAAAAAGTCCGCACATGCAAAATGACACAGATTGGTTAAGCTATAAAATCAACTAAACAATCTGTGTCATTCGTTTTTAACCGCCTCTATGGAATAGATAACATTATATTGCTATCTTCTCCTTCCTACACATACTATCAGAAAAGTGTTCGGAAGCTATTCTTCCTCGAACATAAAACGTTTAAAATAGACTTGCTGCTCCTGACCGGAAATACTGATCAGACGAATTTTCTGTGCTTTACGGCCACCCACCTGACAGTTAAAACGCGTCTTGCCATTCGCCAATTGCAGAGCAGCCGGTTCCCATACATTGCCATCCACAGTAGTCTCCAGACGGAACAAGCCAATAATATCCGCAATGCCTAAATCGACAGACAAATTCTTCAGCGTACGAACCCCATCCAACGTCAGCACCAGTTCGCCACCCGGCTGCCAACGAACCACCTCGTTGACTGAAGCGACACTGCCACCTCTGCCTTTGCGCGAAACAGCCAAGGAAGCCAATTGAGAGACATTGCTACTCATCGAGTAAGGCATATATACGGCACGGGGATCCATGTGTGACTGATAAGTAGAATTATAGCGTTCTACAACAGATTCGAACAAAGCATAAAACGTGGGGAGCAATTCCTTACTTCCGCTTTTCACACCCGGCTGATAAGGATTCTGATTGTACGATGTATCAACCTTGTACATCAACATCTGCAAAGCTTTGGCATGGGCATAGGCTGCTTCGAATGCTTCAGCATCCGATGTCGGAAGAAGACGCATCATACGGAGTACTGCCTCACCGTACTGCCCCACCAGCTTGAACTGAATCAGCCACGGCTCTATCTCAGCAATCAGAGCCGTATTTTCCTGCGACGCCAACAGGCAATCAGCTGCCTCCACCACTTTCCGGCATTCCGCACCTACTTCATGGAAAGAGGCCTCATCAATGGTTCCGTCTTTCTCATAGGCCGAACGAAGACGATGTAAAGCCGGTTGCAAAGCCACCGACTCATCACGCCTGAAACCATGCCCATTGACACCCAGATCGGAATTATGAGCGGCAAAAGTCTCCAGATATGCAGCATGTCGGGGCATCAGGCTACGGATAGCCCGCTCCCAGGACGCGTTACTGTCATAGTCGGACAGATTCCAGGCATAGTCGGCCACACTATAGAGTGCTATTTTAGAAGCTTCGGCATGTTCCATAGGATTGGACACGAAACCTTCCATCCGGTCGGCAATATCGAGTCCGTTGCCATAGACAGGTCCCATGAGCAAATGATCGCGTACATAATCGGAGACAGGGAAGTTCCACCAGATATAGGCTTTGCGCTTCAGCAGTGGATTGATGAAATCCATCGTTTCACGATCGATGGTGGCAATGACGCGATTGCCCGTCCACATAATCTGAATGTCAGGATTCAGCTTCTCACCCAACGTTGTCAGGTAACCTCCGGCCACGTTCGACCACGACTTGTTATATTCGGTAGGGCACATGATAAGCGGCTCGACGTCCCCTTTTACTTTAACGAAATAATCGTCCAGATAATTAAGCAGTTCGGCCTGCTTGTCAGCCTTGGTACCTTCACCCGAAATGTCATCGAAAAAGACGGCAAAGCCACGTACACCCAACTGATACATATGCTCGAACTTATCCATCAGGTTCTGACGGTCTTCGTCATTCCACTGGATATCCTGTCCCGGATGGATGGCCCAATAGAAAATCACTTCGTTTTCGGCAGCCTTGTTTACCAGTTCTTTCAGCTGAGCCGCCTCTGATTCGGGATAAGGTTTGCGCCAGTTGGGAGTGCTGTGATAGGGGTCGTCTTTGGGGCCATACAGATAGACGTTCATCTTGTTACGGCCATAGAACTCCAGCTGACTGAGACGGGCCTCGTGGCTCCAGGGAGTACCGTAAAAGCCTTCCACTACCCCCCGATAGGGGACATCCGGATAATCGGTAATCTCGGTCAAAGGCAGCTTGGGCAACGTCAGCAACTGAGCCAGCGTCTGCACACCATAGTAAGCTCCTCGCTCGTCGGCACCCGCAATGACAATCTCGTTCGTTGCTATCTTCAGATAATATCCTTCGGGAATCGCCGGAATATGACGGGCATATTTTCTAACGGCCTTATCGCCTTTGATGCCAAGACTGACACGAAAGGCTGCCTTGCCGGATTTTCCCGGCAAGATGTGTTCCAACAAACGCAACGCAGGGGAGCTACTTTCCTCCTGGCTGACAGACAATACGTAAGCAGAAGGCATGGAAATGCTGTCCCGGGTTGTTTCGTACATTTGGGGAGTGGGCTGTAAATGGAATTCCTGAGCCGACATCATGACCAAGGACAGACACCCCATCATGCCCAAAAGCAATAATCTTCTTTTTTTCATAGGAGTTAGTTTAATAATGAATGGGTACAAAAATACACCTTTCAACAATATAAACAACTACCTATCCTTAAAAAACAATGAACTTTCTCCAAAGGAAGCATGTACTAATTTTGAATACGGCAGTCTCTCCCAACAAAACAGAGCACAAAGCATGCAATCAGTACATGCTGAATTCCAATTCTGCAACAGAACAGATGCTTACATGGCTTTCTTTCTGATCAGCAGACAGCTGCCTCCGCCCGGAGCCAGTTTTACCCGAACGACAGAATCGGACGTGACCTGTTGGCGACGCACCTTCAACTGCTCGCGATTAAGCAGATAGTGAGCATCGTCTCCGTCTTCCATTACCACAGCCTCGTAAGTGACTCCTTTCTCCAGGAAGTCCATCGGAAGCTCAAGCGTACGCCCTTCTTCGTTGGTAGCCACTCCCACCAGATAGGCATCCTTGGTTTGCCTCATCATCGCGATGTATTCGCCAATTTTTCCACAAAGCGTGCGGCTCTCCACCCAAGGCATCTGCTGTGCACTGATGAACTCCAGCAAAGGAGGATATTTACGATAGAACTCGGGAATGTCGGGGATGACGGTGGCACCCGAGAATACGATAAGCGTACGGGCTGCCTCGGACACCAAAGTGGAAGGCACCGGCTGACTTTCGTCCACACGTGTGGTACGACCCTGGCGTAAATCGAACATACCGTTATTCATGTCGATGGGGCCGGCTATCATATTAACGAATACGGAAGTCACAAAGGTTTTAGGCTGAAATACCCGATGGGCATCCAATTGCGCCTGGCAATATTCGCGAGTAACGGCGTTGGGCCATGTACGCATCTGACCATAAGGATGGACGGGACCATCGTGGAAATCAACAAGCAATTTGTTCTGGGCACACAAGGCCGTAATCTTCTGAGTCCACAAACTCTTTTCACGGGGAGTTCCTGTCATAAAACCGTATTTGATACCGGCAGCCCCCCAAGAGGCGTATTGCGAGAGGGTCTCTTCAATCGGATAGCGGCGTCCGCCCACATCGTTCAGATAGAGCCATACCCCCACACCTTTCTCCTTACCATATTGGATAATGCGTTTTACATCGGCCGACTTGTCGCCCGTAAGCGGGTTGGACTCTGCCTCGTGCTCGGGACCGTACCAATTGGCATCGAGCACCAGATAGGGGAAATGCTGTTCGGCCGCAAAATCGATCATGCGTACCCACGAAGGATAATTCATCCCATACGTGAAGCCTTCCCACTGGGCACCGTCAATACGCCAGTCCCAAACGGCCACACCGGGTTTTACCCACGAGAAGTCGCCCGACGGATCAGGGTTCAGCAACTCGAGCAGGTGAGAATCGACCATCGCACCGGGAGTACGTCCGATGAAGACCACACGCCATGCCGACAGATAACCCGCCGACAAATCAGTCTTCTGAGGCTCTACGACAAACGTCTGCTCTCCCTTGGTGGAGCGCAAAAGCAGCGGAGCATCCGTATGCAAGTCGGCTTCGTGGAGCGCCATGTAAAGGGTGCTGTCCACTTGCACCGTCATAACGGGCTGACGAATGCCATCCGATTCGGTCAACCGCTCGGGGCCGATATTATGCCACTCGTTGTTGTAGAACCAGGCCGTATAATCGCCGTTAAAAGCAAAGCCGGTACTTTCGGTCACTGCGTTGAGGGCCAACGGCGAATCCTCGGGAACGAAATAGCGGAATGCCACACCGTCATTGTAAGCCCTGAACGACATCCCGATCGTACGTTTGGCATCGGCATAAGAAAATAGTAAAGATAGTTCATTATAGCAGTCTTTCACACGGCTGCGCTTTCCCCAGACAGGTTTCCAAACGCCGTCGTGCCGGTCTCTTTCGACCGAAACCAACCGGAGCTGTTGCGCCGTAAAGAGCTGATTGCCCAAAGAATCACGAAAGCCCAACAAAGATTTATCTATCAACAGAGAATCGTAGGCTGACAGGCGATAACACCAACTACCTTCGTCCGACTGAAAAACTTCGAGCGATATCTCTTTATCAGGAGACGTCAGGACATGCTCGGCAGCCTTTGCACGACCCATAAAAATAAGAAGAAAAGCAAAAAGGGGGAACAATAGTTTTATCATATTTTTCATAATAGTTGATTAAAGTAATTATCATTCATCGGTGAATTACACCATGAAATCTTTACGGCGTAACACGAAGCTGTTACTCAGATACTTCTCGCGCACAATCTTATTTTCGGCCAGTTCTTCGGGAGTGCCCTGAAACAGGATTTTCCCTTCGAACAGCAAGTATGCGCGGCTGGTAATGCTCAGCGTTTCCTGTACGTTGTGGTCGGTAATAAGAATACCGATATTCTTGTCCTTCAGCCGCCACACAATCTGCTGAATGTCTTCCACGGCAATGGGATCGACACCGGCAAAAGGCTCGTCGAGCATGATGAACTTAGGGTCGATGGCCAGGCAGCGGGCAATCTCCGTACGACGGCGTTCGCCACCCGAAAGCTGGTTACCTTTGTTCTTGCGCACCTTCTGCAGGCGGAATTCGGCGATAAGGCTTTCCAACTTATCCTTCTGATAATCCAATGGTTTGTTGGTCATCTCGAGCACCGAAGCAATGTTATCTTCCACACTCATCTGGCGAAAGACGGAAGCTTCCTGCGCCAGATAACCAATGCCGTTCTGGGCACGCTTGTACACAGGATATTTCGTGATATCGAGGTCGTCGAGGAAAATGCGGCCTTCGTTGGGAGTGATCAGACCCACTGTCATATAGAACGATGTCGTCTTCCCCGCACCGTTCGGACCGAGCAAACCGACAATCTCGCCTTGACGCACATTGAACGACACGTGACTAACCACCGTACGTTTTCCGTACTTTTTGACCAGATCTTCCGTGCGAAGCACCATTTTAGTTTCTTCCATATCAGCTAATTTTGCCGCAAATGTAGCAAAATAAGCTGAAAAGCCGTACATTTGCAGACAAATACTAACTTATAAGTTATGATAAAAGCCCTTAGAACCGTAGGAAGATATTTCATGCTTATGGGGCGGACCTTCTCACGTCCCGAACGCATGCGCATGTTCTTCCGCCAATACCTTAACGAAATGGAGAAGCTGGGCGTGAACTCCATCGGCATTGTGCTGCTGATATCGTTCTTCATCGGCGCCGTCATCACCATACAGATTAAGTTGAACATCGAAAGTCCCTGGATGCCCCGCTGGACGGTAGGTTATGTGACCCGCGAAATCATGCTACTCGAATTCTCATCGTCCATCATGTGTCTGATTCTGGCAGGAAAAGTCGGTTCGAACATTGCGTCCGAGCTGGGTACGATGCGCGTCACCCAGCAGATTGATGCACTGGAAATCATGGGGGTCAACTCGGCCAACTACCTCATCCTGCCCAAAATATTCGTCATGGTCACCATGATTCCGCTATTGGTTGTCTTCAGTATTTTTGCCGGCATCATCGGCGCCTTTGGCACTTGTTGGTTTGGAGGCATCATGACTGCTACCGACCTTGAATACGGCTTGCAATACATGTTTGTCGAATGGTACATCTGGTGCGGCATCATCAAGTCGCTGTTCTTTGCCTTCATCATAGCCAGCGTATCGGCCTTCTTCGGCTATACGGTGGACGGCGGCTCCATCGAAGTGGGAAAAGCCTCGACCAATTCGGTCGTGACCAGCAGTGTGCTGATTCTCTTTGCCGACTTGGTACTGACACAATTGCTGATGGGATAAACAGAAAATCATAACAGAAAAAAAGGAAAAATCATGATAGAACTGAAAGGACTCTGCAAGTCATTCGAAGAAAAGAACGTACTGACCGACATCAGCGCCACCTTCGAAAACGGGAAGACCAGCCTGATCATCGGCCAGAGCGGATCGGGTAAAACCGTGTTGATGAAGTGCATCGTCGGACTGTTGACTCCTGAAAAAGGCGAGTTGCTGTACGACAACCGTAACTTCCTGATCATGAACAAAAAAGAGAAGAAGGCATTGAGAAGGGAAATGGGAATGATATTCCAAAGCGCTGCCCTGTTCGACTCGATGACCGTACTCGAAAACGTCATGTTCCCACTGAACATGTTCAGCAACGACACCCTGCGCGACCGCACCCGCCGTGCCATGTTCTGCTTGGATCGTGTCAACCTGACCGACGCTCAAAACAAATTTCCCGGCGAAATAAGCGGAGGTATGCAGAAACGCGTGGCCATCGCACGAGCCATCGCCCTGAATCCTCAATACCTCTTTTGCGACGAACCCAACTCGGGTCTTGACCCAAAGACATCGCTGGTTATCGACGCACTGATTCAGGACATCACTCACGAATACAACATGACTACCCTTATCAACACGCACGACATGAACTCGGTGATGGGCATTGGCGAAAGCATCATCTTCATCTACGAAGGCCACAAAGAATGGGAAGGCAGCAAGGACGACATCTTTACGTCGAGCAACGAACGACTGAACAACTTCATCTTTGCTTCGGACCTGTTCCGTAAAGTGAAAGAGGTTGAAATACAGAACATTGAAGGATAAGAAACAGGTCTGAGCACATACTTCCGTACACGGCTTGCGAGCAACACTTGCACGGCTCACGAGAGACACTTGTACGGCTCGCGAGAAACACTTGCACGGCTCACGAGAGACACTTGCACGGCTCACGAGAGACACTTGCACGGCTCACGAGCTTTATCTGAGGCACCCGAACCATTCACTGTCCAAGCGTACGGACACAAAAAAACGCAACTTCACGCTGCGTTTTTTTGTCTCTCATAAAACCAGTTAATAGAATCGACTATATCATCACGATATATATTTTCACAGAATCGCCGTGTGTTTTCACGAAACACGAACAAGCGTTTCCATCACGGGACAAAAATAGCCAATAGGTTTTATATAAAAATCACGGAAAACCGTGAGATTATGCTTTTTTTTGCTACGATTCCAAGTTCAACCAGCCCCGGGAAACGGCCTTCAGCACCATATCGACCGCATTGCGGGCTCCAAACTTGGCAATCAGCCTCCTCCGAAAAGTTTCTACCGTATTCTCCGAAATATGCAGTTGATCGGCAATTTCCCGGGTATTCAGCCCCTTGGCAATAGCCTTCAGCACATCAAGTTCGCGACGGGTTGGCAGGTCGTGGGGCAACAGTTCAGCCGAATGGCGCGCCAGCGACCGATAGATGGAAGCAAAACGCGGACAGGCATACGACTCACCACGAAGCACACTACGGATGGCTTCACGCAGTTCGGACGAAGCCGATGCTTTCAGCGTGATTGCATTGACGCCACTCTTGGCCAGTCGGTTCACAATCCATATTTCCTCGTGCATTGTATTCACGATGATCAATGCCTGCTCGTTCAATTCGCGAATGAGGGTTATCAGTTCGAACCCCGACTTATCGGGGATACTGACATCCAATATGTAGATATCATAATCGCGTTTCGCTATCAGTTCGGATGCCTTAATGCCGGAAGTCACTGCGTCGGCCACTTCCACTTCGGGCATCGCATCAATCACCCTGCAAATGCCTTCCAGCACCAGACTGTGGTCGTCAACCACCAATACTTCAGCCTTTTCTCTCTTCTCCATGTTCTTTTAGGTTCACTTTAATCGTTACCGTCAGATGCGTACCCCGTCCGGGTGCCGTTTCCAGCTTCACAACTGCGCCGATAACCTCGGCCCGTTGCATGATGGTTCGCAATCCGATACCTTTTTTCTTTTTATTCAAGTCGAATCCCTTACCGTCATCATCGATACGTACGGACAGGCTTCCATCCGCCATCAACAAATCGACGCGGATTGTTGCTGCCTCGGCATACTTCAAGGCATTGCTCACAGCTTCCTGCACAATCCGATAGAATTCAAAGCCCACCGTCTCAGGTACCAGTTTCCAATCCACTTCGTCCGTAGAATGATATTCGGACTTCGTCCCTTCCGGCAAGGGCAGATGCCACATGTAGTCGCGCAGCATTTCATCGATGGTAGCATATTGGAAAGCCGGAGGCATCAGCTCGTGCGAGATGCTGCGCAATCGTTCGCGAGTATCACCCAGCAACAGAAGCTGCTCGTCCATGGCACGGTTGTGTTTGTCTTCAGCAATGGAGCGGATGTTCATCTCGAGCGCCAACAGACTGTTGCAGACGTCATCGTGCAGTTCGGTAGCCATACGCTCACGCTCACTTTCCAAGCCATCGATATACTTACGGGCCAGACGTTGCTCAGTGTCTTTCTGCAAAGCCAGGAACTGACGTTCTTTTTCGCCCGCAGCCTGTGCCAGTTGGGCTACACGCACCTTTTGCCGCTGGCGGAAGTACAGAAAGACCAAAAGCAGAATCAGCAGTAAAGCACATGTGCCTCCCGTCACAATCCGGTTGCGCAGCAATTCGGCCTTCCGCTCCAGTGCGGCCTGCTTCAGACGGGTAATCTCCAACTCCTTTTCCTTTGTTCGATATTTAGCCAAGAAATCAGAAAGTTGCTCCGTGTATTCTTTTTTGGAAGCCGAATCGCGCAGCGCATACGCCGTTCGCAAGCTTTCGTAAGCCTTCGCCTCGTTTTGAAGTTCGTGCAGACATTCCGAAAGATGCAGATACACGTCATAATCCTTCATGTCACGATAGCCGGCTTTCTGCATATCAATCAGCCGCTGATAGGAAATCACCGCCTCGCGATACCGCTTCAGTTCTTGCATCAGCGGCCCCCGGGTCTGATGATAGCGGTAACGTTCCACATCGGTCCGAAGCTCTCCCGACATTTCGTCCAGACTCTGCAGACACACCATCGCACTATCTATCTGTCCCAATCCCCGATAAGCGTTGGCCAAATGATTATAAGCCTCGCACAGACGACGTTTGTTGTTCACCTCTTTCAGCACAGGAATTGCCTTCTGCAAAGTGGCAATGCCATCCCGGATCTTGCCGGGCACATTACACTGAATAGCTCCAAGATTGACGTAAAACAGGCCGATCATTTGCGGAGTGCCGTATTGCAAGGCATAATCGACCGCCTTTTGCGAGAAAGGAAGTGCCTCGACGGGACGATTCGAATCGCAATACACCGTCGCTATGTTTCCATAGATATGAGCCACTGTCCGGAAGTTGCCCTGCGCCTCGCACAAGTGAAGCGCCCGCTCAAAACTATGAATGGATTCGTTCAGCTGCTTTTTCCGCCGATATATCGTGCCCAGCTGATTGAGGTTTTCTATCAGCATGGCCGTATCTCTGTCGGCTTCCGAACGTTTCTCGGCCCGAAGCGTATAGACTAAGGCCGAATCGGTCTGCCCTTCATACAGAAAAGAGCTGGCGTAATTGGTCAGCATCACCCGATAATCTTCGGCCAGACGAGGCACACGCTCGGCCACTTCCATACCTTTCTTCAGGTAAAAACGAGCCGAATCGTATCGGGCAGATACGTTGAAATAATATCCCATGTCGGAAGAATAGACAACGATTTTATCCTGCATCTTGGCCCTTTCGGCTATATCGAGCGCTTTCCGTTTCCAAAGAAAACCTCTCTCATAATCACCATCGACAAAGCATGCCTCTCCCTTCCAGGCATAATACTCCCTGAAATCAGCCAGACTTCTGCTGCACACCGCTAATTGCCGGATGGAGTCGGCGTATAAAGAAAGTATTTCAGGATACCGTTCAATCGAAGACAGGTAAGCGCATACGTCGGCATAGCTTTCCACATTTTTCTTTTCAGCAGCCTTTCTGCGCAAATCGGCCAATCTGCCGTCATCGGCAGCTTGCACGCCCGCTTGAAACAGGAGAAAAGCAAGTATGCTCAATACCCTTATAATCTTCATGTATCTGTATTTTTGTTTGGCGACAAAAATACAGAAAAGCTATATATTCACATAGTTTTCAGTTCTTTTTTCTTTCTTCAGCATAAAAATAGGACAATTAGCTACAAAAAAAGCTGCTGACCTCACAATCAGCAGCCACAAAAATGCAATATATGAACAATGTTTTATTTCTGATTCCCAATATTATCAACAATCTCAACTGCCATTTTCAGCCTATTTCTGACGGATATAAATATTGATGGGAGTACCTGTCAAGTCCCATTTCTCGCGCATCTTGTTTTCCAGAAAACGGCGATAGGGTTCTTTCACATATTGCGGCAAGTTGGCAAAATAGACAAAAGAAGGAACCTTTGTATTAGGCAATTGCGTGATATACTTGATTTTAATATATTTTCCTTTGATCGAAGGAGGCGGATAAGCCTCGATCAATGGAAGCATTTCTTCGTTCAGACGAGCTGTAGGAATACGCGTCATTCTGTTCTGATAGACCTGACGTGCAGCTTCGAGAACTTTCAGGATGCGTTGCTTGGTCAGTGCCGAGGCAAAAATAATGGGGAAATCGACAAACGGAGCAAAACGCGAACGGATGGCGTCTTCGAACGTCTTCATCACCTTCACAGTCTTATCTTCCACCAAATCCCATTTGTTGACTACCACAACCAATCCTTTCTGGTTTTTCTGAATCAGCGAGAAGATATTCAGATCCTGGCTTTCAATTCCGCGCGTGGCATCAAGCATCAGAATGCAGACATCCGAATTTTCGATGGAACGGATAGAACGAATCACCGAATAATACTCAAGGTCTTCAGTCACCTTATTCTTTTTACGGATACCGGCTGTATCAACCAAATAGAAATCGAAACCAAACTTGTTATAGCGTGTATAAATAGAATCACGGGTTGTACCGGCTATCTCCGTCACAATGTTACGATCTTCGCCAATGAAAGCATTCACAATGGACGACTTACCTGCATTAGGACGTCCGACAACGGCAAAACGAGGAATATCTTCATCCAAAATCTCATCCGATTCCTTCTTGAACTTGCTCACGATCAGGTCCATCATATCGCCCGTTCCACTGCCTGTCATCGCCGAAATGCAATAAGGCTCACCCAGCCCCAAACTGTAGAATTCGGGGGCATTATATTGCAACTCGTTATTATCGGTTTTATTGGCTATCAGCAACACCGGCTTCTTTGCCCGGCGCAAAATGGCAGCAACGTGCATATCCAAGTCGGTCACACCGTTCATGACATCGACCACAAACAGAATCACATCAGCTTCGTCAACTGCCATCAACACTTGCTTACGGATTTCCTCCTCGAAAATATCATCCGAATTCACCACCCAACCGCCGGTATCTACTACCGAGAATTCACGACCCAGCCATTCAGACTTGCCGTACTGACGGTCCCGCGTTGTTCCTGCCTCTTCATTTACAATCGCCTGTCGCGTTTTGGTCAGACGATTAAACAAGGTAGATTTTCCCACATTGGGGCGTCCTACTATTGCTACTAAATTTCCCATAGTTTATTCCTGTGTTTTTGCGACTATCCCAGTCGTATGAATACTAATCCAGCTGATAACCGAAGTTACGCAACTCCTTGTCCGAATTGCGCCAATCCTTATCAACTTTCACAAATGTCTCTAAAAAAATAGTTTTTCCAAAGAACTTTTCCAGATCACGGCGAGCTTCGGAAGCCACCTTTTTCAAGGCTTTTCCCTGCTTGCCTATTATAATGCCCTTTTGCGAATCACGTTCTACGTAAATGACCGCGTTGATGTGTATTTTCTTTGCATCTTCCTTAAACTGCTCTACTACCACCTCGACCGAATATGGTATCTCCTTGTCATAGTACAACAGAATTTTTTCGCGGATAATCTCGTTGACAAAGAAACGGGCCGGCCGGTCCGTCCACTGGTCTTTATCGAAATAAGGCGGTGAATCTGGTAGCAGTTCCTTAATACGCTTCATCACGTAATCCACATTGAACTTCGTTGCAGCCGAAATAGGAATGATTTCTGCCTGAGGCAACAATTCTTTCCACGCATCAACCACCGCGACCAGTTTTTCCTGATTGCTCAAGTCTATTTTGTTGACAAGCAAAAGCACCGGCACTGTCATCTTCGCGACTTTCTCTACAAAATCGTTATGCTTGTCGGGGGTCTCAATCACATCGGTGACATAAAGCAAGATATCCGCATCGGCCAATGCTGACGTAGAGAAATTCAGCATGGACTCCTGCAACTTATAATTCGGTTTCAACACGCCCGGTGTATCCGAAAACACAATCTGCATATCATCCGTATTATAGATACCCATAATGCGGTGACGAGTGGTCTGAGCCTTGAAAGTGGCTATCGAAATACGCTCACCTACCAAAGCATTCATCAACGTAGATTTACCCACATTCGGGTTACCTACAATGTTTACAAAACCTGCTTTATGCATCGCTTTTCATGTTTTAGAGTTGAGACAAAAAAACGCATCGAATTAAAATAGGATGCGTTCTTTTTATATAATCCCAGCAAGTGGGGTTCAGAAAACATCATGAACCCGTCCTACTGCTGTTTCTTTCCGTCATATCCCCACTTCATATAAAGAGCGCCCCAAGTAAATCCGGCTCCAAATGCAGTGAAGATGATGTTATCACCTTTTTTCAGTTTATCCTCGAAATCCCAAATACAAAGTGGCAAAGTTCCGGCACTTGTATTACCGTATCGTTCAATGTTAATCAGCACTTTTTCGTGAGGAACTTCCAAACGATGAGCTACTGCATCAATGATACGAAGATTGGCTTGATGAGGAACCACCCAGTCGATAGTATCCTTTGTCAGCCCGTTCTTGGCTGCAAGTGCGGCACTAATATCCGACATGTTCGAAACAGCGTATTTAAACACTGTACGACCTTCCTGATACAAATAGTGCATATGGTTATCTACCGTAAAATAAGAAGCCGGGCACACAGAACCACCCGCTTTCAGATGCAGGAACGGCAGACCTTTTCCATCTGTACGCAACATTGAATCCATAATACCTACATCCTCCGTCGTCGGCTCCAACATAAAGGCCGCAGCACCGTCACCAAATATAGGACAAGTCGCACGGTCGCTATAGTTCACAATCGAAGACATCTTATCGGCACCTACAATGATGATTTTCTTGTAACGTCCCGAACGGATATAGTTGGCAGCCGTCTCCATCATGAAAAGAAAACCACAACAGGCGGCCGACATATCATAAGCAAAAGCTCTTTTCAAGCCTAACTTATCACATAAAATGGAAGCAATAGAAGGGAACTGATAATCGGGAGTAGAAGTGGCAACTATAACCAGATCGATATCATCAGGATTAGAACCTGTACGTTGCATCAGCTGTTTAGCAGCCTTACGAGCCATATACGATGTTCCAAGTCCCTCTTCGTTCAGGATATGCCTCTCCTTCACTCCGATACGAGTCATAATCCATTCGTCGTTGGTATCTACCATTCTTGACAACTCTTCGTTGGTCAGAATATAATCGGGCACATAACCACCGACTCCTGTTACTACAGCATTTATCTTTTCCATCTAAATTCAGTTTTCTAATAAAAGTACCGACATGACACAGTGTCTAAAAAGGACTGGTTATACCAGCCTCCTTAGACACACAATATTCATGTTCAAGTACAAAATCATTCAGACTTGCCGAGATTTTATACGGCAGCTTCTTTTTCAATAGCCAGCTTACCTCTGTAGTAACCACAAGCGCTACATACAGTGTGATATACATGCCATTCACCGCAGTTCGGACAAATAGCTAATGTAGGAGCTACTGCTTTATCATGAGTTCTTCTCTTTGCAGTTCTTGTTTTTGACTGTCTTCTTTTAGGATGTGCCATTTTCTTCTAATCTTTAATTGTTATCTAATATTTTCTTTAATTCATTCCAACGCGGATCAATCGGCGTTTCTGTATCTTCTTCCGTCAGTACATCATCATCCGGAATAAAGGCATCTTCTTCCTCCTCATCCGGAGTAGTACGCAGATGCTTTCTTAATTTACTGCTCATTGCCTTATTGCATTTTCCGGGGGCATGAACATGCTTCATCGGAATAGCCAATGCAACAAATTCGTACATGAACCATGCTACATTAATTATTCCTTCATCTTCGGGAATAACTACCAGGTTTTCACCTTCTTCAGCATATTCATGTCCAAACTTCACCAGCAACTTGTCCGTAGAAGTAACAGGTTGCTCCATATCGTCCAGACAACGGTCACAAGGCACCCACACCATCCCGTCTGTCTGAAAATTCAATTCAAAAGCACGAGATGTTTTCTTTACGACTAACTCTACATTGACTTTTCCCTTCTGTACCTCAGGACCGTCAATGTTAGCAAAGAAAAGGTTATCCAAAACAAACTCATACTTACAAGAGTCTGCCTGCATGCCTTTCAAGTCAATCTTGTATTTATCAAACTTTCCCAAAGCTACTTTTGTTTATTCGGGCGACAAAGATACAAATAATTATCCTCATAATGTAGCATTTAGAGGTAAAATATTCATTTTTATGCTGATTTCACATGCTTTCTATAATAAAAGTATCTCCAACTTCAGCCATTAACATATAAAATAAAGTGCATTCAAAATATCTTCTCAAGATTTATATTCTTAATCCATATCCAGCATACTGACAAAAATTATATCAGATTTATCGGCACCACATACTCTGCACTTACATTTTTTCCCTGTTATCCCAATTATCCCCCGTTTGTGCAATAGTTAGTGCACTCGCAGTGCAACAGTTAGTGCACTCATAGTGCAGTAGTTGTTGCACTCCCAGTGCAGCAGTCAGTGCACTGGAACGGCGCAGTCTGCGCTTGAAGAAAAGAAGAGTGCCTGTGAACCTGTGCAAAAAAGAAAGCCCCCTCGGAATCATCCGAGAGGGCTTCTGCTAAAACGGCAACTACCTACTCTCCCACTGTTACGCAGTACCATCGGCGTGACCGGGCTTAACTTCTCTGTTCGGAATGGGAAGAGGTGGAACCCCGGTGCTATAGTCACCTTAATAAGTTCGACATGATGTCTGAAAGTAAAAACCGCAACACTGAACGTATATAACGACTTACCTGTGTCTGCTTTGCTGACCTAAAAGTGAACGGGCAATTAGTAATGCTCGGCTTTGGTGTCGCCACCTTTACACCTGCATCCTATCAACGTCATCGTCTTTGACGACCCTGAGAAATCTAATCTTGTGGCTGGCTTCGTACTTAGATGCTTTCAGCACTTATCCAATCCCGACTTAGATACCCGGCAATGCACCTGGCGGCACAACCGGTAAACCAGAGGTCAGTCCAACACGGTCCTCTCGTACTAGTGTCAGAGCCACGCAAATTTCATACGCCCA
>CAJKOW010000012.1 GCA_905201685.1 uncultured Bacteroides sp. | reverse complement strand
TTCTGCAAGTTTACAAGGTTTGGGATACCCTGTTTGATAAAGTGCCGCTTGAGACGGCTCGTTACAAACTCCTTGTCAATTCGTCAACTTGTTTCTCGTCCACTGCAACTTGGGCTTCCCAAAGTTGAGTAGTTAATTTGACCGGTATGGAGACTCTTTTCTTTTATTTCCTGCGTAGAGGATTGTGGGAAACGGAGGAAGTGTATTCAGGAGATATGACCATGGGACCGGAGGACTGGGAAAGACTGTTTGCGATGGCACACGAACAGGCGGTGACGGGGCTGGTGATAGACGGAGTGGGGCAGACCGACAGGCGACCGGACCGGGAGGTATGGGAACAGTGGTTGATTCACCTGCTGTATATGGAACAGATGAACAGAGCGGTGGAACGTTGCGGTGTGCAATGGCTGAACAGGTTGGAGAAGGCGGGAATGGCTGCGTTTGTGGTGAAGGGGACATCGGTGGCGCAATGGTATCGGCAGCCTTTGCACCGAAGCTTCGGCGACGTGGACATCGTGATCGGTAACGGATGGGAAAAGTTAGTTGCAATGCTGACGGAAGGAGGATATGACTGTCGGAATGAACATGGAGACATCGTGGTGCAGGAGGACGGCCGGGTGCCGGTGGAGTTTCATCCGCAGTGGGAGTATGTATATAACCCCATAGCCAATGCCCGGCTGAGAAAGCTGACCCGAGCGGCTGACGGAAAGGACAGGGAACTGTATCTGGTGTGCCTGATTCTGCACTTACGGAGGCATTTCCTGACGTATGGCATCGGATTGAAACAGGTGTGTGACGTGGCGGTGATGCTGCATCGGGTCCAACTGGACCCGGAGAAGGTAGCTGCCCTGCTGAAACGGCTGCATGCTGAAAGATTCAGCCGGATTTTGTTCGGATTTATTGCAAATTACATAAAGGGTACGGAGCATTTCCCGCTGGAGCCCATCCGGCAGGGAAAGGACGCCGTTCTGTTCAGGAACATTGTGATGAACGACGCGTACCGACTGAAAATGGTGCGGGAGGAAAAAGCGGGAAACAGCCGCTTCCCGATCGGAAGAATACTGGCCAACGCGTGCTTCTGGATGCGCAGAGGGTGGAGACTGCTGGGTATGATGCCGGCGGAAGCCATTTGTCTGCCCGGCTATTTAGTGGCAAGACGTGTGAGAGGGGTTATGGAAAAGTGACAGTTGACGAGTAACAAGTTGACGAGTTGACAAGGAGTTTGTAACGAGCTGTCTCAAGCGGCACTTTATCAAACAGGGTATCCCAAACCTTGTAAACTTGCAGAAGTTAAAGAAGTTAGAAGAAGTTATCGGGGATGTGTCAAAATAAGGAATCGCTTTCCTTTAGGCACGGATTACACGGAAATTCACGGATTATTCTATTTCTGTCTCCGTATATTCCGCGTAATCCGTGCCTAAAAGCTAACAAGAAGTCAGCCTCTTTTAATTACGACACACCCTCTTGGAAGTTAAAGCCAATGGATGAAGCGTATGGCCTGTATCCTTTTCACAAAAGTATTGGCTTAACTTCTTAACTCCTTAACTACAACCTATTAATAAACTTGCGAAACTTAAATTCCAACAGAGCAAAGCGGAGTGATAACTTCTATCACTTCTTAACTTCCAGAGAAGTATTACATGCGAAACTTAAATCATTTATTGAATATGTGTACTGAAAATTTGGAAATGGCAATGGATACTTCCATTGCCTGCGATTCGCCGTTGAATCAGTGGGGAAATCGATTTCTGAAAAGGGCATTTGATGTGATCTGTTCGCTGGTGTTCCTCTGTACGCTGTTTCCCATTCTGATCATTGTGGTTGCCATCATGACGGAATGTACGATGCCGGGAAAACTGTTTTTTGTGCAGAAACGAACGGGATTAAGGGGAAAGACTTTTAAGTGCATCAAATTCCGTACGATGAAAGTGAATGCTGATGCTGACACGAGACAGGCGACGAAGTCGGACGACCGGATTACGCGATGGGGACACATCCTGCGAAAAACGAACTTGGACGAGATGCCGCAGTTTCTGAATGTGCTGATGGGAGACATGAGCATCGTAGGACCGCGGCCGCACATGGTGAAGCACACCGAGGAATATTCGAGGCAGATAGAGACATACATGCTGCGTCACAGTGTGAAGCCGGGGATTACGGGTTGGAGTCAGGTAAACGGATTTCGGGGAGAGACGCCCAGGTTGGCGGATATGGAGAATCGGGTGAAGTATGACATCTGGTATATAAAGAACTGGAAATTTTCGTTGGACCTGTACATCGTGCTCAAAACGCTGGACAGCTGCTTCCATACGGATGCGAAGGCGTATTGATTGGGTTAGTTGGTGAGTTGGTGAGTTGATAAGTTGATGAGTTGGAGAGTTAGTGAGTTAGTGAGTTGAAAGGGGAGATGTTTTACCACAGATTTCTCAGATTATTTCGGATTGAATCATTAACTAATCTGTAGATGAGGATGTGCTGAAACTTAGTTATGTTATCTGGCTCCCCTCCTTCTGGAAGGAGGGGAGTCTCAGATACTTACCCTCCCCACGCGGCATCTTGAATTTAATCTGTGTTGTAATCCGTGGTGAACATTGGAATATAACCTCTGTGGAACTCTGTGTCCTCTGTGGTGAAAACACTTTTAATTGAAACTATTTTTTTGAACATTAATTATAAACAGAAATGAGAAAATTTGTATGGAGTATGCTGGTGTTGCTGTCCGTAGGATGGGGCAGTGCATCGGCGCAAGAGATCGTCAGCAGTGACACAACGGTATGTGAAGTCAATCAGACTCCGCAACCGACGGATGATCATTACCGGATTGTGACCAATCGTTTTTGGGACAACTGGTTTATTTTGGCAAATATAGGTGAGCATGCTTTCGTGGGTGACTATGGCAGCGTAGGAAAGTTTTCGGGGTTATTATCGCCGGACTTTAATGTGGGAATCGGTAAGTGGTTCACGCCAGGCATTGGTGCCAAACTGCAGTTCGGTATCGGTAATTCGAAAGGTTACAGTAAAGAAGATACTTATTACACATATGGTGACTGGTTGACCAATGGAGACGGGGTGCCTTACTTGAAGTCGAAAAACAAATGGTGGGATCTGAATGTGAGTGCCATGTTTAATCTGTCACGTTTGTTTTGCGGTTACGAAGGCAAGATATCAGACAAGCTGATGAACCAGTTCATTGCGTCGGTAGGTATTGGCGGATTGCATCATAGGGACATTCCACAACAGCGTAACGAATGGAGTGGGCATTTTGAGTTGCAATACAGCCGCTTCTTTGATAAGGAAAAGAAGTTTTCATTGGATTTGAAAGCGCGTGCCATGTTGTATCAGACCAATTTCGATGGTATTACTTTGAAAAGTACGGGAGAAAACAGTGTGTGGTTTGATGCTAACTTAGGATTCAGCGTGGGCTTCACTTACTACTTCAAAAAACGTCATTGGGACAGATGTATCCCTTGCGAGAATCCCGTATATATCAGCAACGTGATAGCTGCTCCGGCCGTTGTCAACGAATGTCCGGAATACGGCGTGCTGGAATTCTACGTGTTCTTCCCGAACAACTATTCAGGACGTAACGATGCGCCGACCATGGTGGATGCGCCGGTGAACGCCATCGATTACCTGGCTTCGGGTATCTTTACCCAGACCAAGTTTGACAATACGGATGCAGTGGCTCAGCGTCTGGCATCGGGAGCCAGTCTGTCGGGGCTGAAGACTTCGGACATACCGACCCAGAAAGCAGGGGAAGCACCGGAGATTGCAGGGGTGACGCGCGGATATGAAATGTCGCTGTCGCCGATCTCACTGAGTATGGACGCTGAAAGCATGAACCGTTTCAAGGAACAGACCGGTTACTACTATGCACCGATGTACTGTCAGGGAAATATATGGCACTATCGTGTTGATACGGAAACTGCCATGCAGAAACTGATCAGTGAAGATAACTATAAAGAGGGACAGTCGTTCGGACTGAACGCACACAGCGGACTGGGCATTGTAGAACAGAACATGCGCCCCGGAGCCGACTCGAAGCTGGTCAGCTTTGCGGATATATATGCGGCTGTAGAGAATAACAAAGGAAATGTGGCACTGGCCAGTGACTCGGCTACGGTGGGCAGACTGAACGAGATTTTTGAAAAGGGACGTCTGCTGTATGTGGTGGCTGAAGGTCTGGCAACCAGCCAGGACAACTACATTGGTGAGAATGCCGAGGAAGTCGGTCTGGAACGTAACAAGAAGCTGGCATACAACCGTGCCTTTACGGTTGTGAACTGGCTGAAGACCAATCCGAAATTCAAGAACATGCCTGGAAATGCCTTCCTGGTGAATGCTTTGGTGAACCCCGTTGTGGAACTGGATGATGAGAGTGTGCAGGGACTGAATGCCAAGGTAAAACGTAGCGTGAAGGTTAGAATCTTCTATGCAATTGATTAACCTGAACTTGCAGAAGTTATAACCGATGTTTGAAGAAAATTTCTGTTAACTATAGAAAAGTCACCGTGAGGTGACAGAGGCTCACCTGGCCTTAGCGAAGGCGGGTGAGTGACTGCTTATCTGTCGAGATAAGTAATTGTTTGTTTTGTTTGTCAAGCCATGTCGCTTTTGCGGCATGGCTTGTTTTATTCAATGAAAATGAGGATGAAGAAGTATTTTGAGAATGAAATATTGATGGCGGAGATTGCCGGACTGCTGAAGGAAGGAAAAACGGTGACCATACCGGTGAGAGGAAACAGCATGCGTCCGTTTCTGGCGGACGGAAGGGATGCCGTCATCGTGAAAAGATGCGAGGCGAGGGACGTGACTCCGGGAGAGGTGGTCTTGGCGAAGGTGAGCGGTGGATACACGGTGCTGCACCGGGTGGTGGCAAGGCGTGGAAACCGACTGTTGCTGCAGGGAGACGCCAATGCGACAACGGAGGAAGCGGATCTGCAGGCGGTGGTCGGAAAGGCGGTAGCGATGGTGCGCAAGGGACGGACGTATGATGTAGGGGGGACGACCTGGCGGTGCTATTCGGCGCTCCGGATGAAGGTGCTGGCGGGAAGGCGTCTCTGCCGGAAGATGCGGGGAGGGCTGGCGTATCTGTGGAGGTCGCTTGGCGGACAGGCGGGAACGGTGGGATTGAGTTGCCTGACCGGCGTGCTGACTGTGGCGCTTTCGCTGGCGTTTATCTACTTCTCGAAGCGGGCGATTGATGCGGCTACCGCGGGGAGAACGGAGGAATTGCCGGTATGGGCAGGCGTATTGGTGGTGAACGTGCTGCTGCAGCTGGCGTGCAACGCCTGGGACAGCTGGGTGGCGGTGAGGGCACAGATCGGCGTGGGAAACGGATTGAGGCAACGGATGGTGGAGCACTTGCTGCGTAGCCGTTGGAAGGAGCAGGAGCGCTTTCATACGGGGGACGTGATGAACAGGGTAGTGGGGGATGTGACGGTACTGACCAACCTGCTGACGGGGACGTTGCCGGCTTTTGTCATCTTAGGCGTGCAGCTGCTGTCGGCCTTTGCTTTCTTCTACTGGTTGGATGCCAGGCTGGTATGGTTGGTGGTGGGGATGCTGCCTTTTTTCCTGTTGGGAAGCCGGCTGTACGTGAAGCGCTTGTATGGGTACGCAAGTCGCCTCAGGCGGACGGACAGCAGGATACAGGCGGTGATCCAGGAGAGTCTGCAACAGCGGAATGTGGTGAGGGCGCTGGAAGCCGGCCGGAAACGTATCGGCAAGTTGGAGGACGAACAGGAGAATCTGCGGGTACGGCTGATGAAGCGCACCCGTTTCTCCATCTGGACACGTACCTGCGTGTCGGGTGCATTTGCAGGAGGCTACTGGGTGGCATTCTGCTGGGGGGCCTGGGGGCTGAGTGACGGCAGCATCACCTTTGGCACAATGGCGGCTTTCCTGCAACTGGTGGGGAAGATACAGCAGCCGGTGTGGGACATGGCACGGATGATTCCTTCGTTAGTGGAGGGAATGGCTTCGGTGCGCCGGCTGAGGGAGCTGGAAAGCTTGTCGGTAGAGGATGAAGGGGAGCGCATCGGGCTGAAGGAGGTGCCCGACGTGGATGTGGAGAACATCGATTTTGCGTATGCACCGGGGGACAAGCCGGTGTTCAGGAACTTTTCGTGCCGGTTTCCGGCGGGTAGCCGTACGGCCGTGATGGGCGAAACGGGGGCGGGAAAGACGACACTGGTGCGACTGTTGCTGGCGTTCGACAGTCCACAAGCCGGGAGCATCCGGCTGAGGACGAGGGAGCAGACGGTGGAGGTGTCGGCACGTACGCGGTGTAACTTTACGTATGTGCCCCAGGGGAACACGCTGTTCAGCGGAACCATCCGTGAGAACCTGCGGATGGGGAATCCGAAGGCGACGGGGGAAGAGATGCACAGGGCTTTGCGGACGGCGGTGGCGGACTTTGTGTTTGACTTGCCCAACGGACTGGATTCGTTCATCGGGGAACAGGGTGGCGGACTGAGTGAGGGGCAGGCGCAGCGGATTGCCATTGCCCGCGCCTTGCTGCGCGAGAGCCCGATCTTGCTGTTGGATGAAGCAACGTCGGCTCTGGACGAGGAGACGGAACGGACGCTGATGGAGAATCTGGAACGGGATGCCGGGGGAAGAACCCTTATCTTCGTAACGCATCACGGGGCAGTGGCGGAACGGTGCGGACGGGTGGTGAGAATGAAGAATGAGGAATGGAGAATGGAGAATGGAGAATGAGGAATGGAGAATGGAGAATTTTCACCACAGAGGGGATGGAGTTGCACAGAGGATTGTGTGAGGGTGAAACGCAGATGAACGCAAATTATCACAAATTTTTGATTCTGTGTTAATCGGTACTTAAATACTCACGCAGTTTTATCCGTGAATTTCCGTGTAATTCCGTACCTGAAAATAGCAAAAGGTCAGCCACTTTGGCTTTTCACAGAAAACTTTCGGTGTGTTGCGAGTTGCAGCATGGAGGCATACTTCCGCACGTTTCCGATGAAACCTGTTCTACCGTGAACTCAATGCGGTATTGGTCGTTCACCCGGATGGGGGAAATACCAGTCTTGTCACCTTTCAATACTTCGTAATGGAGTGAATGGATGGCGTAAATATCAAAGTTTATTTCCATTGCTTTCCGTACTGAAACATTGGTTCCTCCCTCTCGTGGGTATAACCATCTTTTATAATTTACCACAGAGGACACGGGGGTGCACAGAGATTATATTTTTTGTTTGCTTATTTGGAAACAAATAGCTACCTTTGCATTTGAAGTTAAATATGATGGAAGTAAAAAATATAAAAGTCATATTGAGTGAAGAAGCTGAAAATTTTGTGAGGCTTCAACCTGTTAAAGCGCAGCAGAAGATTACTTATAACATTCGTAAACTGGAAAGTGGAGTAATGGATAATAATCTATTTAAGAAACTGGATAATTCCGAAATCTGGGAGTTGCGCACATTGTTTAGTGGTATATGCTACAGGTTGTTCGCTTTTTGGGATACAGAAACAGAAACACTTGTTGTTGCCACACACGGAATCATAAAGAAAACGCAGAAAACCCCGCAAAAAGAAATACAACGGGCAGAAGAAATAAGAAAAGAATATTTTAACGATAAAAATAATGTATTATGACAAAAATGAAGTTTGCCCCTGCAGACAATCTGGTGGATGAAGTATGGGGGAAAGTAGGGACTCCCGAAAGAGATGTGATGGAAACGCAGCTCAAAGACGAGGTAGATGCTTACTTCGTAGGGGAAGCTATTAAGAACGCACGCCTGAAACAAAACCTCACACAAGAGGAACTTGGTGAACGTATAGGTGTGAAGCGTTCCCAGATAAGCAAACTGGAAAGCGGAAAATGCTCAATCACTCTTTCCACTATGGGAAAGGTATTCCGTGCTTTGGGAATAGCTACCGCCACATTGGACTTAGGCGTGGAAGGGAAAGTTGCTTTGTGGTAGAAATGAAAAATATAATTGCACTTATTCGCTGATCACCACTACTCCTTGCTCCGCTAATTGTCGGACGAGTGCTTCGGTGTCGGTCAATGCTTCGGGGTAGGTGACGTTGTACTCCTCGGTGAGGCATTGGGCGAGGGCTTCGGTGGTGGCGATGCCTTCCTGTAATTTTCGGATGAGGAAGACGGCTGTTTCGTTGATCATCAGCATGTGGGAAAGGTTGATCTGTTCGCCGCATCCGATGAGGATGTGTTCGCCGGCGATGGTACGGATGAGGTAGTCGGGGTGGATGGTTGCTTTCATAAAAGAATGTGGGTTTTGAAAGAAAGAGAGTGTGTCAGAACTCATAGAACCACTGATTACTTTTTTACAGATGATTGCTTGAGATGAAAATGTCTGCATCTATGTAATCGTGGTGAGTTGTGACACACTCTCTATTATGAAGAATTAGTAAACGTCGCAAATTACTTTTGCATTTTCCAATTTAAACTCGCGGACAGGAGCACCGGAGAGACTGCGGGTGGTTGAGGAAGATGAATAATTATCTCCTCCATTAGCATCCCATGCAGCTTTAAATTCCTTGATATCCATCAATAATCCTAAAATATAAAAACAATTATTTTGAGGCTGTGGATTTCCACCTGTAACATTAACACTAGTCTGTAAAGCCCCCATATCGTCCAATAGCCAGTGGGCATCAGGCTCTCCTTCACCCGTCCAATGCTTGATTAGAACATATATTTCTATCGGTTGTTCTCCTGCTACCGGCGTAAACAAATGGTTCCCATTATCTGTATAATAACCATACCCATCGATACCATGTGAGGAATAGCCAAAATAACGATCGGAAAATTGAATATATTGATTCATATCAATATTCCCCGCCTCAAAATGTCCTGCATCACCTGTTGAATAATAGCCACCTGGCTGATCACCTGTGGACTCTTGGCTTGATAAATCATAAGCATTGGAAAAACCGTCTCCACCTACATAAATCTTGATATACCATGTTGAGGGATTGGATCCCATAATTTTCTCAAATTCAGCTTCAGTTAATGTTACAGTTCCACCATCAGGTTTTGTTTTCATTTCATCATAATCATAAAAAAGCCCTACGACATTAAATCCGGCGCAAGCTCTTACGATGGTCAAATCACCGTTGACAGTCAAATCATTGATTGTTAAATCGGTACCATCATCTTTGCTTTTACTGCGATAGATTTCTTTGTTTACATCCTTCTGCCTCAAATAGAAAGTATAAGAAGTACCATAAAGACTATTTGTTGCTACTTGATCGTCTTCCAATTTCCAGACATCTTCTTTTAAAGAAGAAAAGTAACAAGTTGCCGTACTGTTTAAAGATAATGTTTCTGTTCCATAAGGTTGGTTATCTGAATTTAAAGGAGTAATTGTTGCATTACCATCGGCATCCACTGCCATTCGATAACGAAATCCCTTACATGTTCCTCCTTCATTATCAGGACAATTATCATAAACAGGAATTTCTATGACATTTTTCGTGTCTTTATTATGGAGATAAATCACGCTCGGATCATAGTTCGTATCAAAATTATTATTAGAGTCAGTTCCCCTTGTCACAGCATCGGGAATTGCACTGATATCCATTCCTACATAATAGATACCTGGTTCTACATAGGTGACCAATTCTTCCTTATTCGTGCAAGATGTTGCCACTATACACAAACATGCACTAATTACTGCATAAACAAAGATATGTTTCATTCTATCTGATATTATTTAGATTGTACACAATCACCTGTCGTGATTATACTAATTTGATCCTACTCGTGTCCACGTACCTGATGAAACTCTGTTTTCTACCACATTTACGCCTGTCTCTCTTTCTATAGAAATACATTTCACATAACTTGTTGCCGTAACCGTGTTGCAAATCGCCTCACTGAAATTCCATTCGACCAGCTTTGCACTTGGTTTAGTGTATTCTTTCTTTTTCATATCCATCTTATTTTTGTTTAAAGTCAAATTACAGATGCAAAAGTAAGGATTCGTGATGAAAATCAGAAGGCTTAAGTGGATGAATGAGTGCCAATTGGTCATGTTGATGTGTCAGATAGTCAAAGGGAGGGCATCGCGGAGGAAACGGAGCAGCACAGAGTTGTCTTCAGCACGAGATTGCGCGGATGATCACGGATGGTTGGACTTGGTATTCTGGAGGTAAGAGGCCTCTGTGGTACTCTGTGTAATCTGTGGTGCAATAAAATGGTAGGGAAAGCTTATTTCGACCTTTTTGACTAAAAGATTTTGGTAAATTAGGATAGATGATGTACCTTTGTGTGTAGAGGTTATAACTTTGACTTCGTCGATTTTCAATTCGCAAGTTCCAGTTACAGTTGACAAGTAACAAGTAGTCGAGTTGACAAGGCGTTTGTAGTGAGCTGTTTCGAGCGACACTTTATCAAGCTGGGCGTTCTCAGCTTTGTAAACTTGTTGACTGAGGCCTTGGCAACTAATAAGTTGAGCACTTGCGAATTGAAAATCAACGAAGTTAAACTTAAGTAAGGCAGTATTTGGACTAATTACATCAAAGAAAATAAGAATATGCTATATCCGGTTGGTATTCAGAGCTTTAAGGAAATTCGCGAAGGCGGATATTTATATGTGGACAAGACAGCATTGATGTACAATCTTGTATCCACAGGAAAATATTATTTTCTTAGCCGTCCTCGCAGGTTTGGTAAAAGTCTGTTGACTTCCACTTTAGAGGCATATTTTAAAGGGGAAAAAGAGCTTTTTAAGGGACTTGCCATTGAATCGTTTGAAAAGAACTGGACGGAATATCCTGTACTTCATATCGATTTTAGCGGAGTTGCCTACAAAGCTGAATCTGATCTGCAGAAAATGTTGAATCAGACTTTGACTGAATGGGAAGAAAAATACGGTATAACCGCTCAGTCTGATCTTCCGGGGCTCAGATTCAGACAGATCATTGATGCTGCGTACGAAGTAACCGGACGTAAGGTAGTAGTGCTTATTGACGAGTATGGCAAACCGGTAGAAGACAATCTGACAAATGAAGAGTTAGGTGAAACCTATAGAACTGTACTTCAGGGGTTTTACAGCACCCTGAAAGTCAAGGATGAAAAAATTAAGTTTGCCTTTCTGACAGGCGTATCTAAAATAGGAAAAGTCAGTGTGTTCAGCGGAATGAACAATTTGAGGGACATATCCATGGTGCTTCAGTATGCAGAACTTTGTGGCATTTCTGAAACGGAACTACAGGAATACTTTGATGAAAGTATTGCGATAATGGCGAATGAGCATAAAATTTCAAAGGAAACCTGTTACAGGAAACTTAAAGAACAGTATGATGGGTACCGTTTCCATCCGGATAGTGAGGGGGTCTATAATCCATTTAGTCTTTTGAATGCTTTGCAGGACAGAGAATACGGAAATTATTGGTTTGAGACCGGTACACCTTCCATGCTTGTCAATGTGTTGAGAAAGACAACGTTTGACATTACGACTCTTGATAAGCAGGAAGTGATTGCATCGACTCTGAATGGGGCTGATTCTATCGTTGATAATCCGGTGCCACTTTTGTTTCAGACAGGTTACCTGACAATTAAGGGTTACGATTCGGATAGTAAACTATATACGCTTGGATATCCAAACGGAGAGGTTAAGGAAGGATTTCTTAATTCGCTGATCACCTATTATTTGCGGTCATCAAATCCTGAAGAGAGTAAAGCCAAAGTCCCGAAGATGCGTGCAGCGCTTATAAAAGGAAGACCTGAAGACTTTATGGACCATCTGGCTGCATTCTTCGCCAATATAAGTTATCAGATTCAAGGCGATACAGAGAAAAATTTTCAATATGCGATGTACATCATACTCGATTTAATCGGTATGGATGTGGAGGTTGAGCGTGCTACAAGCAACGGACGTATAGATTTAACTGTTCAGACGAAGGATTATATTTATATTATTGAATTGAAAATCAATTCTTCTGCTGAAAAAGCATTGCAACAAATTGAGGAAAAAGGGTATGCCAGTCCGTTCGCGACCAATCCGCGCAAACTGTATAAAATAGGAGTTAACTTTTCTACTATTACCCGTCGTATCGAAGACTGGAAAATCGTGGGATAAATGGAAAATGCCGCATGGTGCTGAGGGTGTGTCAAAACTAAAAGTGACTGACATTTTGTTTTTTAGACACGGATTACACGGAAATACGCAGGGAAAGAAGAATAATCATCCGCGAAATTCCGTGTAATCCGTGCCTTGGGAGGAGGCCCTACCGCTTCTTCCCACCATACAGCTTATCGATCAGATCCGTGCGGCCGATGCGGCGAAGCTCGTTGAGGATGTTTTTGCGCTCTTCGAGCTTGTACCAGAAGAAGAACAGGCGCTGGGCCAGTTTCTCGCGCTGGGTGCGGGCACTGAACACGGGTTCGAGGGTGTAGGGGTGATAGCCCGTGTACCACGTTTCGGTGGAGACCGTCATGGGGGTGGGCGTGAAGTCCTGCACCTGCTCTAACTGGAAGTTCAGGCGACGGGTGATGACGGCAAGCTCGGCCATGTCCTCTTCCTTGCAGCCGGGGTGGCTGGAGATGAAGTAGGGGATGAGCTGCTGGCGCAGGCCTTCCTGGCGGTTGATGGCATCGAACTGTTTCTTGAAAGTCTCGAACTGGCTGAACGACGGCTTCCGCATGATGCGGAGCACGCGGTCGGACGTATGCTCGGGGGCCACCTTCAGCCGGCCGCTGACGTGGCGGGCGATGAGCTCGTGGGTGTACTGACGGGTGCTGCGGTTGACCTCGGGGTCCTTGCTTTCGTGCAGCAGCAGGTCGTAGCGTACGCCACTGCCGATGAACGACTTCTTGATGCCCGGCAGGGCATCGACGGCATGATAGATGTCGAGCAGGGGGCGGTGGTCGGTGTTCAGGTTGGGACAAACCTGCGGGTGGATGCACGACGGGCGCTTGCACTTGTGGCAGAGCTCGGGGTTGTTGCCGTGCATGCGGTACATGTTGGCACTGGGACCGCCCAGGTCGCTGAGGTAACCCTTGAAGTCGGGCAGCTGCATGATGGCCTTGACTTCGCGCAGGATGCTTTCCTTGGAGCGGCTGACGATGAACTTGCCCTGATGGGCAGAGATGGTGCAGAAGGCACAGCCGCCGAAACAGCCCCGATGGATGTTGACCGAGAACTTGATCATGTCGTAGGCGGGGATGCGTTTCCCCTTGTACTTGGGATGGGGCAGCCGGGTATAGGGCAGGTCGAACGAGTGGTCGAGCTCGGCCTCGGTAAGCGGCGGATAGGGCGGATTGACCACCACGGTCTGACGGCCTACGGCCTGCAGGATGCGCGAAGCGGCGTACTTGTTGCTCTCTTCCTCGATGTGGCGGAAGTTGGCCGCCTGCTTTTTCTTGTCCTTCAGGCATTCTTCGTGGGAGAAGAGGAGGATGTCGTCTTCGTGCGGAAGGGGATGGGCATCGAGGTAAGCCATCTGGGGAATGTCGGCTATGCACTGCCGGAAGTGGGGACCGACGGTGCACGGAGCGGAGCCGGCAGCGATGAGCCGGCGGACCAGTTCGACAACGGGCTTTTCGCCCATGCCATAGATCAGGGCATCGGCGCCGCTGTCCACGAGGATGCTGGGCAGCACCTTGTCCTGCCAGTAGTCGTAGTGCGTGAGGCGGCGCATGCTGGCCTCGATGCCGCCGAGTACGACGGGGACATCGGGGTAGAGCTGCTTCAGTATCCGGGTATAGACGATGGACGGATACTCGGGACGCATGTCCGGACGGGCATCGGGGGTGTAGGCGTCGTCGCTGCGCAGGCGTTTGTTGGCCGTGTATTTGTTGACCATCGAGTCCATGCAGCCGGCACTGATGCCGAAGAACAGGCGGGGGCGACCCAGCTTCCTGAAATCGCGCAGGTCGTCGCGCCAGTTGGGCTGGGGCACAATGGCTACCCGCAGACCTTCGGCTTCGAGGATGCGGCCGATGACGGCGGCTCCGAATGAAGGATGATCCACGTAGGCATCGCCACTGAAGAGGATGACATCCAGTTCGTCCCATCCATGAAGTTCCACTTCTTTTTTGGTGGTGGGTAACCAGTCGGTCAGACGGTATTCTTTCATGGGCGGGGAGTGGGGGTAAATTGCAGGGTCATCTGTTCGCCGTTGTAGATCTCGCGAAAGCCGATCTGTTGCTCGGACAGATATTCCTTGAGGTCGTTGAAGGCTGAGGAATCATCCATGATGATTTCCAGCTGTTCGCCCCGTGAAGCTTCGCAAATTGCAATCATGGCGGGGATGAGCGGGCTGTAATGCCGTTGTCCGCAGGTGTTGACCGTTTTCATTCTTCTTCTGAATTCTCCTGTTTGGCAAGCCATTGAAGATACAGCCTGATGAGTTGCTGCAGACCAAAGGCTTTCATATTATTATGGTAGATAACGTCGATGCACAGGTCGAGCAGGTCTTTGCTGTTCTCTTCCTGGGAGGCGATCAGGGAACGGATGTTCAGTTTGAGCTTGTCGAGCACGGTTTCATCGACAATGCCGTTGCTGTCAATCAGGTGACGGAACAATCCGTATCTTTCGATGGTTGAGAGGTTCTCGTCGGAAACCTCGATGCTGCGTGTCCCGCTGGGGTTGGCTTGTATGGTGTACATGGCTTTTGAGTTTTTAAGTTTTAAGTTTTAAGTTTTTGAGTTCTTAAGTTTTTTGAGTTTCTGAGTTCTTGAGTTTTTGGGTTTTGGGGTTTTGAGTTTGTAAGTGATCGTTTTACTTTAACTTAATAATTCATCAACTCATCAACTTAAAAACTCAAAAACTTAAAAGCTCATTAACTCCTTCCGTATTTCGTTTGTGGCAAAGATAGAAGTTTTTTTTGATTATTCAAAGAATTTCAAAACCGATGCCATAATACCGGCTCTGTCTGCCTCGGAAGGGATGCTTTCGAAGGGGAAGCCCATGACGAAGGTGCGATAGTCGTTCCCTTTGTAAGCAACGGCCGAAGCGGCACGGCTATCGGCGTAAACCATGGCTGCAAATGCGGGCGAGGCCGGCTGCAGGCAATCGGTGGAAGCAAGGGGACAGGTCCGGCTGTTGGGGGCGCAGAGGAGGTTCAGCCGACGTCCCAAGCCCTGGACGGAGATGTAGCTTCCGGCGGGGCGGACCGTGCCGGCACAGCTGTACTTGAGCACCTCTTGGGTGAAGGAGCGTTCGCCTGGCGACCCGTTCATGTCGCTGGCGATGTAGGCACCGCTGACCAACAGGCGACCGCCGGAGCGGCAGTAGGAGGTGAGGAGCCGCTGCATGGGCGAGGTGAAGGTCTTGTAGTAGATGTTGCGGGCAGGGTTGGAGGTACGGTCGTCTTTCTCCATGCCCAAGATGTAATCGACCACGGCATAGTCTTCGAGGGTGACACGGCCTTCTTCGACCGCTTCGTCGCTGCACGACACAAAGCTATAGCGGCCGGCAGCCTGAATGGCTTTGCCGTGGATGAAGGGATAGTCGAAGCTGTTGCCGGCTATCCGAAGACCTTCGAGTTCGCTGCCGCTCTCGCCCAACGTGCGGCCGGCGTTGCGCCGGTTGAAGTCCTGCTGGTAGCCGCAGAGGGAAATGTCGTAGAGGTAGGGGATACCCACGTCCTGTGTCAGGTCGAAGCCCGCCTGCAGGTCGTTGTCGATGGCGGCAGGGCCGCTGATGCGGTCGAAGCCGTTGACGATGAGCACCTGATGGGCTTCGCGGCGGGCCTTGTAGGCAGACAGGACTTCGGACGGGAAGCTTTCGCCGCCCCGGTTGACGGCCGTCACTTTGAAGGAATAGATGATGCCGGGCTCGATGGGCAAGGTGCAGGAGGGGCCGCTGACGCGGACACCATTGTCGAAGCCACCGCGGCCGATGCGTGTATAGACGATGTATTCGCGCGGGGTGGCGGTAGGTTCGGACGGGTCGTCGGTTGCCTTCCAGGAGAGTTCGACCGTATTCTTTTTCCGGCCAAACCGGATGGCAAAATGGCTGACCGGCAGGGGCTGGACTACGTAGGGCTGGTCGTGCTGGGTGCAGAGGTACTTCAGGATGGCTTTGTAGAGCGAGCGACCGACGGTGAACTTGAAGTTGGGGTCGTGACCCAGCCGCATGTCGGCAAAGTTCTGATGGGACAGCAGTTCGACGATGGCCGAGGGAACGGATGGCAGACGGGTTTCGCTGTAGTTGCGGTTCCACAGGCTGCGGCGTGTCCAGTCAACGTTGAATGTGGAGCGGATGTCGCGCTGCAACTGGGTGAGCAAGAGGTCGGAGAGGTCGCGTGAAGCGTAGCGGTCGGTGCCGGTGGCAAGCAGGCCGTCGTTGAACCGGGTGGTGAAGATGCCCAGCGTGCCGATAATCCGGCCTTCCTTGTCGGCTCCGGCGTCGCTGTGCAGAGCCAGGCTCATCTCGAAGGGGACTCCCTTGCCGGGGGAGCCGGGGTTGAAGACGGAGCCGCCGGACAGGTAGTTGAGGGTGCGTGAGCGGGCATTGATGTCGTCGGCATAGTCGTTGTCGGCTTCGGGGCGTCCATAGACCTGAGCCGGCATGCCGGCCCACTGGGTGTAGTAGCGGGCACCCTCGAGGTAGCGGGGAAGGCCGCTGGTGTGACCACCGCGGGCTATGTTGCCCATGCCGCCGCCGAAGCGCACGGCATCGGCACAGACGACACCGCTTTCGCTGCTCTCGTTGCTCAGCACGACCATGCCGTAGTCGTTGACTCCCTTGTCGAACGAGAAGGTGCCTAAATAGACCCAGGTGCCTCCGCCGATTTGCTGGTTTACCTTGAACTCGGTCACTCCGCCGTTGTGGAATACTAAGTACTTGGCATCGCTGACACTCTGGGGGAGGGTCTGGTAGGATACGTAAACGGCATATTCGCCGGTCTCGGGGATGTCGGGGATCCATTCGGCGAAGGCTTTCTCTTTCTTCTTTTCGGTGCGGGCGAAGCGGGCGGTGCCGTCGGTGAAGGGATTCTCCCCGTTCTGATAGACGGTTTTCCGTTGGGCAAATCCGCGTTGGGGGGCATCCTGCCAGCGGGCTTTCCGGCTTTTCTCTTCGAGGTAGATGGACCGTGTGGCGGTGGGGGAGCCGTCGTTATCGACGATGACTTCGTGGAGCTGCGTGTCGCGTTCGCGCGGGGTATAGACACAGGCGCCGGCATGCTCGAGCATGGGAATGAGATAGGGCAGGACGAAGGACTGGGTGAACTGGTCTTCGGTGGTGCAGAACAGCCGGGGACGCTGCCAGCCCCACTGGTCTTTCCGGTTGATGTAGTATTTGCCATGGCTTTGCCAGAGGGCGATGTGGCGGCCGGCAAGTCCGCGCGTAATGTCGTACGGGCGTGACGTGCAGCTGACCCAGGGAGCACCCGAATAATCGAGGTGATGGTAGAGGCGCTTCTTGTCTTTCTTCCCTTTGCGGTAGAAGTTGGGGATGAGGTCGTCGATGCTGCGGTCGCCGGCACAGAGCGTGATGTCGAAGTAGCGGACGGGGCCGGGCAGGAGCTGACGGATGCTGCGGTAGATGCCTTCGGTGATCTCGGGACGGAAGGGCTGGTAGGCAAAGCGCTCTCCGGCATAGATCAGTATCTGTTTCCGGGAGTAGTCGATGCGGAAACTGTCGAGCCGGCAGGTGCCAAGCCGGGTGGCCGAGCAGGTGTAGTTGTGAAAAAAATCCTGCAGTCGTTCTTCGACATTGCGTTCGATGTCCTGGGCATACAGGCCAATGGTTGCTAAGCAAAAGAGAAAAGAAAACGCGAATTTCTTCATCGGGAAAATATTTGTAATAAAGTGGCAGGAAAGGAGGGTGTGTCAAAATGGGAAAGTATATTCATTATGTAATGTCATCCTGAACGAAGTGAAGGATCTTGATACATGAATAACTGCTTTCGAGATTCTTCGCTTTGCTCAGAATGACAAAATAACAAAAGGTCAGCCACTTTTGGCTTTGACACACTCTCCTTTATAAAGGAATATATTCGACGAAAGCTTCCATGGCTTCGTAGCTGGCAAGGCCCAACTTGTTGTAGAGGTTGGCGGTAGCCCGGTTGCGGTCTTCGCTGCGTTGCCAGAACAGGCGTTCGTCGTTGCCGAGGAAGGGGGCACTCTCCATCTGCGACTGATGCTTGAGGATGGAGTTGCGCTTGGCGCGCAGTTCCTCGGGACTGATGGGAACGGCCATCTCGATGTTTTCGATTTCCCACTCGGCCCATGCTCCGCGGTACATCCAGATGCGGCAGTCCTTCAGCCATTCAGCACCTTCTTCCTTCTCGAGGTCGATGGCAGCAAAGACGGCGTCGGTGCAGACACGGTGTGTGCCGTGCGGGTCGGCAAGGTCGCCGGCAACAAAAATCTGGTGGGGCTTCACTTCGCGCATCAGGTTGCGTACGATTTCGACATCGGCTTCGCTGATGGGGGTTTTCTGGATTTTACCTGTCTCGTAGAAGGGCAGGTCGAGGAAGTGGCAGTGGTCGAGGGGAATGTTGTTGTACGTACAGGCTGTACGGGCTTCGCCCCGACGAATCAGTCCCTTGATGGTCAGGATGTCGCGCGTGTCCATGTCGCCATCCTGCTTCTCGCGCAGGTATTTGCGGATTTCGGCGTATTTCTCGTTGATGACCTGGTCTTCGCTGTTGTTGAAGATCTGGTTGAAGCCGTTGATGAAATGCAGGAAGCGGATCACTTCTTCGTCGCCGACGGCAATGTTGCCGGAGGTTTCGTAAGCGATGTGGACATCGTGCTTCTGCTCGACCAGACGGCGGATGGTGCCACCCATGGAGATGACGTCGTCGTCGGGATGGGGAGAGAATACGATGACACGTTTCGGGTACGGTTTGGCACGCTCGGGCCGGTAGGTATCGTCGGCATTGGGTTTGCCGCCGGGCCAGCCGGTGATGGTGTGCTGCAGGTCGTTGAATATCTTGATGTTGACATTGTAGGCAGAGCCGTAGAGTGCCAGCAGTTCGCTCAGGCCGTTTTCGTTGTAGTCCTTGTTGGTCAGCTTCAGGATGGGTTTGCCGGTGAGCTGGCACAGCCAGACAATGGCGCTGCGGATGAGCTTGTCGTTCCATTCGCACGAAGTGACCAGCCACGGGCGCTGAATGCGGGTGAGGTAGGCGGCGGCTGCCAGGTCGATGGCGACGTGGGCGTTGTTGTGTGTCTGCAGGTACGAAGCGGGGATGGTGTCGGTGATGTTGCCTTCGACACACTCCTGAATCATCTGGGCCTTTTCTTCGCCCCATGCCATCAGGTACACCTTCTTGGCACCAAGGATGGTAGATACGCCCATGGTGATGGAGCTGATGGGGGTACTCTCGATGTTTCCGAACATTTTGGAAGCCTCGTTGCGGGAAGCGTTGTCCAGCAGTATCAGTCGGGTGGTGGAGTTGAGACGTGATCCCGGTTCGTTAAAGCCGATGTTGCCCACACGTCCGATGCCAAGTACGGCGACATCGATGCCGCCGAAGCTCTCGATGCGTTGCTCGTAGAGGCGGCAATACTCGAAGATGGTGTCTTTGGCAATGCTTCCGTTGGGGCTGAATATATTTTGCGGGTCGATATCGACATGGTTCAGCAGCATTTCTTTCAGTGAATTGAGGTTGCTGCTAACGGCGTTTTCGGCGAGGGGATAATATTCATAGAGGTTGAATACGATGACGTTGCGGAAGCTAAGCCCTTCTTCGCGGTGCATGCGGACCAGGGCAGAGTAAACATTACGCGGAGAATTGCCTCCGGCCAGTGCCAACACACAGAAACGTCCGGCCTTTTGCTTGTCGCGGATGATCTGCGCTATATCAAGGGCTATCTGATTGGCGCCTTCCTCGGGGGATTCGTAAATGTCAGTCGGGATCTTTTCCAATCGGGTGAGGACTGACCGTTCGAATGCATTCTCAGGTCTGTAGTACCTGGGAGAAACCCGGTTGAGGGTAATTTGAGAACTAAGATTGGTTTTCATAAAATTGGAATATTATAAATGGTTATCATCTTTTTCAGGGAGTCTTTCAGCTGACCGGTCGCCGATGGTGCAAAAACAAATCTGCAACACCACCCCACCAACTCAAAAACTCCAAACTTATAAACTTATTTAAGTTTCGCATGTAATACTTTCCTGGAAGTTAAGAAGTTATAGAAGTTATCACTCTGCTTTGCTCTGTTAGAAGTTAAAGCCGATAGTTTCGTAATAGTAAATGCATAGTGGGCGATAACTTCTTCTAACTCCTTTAACTTCTACAAGTTTGACTTCGTCGATTTTCAATTCGCCCTTGCGAAACTTGAGTTAACTTAAAAACTTAATAACTTAAAAACTTAAAAACTCAAAAACTTAAAACTTATGAAATCGTATCAGTCTCGGGAATCAGTCGTCCCATCGACCATACGGCTCTGATCTTGAGATCGTCGTCCATGACCATGATGTCGGCGTCTTTGCCTTTCTGCAACGAACCCTTGCGGTCGTAAACACCCATGACGCGTGCCGGAGTTTCGGAGGCCATACGTACTGCGTCGGCCAAAGGAATATCGGCTTTCTGCACCATGGTGCGTATCAGGCGATCCATGGTGGCGATGCTACCGGCCAGTGCGGAACGGTCGGCCAGTTTGCATACGCCGTCTTCGATGATGACGCGCGGGTCGAACGCCTCGTGGCTGTCGCTGGCTGCGCAGGCCAGAGCATCGGTAATGAGACAGGTACGTTCGACACCTTTTATCTTATAGACCAACCTCAGGATGGTGGGAGGAACGTGTATGCCGTCGGCAACGACTTCGACCGTCATGTCGTCCAGCAGATAGATGCTCTCCACGGTGCCTTCGTATTTATACTCGCGGCGCTTGTGGAAGCCCGGCATGGCATTGTAGAAATGGGTGGCATGGGTGTATCCGGCTTCGTAGGCGGTACGTATGTCTTCGAATTCGGCCTGCGTGTGTGCCACGGCGGCAAGGATGCCTTTGGCAGAAATGTATTTGCCAAACTGCATGGCACCCGGCAGTTCGGGGGCGGCATCCCAGCGCTTGATGCAATTCCACCGTTCGACAATGGGAATGTATTCGTTGGGATCGGGGTTCTTGATGTTTTCGGGCATCTGTCCGCCTGCCATTGCCATGTTCAGGTAGTGGCCTTCGAGGTGCAGTCCGAGGATGGGACTGTCTTTTTCCTGCATCAGTCTGGTGCAGGTATCGGCAGCCTGTTCGATCATGGGAATCGTGGAAGACGACAGGGTGGGAAAAATGCTGGTAGTGCCGTAGCGCATGTGGGTGCTGACGGCTGTGCGGAACGCATCTTCTGTGCACTCCATAAAGTCGCGGCCTCCTCCGCCATGTGCATGGATCTCTACGCCGCCGGGCAAGACATACATGCCCTTGACATCGACCAGCTGTGCGCCGATGACGGCTAAGTCGCAATTGGTCACCTCCAGAATCTTGTTGTCCCGTATCAGGACGGAACCGTCTTTCAGCCATCCCTGGGGGGTGAGGATGCGTGCGTTGATTAATTGAGTCAACATAGGATTTAGTGGTTAGTTAGTATGTTAAGTATTGGGCAGGTCGTTGTACGACAACTTGCTTCAAGTTACAAATGTAGGGACTTTTTGCCTATTATGCATTTTTTTTGCCTCGGATTTTATTTAAAAAGTCAAAATGGCTGATGATTTGTGGGAGGAGAGGAAGCTTTCGATTTCTGAATGTTTGTAAAATGTGCTTTAAATATCTAAAAACAGGACTTGGTGAATAGGTATTTTGGGAACTGTCTGTGTTATATATTCAAGTGCGAATGTACTGATTTGAAGAGAGCTATCTTTGAACTTGCAGGAGTTAGAGGAGTTAAGAAGTTAAGGAGTTAAGCCGATACTTTTGTGAAAAGGATACAGGCCATACACTTCATCTATTGGCTTTAACTCCAAAAGGGTTTGTCAAAACTAAAAGTAACTGACATCTTGTTATTTTTAGGCACGGATTACACGGAAAAACACCGAGAAAGAAGAATAATCATCCGCGAAATTCCGTGTAATCCGTGCCTAAAGGAAAGCAGTTTCCTAATTTGATACACCCTCGATAACTTATTCTAACTCCTATAACTTGAATTAAATTAATTAGAAAATAACATGAAAAACTGGAGATTTGAGGCGATTATTATCGCTATTGGTATCATTATGTTAGGTGTAATGATACGGAACGGTATCAATGATTTTAGAGACAAGGATCGGGTGGTGACGGTAAAAGGACTGGCCGAAATGGAAGTGCCTGCAGACAAGGTGGTGTGGCCGCTGATGTATAAGGACATCGGGAATGATCCGGCCGTGCTGTATGCCAATTTGGAGCAGAAGAACGAAGCGATTGTTCAGTTTCTGAAGTCGAACGGAATCGGTGAGGAAGAAATCAGCATCGCACCACCGGAGATTATTGACATGCAGGCAGAGCGTTATGCCGACCGTAACGTGAACTATCGTTACAATGCCACTTCGGTGATTACCGTCACGTCGAAGAATGTGGACAAGGTGCGCAAGCTGATGTCGGAACAGGCTGAACTGATGAAGCAGGGCATTGCGATAACGGGAGGTGATTACCGCTACAGCGTGGTTTACGAGTTTACGGGACTGAACGATGTAAAGCCCCAGATGATAGAGGAAGCCACCAAGAATGCACGTGCCGCAGCGGAAAAATTTGCCAAGGATTCGGACAGTAAGTTGGGCAAAATAAGGAATGCTTCGCAGGGACAGTTTACGATTTCGGACCGTGATGCGAATACACCTTATATTAAGAGCATCCGTGTAGTGACTACCGTGAATTATTATCTGAAGAAATAGTAAATCTGTCGGCATCCAGCCAGACAGGAAATTTTTCCCTGAACATTTTCAGGTCGTCGAAGGAGAGTGTTGCCGTGGCAATGCCCTCCTTGTCGTCTGGTACGGCGGCTAAGATTTTCCCTTTGGGCGAATACAGGGTGCTGCCACCGTTGTAGGGCAAGCCGTTGCCGTCGATGCCAACTCTGTTGATGCCACAAGTGTAGCAGAGGTTTTCGAGGGCACGTGCCTGAAGCAGGACGTCCCACACAGGGCGACGGGCCGTGGGCCAGTTGGCTACGTAGATCAGCAGGTCGTATCCGTTGTTTACGTTACGGCTCCATACCGGGAAGCGCAGGTCGTAGCAAATCTGCAAGAGAATGTGCCAGCCTTTGTAGGTGACGATGGGGCGGTGGTGTCCGGCTGTATATTGTTCGCCTTCCATGCCGATGCGGAACAGGTGGCGTTTGTCGTAGAAATGACATTCGCCCTCGGGGGTGATAAAAAAGGCCCGGTTGAAGTAGCGCATGGCTGATGATGAAGAAGGGACGGACTGGCAGGCTATGAAGCTTCCGGCAAGTGCTATCTGATAGCGTTGTGCCCATTGGAGGAGGGTGGTAATGGTTCTTCCATCGGTGGTTTCGGCTAAAGGACCGGGAGACATGCAGAAGCCGGTAGAGAACATCTCGGGTAGCACGGCGAGGTCTGTCCGGCCGTGAAGCTCCTGTAGTTGCCGGTGGAGCCGACGCAGATTCTCGGTTTTATTTTCCCAGGCAATATTGGTTTGTAAAAGGCTGATGCGCAATGGATCCATGGGGCTGATGGGTGTAAGGTTAAACTTCTCCGGTCGTGAAGTTGGCGGGATTTTTCCCGTGGAAAGACTTGAAATAGCGTTTGATCTCGCGCATTTCGTTTTCAAAATCTCCTGTCGGGATGACCACTTTGGTCGCACTGATCGTTTTCGACGGATAATCTATGCCAATGAGTACGATGGGGACCTGAGCTTTCAGGGCAATGTAGTAGAATCCCTTTTTCCAGTCGGGATTGGCCTTGCGGGTACCTTCGGGGGTGATGGCCAAGTGGAATTGGTCGTTCTTTGCGAAGCGCTCGGCCATCTGGTCCACCATGGAAGTTCGTTTGTCACGGTTGACCGGGATGCCTCCCATTGCCTTGAAAAGTATGCCTAATGGGAAGAAAAACCATTCTTTCTTCATCATGAAACAGGCCTTACGTCCGAGAGCACCATAGAACAGCTTCCCGATGAAAAGATCCCAATTGGAGGTATGGGGAGCCGCGCAGATGACGCACTTGTCGTAGTTGGGCACTGTCAGGCAGGTTTTCCATCCCAGTAGGCGGTGGAAGATAAAGCGATAAAAGGCTTTCTTCATCTGTTTATCCCAATTTACTCAATTCTTCTACAATCTCATTCACCTTTGCCTTGAAATCCAGCTGGAACTTTTTGTAGAAACCTTTGACATTGCCGGGCTCGGTGTGGCTGATGCGGCAGACAAATTCGTCCTGCATGTCCAGAATCTTACCCATCAGATCGTCTGCTTTCTGCTGATCCACGCCGGGTACACATTTGCTGATGACCAGGCATTCGGTGAACAATTCGCCTGCAATATAGTTGACGTTCTTTTTTAATTCTTTTCTGCTTGCCATAATTTTTTCTGTTTTGGGGGTTAAACAATTGTTTCCTTGTCTGTTGCCCAAGTCTGAACGGATTGCCTCCCTTCGTAAGTGTGAGTACAGCCGAGTGACAGAGGCCGCATCGGCTTGCGCAACTTGAATACTTATTCTCGGTAAAGATAGTGCTTTTTATCGATGGATGGAAATAATTTGAGATATTTTTAGGGTTGGGCAGGGGAGGGGGCGACGGAGAGAGAACAGAAAGGGACGGAAGTGTGGAAAAAATCTACAGACCGATGTGGATTTTCTACACAAATTGTATAAGCATGTTGACGTATGTTTGGAATTTAATCGGCTTTATTTGTTGAAAACGAGTTATTTGCATATATTTGTATTTGATATGCGGTTTTTGGCATCGGACTTGCTCTTTATATAGAAAAATAACAGGGTTAAATTTAATAAACAAACAAGCATGAAACTATTTTTTACAAAAAAAGAATTGAAGCTGAAAAGAAAAAGGGTGATAGGCATGATTGTATGCATGGTCGTATTGATTGCCGGATATGTTATCTGGACATGGCCCGAGAAAGTTCAACCTCAAGTTCCTATCGTGATGGTGGAACCAGCCGCTACGGAAGACGTGGAAATATATGGTGATTATGTGGGACGTATCAGAGCGCAACAATTTGTGGAAGTACGTGCCCGTGTGGAAGGATTTCTGGAAAGCATGGAGTTCGCCGAAGGTACCTATGTGACCAAAAATCAGGTCTTGTTTGTCATTGACCCCAGACAATACCGTGCCAAAGCGGACAAGGCGCGTGCCCAATTGCGGAAAGACTCGGCATCGGTGCGTAAAACCAAACGTGACCTGGAGCGTATCCGCCCGTTGTTCGAACAGAATGCAGCCAGCCAGCTGGATTTAGACAATGCCATTGCTGCCTATGAAACGGCGGTGGCAAGTATGGGTATGAGTCAGGCCGACCTTGACCAGGCAGAACAGGAATTAGGATATACATGGGTTCGCTCGCCGATTTCGGGACACATCAGCGAACGCTACGTCGATCTTGGGACGCTGGTAGGTACGTCCGGAAAATCGCTGCTGGCTACGGTGGTCAAGAGTGACACCGTACTGGTGGACTTCAGCATGACGGCACTTGACTATCTGAAAAGTAAGGAGCGTAACGTGACGTTGGGACAGAAGGACTCCACCCGTTCGTGGCAGCCTACGGTGACCATTACATTGCCAGACAACAGTGTTTATCCGTACAAGGGGCTGGTAGATTTTGCCGAGCCGCAGGTAGATCCTAAAACCGGTACATTCTCGGTGCGTGCAGAGATGCCCAATCCCGACCGGGTATTGTTGCCAGGTCAGTTTACGAAAGTGAGATTGCTGCTGGATGTGCGTGAGAATGCTACGGTCATTCCGCAAAAGTCGCTTATCATAGAAAAGGGTGGTGCTTACGTGTTTGTGATGCGTCGCGATTCGACGGTTGAACGCCGTTTCATTGAATTGGGACCGGAGTTTGGCAACAACGTGGTGGTAGAGCGCGGATTGGTACGCGGAGAAATGGTGGTCAGTGAAGGCTATCACAAACTCAGTCCGGGTATCAAGGTACGGGTAGGAGAAGCTGTGCCACAGAAAGAAGAAGAAAACAAAAAATCGTAAACACCTAACGCAGTACCAATAGCATGAAAGTAAGTTTTTTCATTGACAGGCCGGTCTTTTCGGCTGTCATATCCATATTGATAGTCATTGTGGGTGTCATCGGTCTGACGATGCTCCCTATCGACCAATATCCCCAGATTACACCGCCGGTGGTGAAAATCAGCGCTTCCTATCCGGGTGCCAGTGCACTGACGGTATCGCAGGCCGTGGCAACTCCTATCGAACAGGAATTGAACGGAACGCCGGGAATGCTTTATATGGAGTCGAACAGCTCCAATTCGGGAGGTTTCTCGGCAACGGTCACATTCGATATCTCTGCAGATCCCGATCTGGCGGCCGTAGAAATTCAGAACCGTATCAAGTTGGCGGAATCGCGTCTGCCGGCCGAAGTGGTGCAGAACGGTATCGAGATAGAAAAGCAGGCGGCCAGCCAGCTGATGACTCTCTGCTTGACTTCGGACGATCCAAAGTTTGATGAAATCTATCTGAGTAATTTTGCAACAATCAATGTGCTCGACCTGTTGCGCCGAATCCCGGGAGTGGGACGTGTGTCCAACATCGGTAGCCGTTATTATGCCATGCAGATATGGGTGGATCCTGCCCGTCTGGCCAACTTTGGCCTGACAGTACAGGATGTGCAGAATGCCTTGAAGGATCAGAACCGGGAATCGGCTGCCGGCGTATTGGGACAGCAACCGGTGACAGGACTCGACATAACGATTCCCATCACGGCTCAGGGACGTTTGTCCAGTGCGGCCCAATTTGAGGAAATCGTGCTTCGTGCCAATGCGGACGGATCGCTGATACGCTTGCGCGACGTGGCACGCGTGTCGCTCGAAGCGCAGTCGTATAATACGGAAAGTGGTATCAATGGCGGTAATGCAGCCGTATTGGGTATCTATATGTTGCCGGGCGCCAACGCCATGGAAGTGGCCGAGAGCGTGAAGAAGACGATGGTGGAAATCAGTAAGAACTTTCCTGAAGGATTGTCTTATGAATTTCCGTTTGATATGACGACGTATATTTCGGAATCTATTCACGAGGTTTATAAGACCTTGTTCGAGGCCTTGTTTCTGGTGATTGTGGTTGTGTTCCTGTCATTGCAGAGCTGGCGGGCGACGGTGATTCCTATCGTGGCGGTGCCTATTTCGCTGATCGGTACGTTTGGCTTTATGCTGATTTTCGGGTTCTCGCTCAATATATTGACTTTGCTGGGACTGGTGCTTGCCATCGGTCTGGTGGTGGACGATGCCATCGTGGTGGTAGAGAATGTGGAGCGAATCATGGAAGAAGAACACCTGAGCGCTTACGAAGCCACCAAGAAGGCTATGGACGGACTGACCAGTGCCTTGATCGCTACTTCGCTGGTGTTGGCAGCCGTGTTTGTGCCGGTTAGTTTTCTGTCGGGCATCACGGGGCAGCTGTATCGTCAGTTCAGTGTGACGATTGCCGTATCGGTGCTGCTTTCGACAGTCGTTGCATTGACCCTGAGTCCGGTGATGTGTTCGCTTATTCTGAAGCCGACCGATCCGAATAAACCTAAGAACAGGGTGTTCCGTGCCATTAACCGCTGGCTGGATGTGGGGAATCACCGTTATGTAGCGACCATCAAGCGGGTGATTAAGAATCCACGTCGCGTGATGGCCGGTTTTGGAATGGTGTTAGTGCTTATCTTTGTATTCTATCGATTGATACCTACCAGCTTCTTGCCGGTGGAGGATCAGGGTTATTTTACGGTAGAATTGGAACTGCCTGAAGGAGCGACTCTGGAACGTACCCGTACGGTGACCAACCGCGCCATTGACTTTTTGATGAATATGCCCGAAGTGGAGTATGTTCAGAACGTGACGGGTACCAGTCCGCGCGTAGGAACAAGCCAGGCACGCAGTCAGCTTACGGTTATTCTGAAGGAGTGGAAGGAGCGCGACGATACGACCATTGATGAGATTATGGACCGCGTGAACCGTGAGTTTAACGAATATCCTGAATGTAAGGTTTATCTTTCAACGCCTCCCGTGATCCCGGGCTTGGGTACTTCGGGTGGATTTGAAATGCAGCTCGAGGCACGTGGTGATGCTACTTACGAGAATCTGGTACAGGCAGCCGACACCCTGATGTTCTATGCTTCGCAGCGGAAGGAGTTGAGCAGTTTGTCGTCTTCGTTGCAAGCCGAGATACCACAACTGTATTTCGATGTGGACCGTGATAAAGTGAAAATGGTGGGTGTGCCGATGGCGGATGTCTTTTCAACGGTGAAGGCTTATACAGGTTCGGTCTATGTGAACGACTTCAATATGTTCAACCGTATCTACCGTGTATATCTGCAGGCAGAGGCCTCTTATCGTGAGCACCGCGATAACATCAATCTGTTCTTCGTAAGGGGAAGCAACGGCGCCATGATTCCGCTGACAGCACTGGGTAATACCGAATATACGACAGGACCCGGTAGCATCAAACGTTTCAACATGTTCAATACGGCGGTAATCCGTGGTACGGCAGCCCAGGGATACAGCTCCGGACAGGCCATGGACCTGATGGAGCAGATAGCCCGCGAACATCTGCCCGACAATATCGGTATTGAGTGGAGCGGCCTGTCCTATCAGGAAAAGCAGGCTGGTGGACAAACCGGTATGATTTTGGCATTGGTATTCCTGTTTGTATTCCTGTTTCTTGCGGCACTGTACGAAAGCTGGAGTATTCCTATTGCCGTGCTGCTTTCGTTGCCGGTTGCTGCTTTAGGTGCCTACATGGGAGTTTCGGTTTGCGGACTTGAGAATGATACTTATTTCCAGATCGGTCTGGTAATGCTGGTTGGTTTGGCTGCCAAGAATGCCATCCTGATTGTGGAGTTTGCCAAGGATGAGGCGGATGCCGGAAAGGATGTGGTAGAAGCGGCATTGCACGCTGCCCATTTGCGTTTCCGTCCTATCCTGATGACATCGTTGGCCTTTATTCTGGGTATGTTGCCTATGGTGATTGCCAGCGGACCGGGTTCGGCCAGTCGTCAGGCTATCGGTACAGGTGTATTTTTTGGAATGATCGTAGCCGTTACGGTGGGAATTGTGTTGGTGCCGTTCTTCTTTGTAATGATCTACAAAGCAAAGAACAAGTTGAAAAAGGTGCGTTCGTAAGCCTGTCGGTTTCCATATTAAAGATAAACAACGAAAATAGATTATGAGACATATTGTATATAACAGATTACCGTTACTTCTTATCGCTCTGCTGTTGCTTTCGGCTTGTCAGTTGGGCAAGCATTATACCCGTCCGCAATTGGATCTGCCCGCGTCGCTGCAAGATTCTATTCACGGGAGTGATACGCTATACACGGATACGACCAGTTTTGCCGATTATCCGTGGGAATGGCTCTATGCCGACACGCTGTTGCAGGAGTTGATTAGAAAGACATTGGTTTATAACAAAGACATGCAGATGGCTGCAGCCCGTGTGAAGGAACTGGCTGCCATGAAACGTATTGACGTAGCCAATATGTTCCCTTCGGTCGGACTCCGTGTTTATGCCGAAAAAGAAGCTGATGATTATGGTGGAGATCACTACAATCCGGATAATCAGTTTGACCTGAAAGGTGTCATCTCGTGGGAACTTGATCTTTGGGGAAAGTTGCGTTGGGCGCGCGATGCCAGCCTGGCTGAGTTTGTCGGTTCGATTGAAAGCCGGCGTGCTTTGCAGATGAGTCTTGTGGCACAGGTGGCTCAGGCTTATTTCGAACTGGTGGCATTGGATAATGAGTTGGCTATTGTACAACAAACCGTAGAGGCGCGTCGGGAGAGTCTTCATCTGGTACGCTTGCGTTACGAGGGCGGACTTATTTCCGAAATACCTTTCCGTCAGGCACAGGTGGAATTGGCGAAAACAGTGACGCTGGTTCCGGATCTGGAGCGGAAGATTACGTTGAAGGAAAACGAACTGTCATTCTTGACCGGTGAATACCCGCACAGCATACGTCGTACGCCGATTACTGTAGATATCGTGTTGCCCGAAAACCTGCCGGTAGGTCTGCCTTCCACACTGCTTGAACGTCGTCCCGACGTGCGTCAGGCAGAGCAGGAACTGATTGCAGCCAATGCGGAAGTAGGGGTTGCTTTTACGAGCCTTTTCCCCAGCATTACGCTGACTGCCAATCTGGGTGCCGAGAGTGAAGAGCTGTCTGACATTTTGAAGTCGCCTTATCATTTGTTGAGTGGTACGCTGTTGCAACCTATTTTTGCCATGGGCAAGAACCGTGCACGACTCAAAGCCAAGAAAGCTGCTTGCGAACGTGCCGCCCATGCCTACGAAAAGACTGTACTCAGTGCATTTAAAGATGCCTATAATGCTATTACCGAATTTAATAAGATAAAGGATATCTACGATACACGTCAGCGCCTGGAGCAGTCGGCCAAGTCCACACTTGAATTGGCACAGCTGCAATATGTAAACGGTGCCATCGGTTACATGGATCTGCTTGATGCCCAGCGTACTTATTTCGAAGCCCAGCTTAGTTTGAGTTATGCCATCCGTGACAAGCGTATTACGATGGTCAATCTTTACAAGGCACTTGGTGGGGGATGGGAATAGACTGAAAAGTGTAAATTCGCTACAGATAACTCCGATTTTTACAGGTTATGAATCTTTTGCTTGTCAATAAGAAAAATTTCCTGTAGAAATCGGAGTTATTTTGTGTTGGAAGTTGGCTGTCCATTGGGAGGGCAGGCGACCTTCGACATAATACTGAGCAAGAGGAATTGATATCTGAAAATCACATTTTTCCTGTTGCCTTGAATACGAGGAATATAATCAGCATAGCAGCGAGACTGAATGCCAGCAGGTTGAAGATGCCAAAGACGAGCAGGCACTTTACTGTAGTCTTGCCCCAGCCGTCGTGGTAAACGGTACGCATGGATACAAGCTGGTAGAGCAGCAGCGCCAGGGGTGAGAGGAAGAGAATGGCGCTTTGTATGCAGCCGATGTTGATATTGTTGTCACGTCCCAGATTGAAATCCCAGAGTAAGATGCCTGCAGGCACGGCCATCAGTACGAGCAGGAAACTGCTCAGGTGGGTGGCATGGGCAAAGTGTTCCATGTATCGTCGGTGCGGGTAGAAGATTTTAAACAGCAAGGCCTGTAGAGGCAGGAGGAACATCAGAAACATGGGGGTCCACTTGGACAACTGGCCCAATATGAACGATGCCGTGGCCTGGTACTGAAGCTGATCTTTTTGGTCGATGCGTGTCATCCAGTCGTACGTGTCGGCTGTAATGCGTCCTGTAGCCGAATCTGCAGGCAGGTTGTGATAGAATAGTTCTTCCTCATCCATCTCGCCTAATTTCGCCGTTTTGCGCAGTATGTCGGCCTCGGTCTGATTGTCCTCGTGGAGGGCGGTGCGCGTCAGGCAGGAGTCGAAGAGCAAACGCGGGAGGGTGACGCAGTTCAGTTCGTCACCACGATCCTCGTAATGCAGGCGGACAAGGCTGTCGGCCTGTTCTGCCCCGCGTGCATCCAATACGTTGCGTAGCGTTTCCATGTTGTAGGCATAAATGGTTGTGTCCGGCAGTGTCGTTGCATCGGTCCGTCTTAGTACGTTCATCACCGTATCGGGGATCTGTTCCCCCGCCATCGTCAGTAGCGCACGTCCTGTAATCCGTTCGGTAGCCATGAAGAAAAAGGTGAAGAACAGGACGGAAATGAACATATACAGGCGGAAGGGGTGAACATAGGAATTTATTTTTCCTTCGTTGAACTCATTGGTCAGGTATCCTGGTCGGGTGAACATCAGGAAGAGCGTCATCCACACTTTCCCGTCGAACTGATACATGTTTTCGAAGTACTGGCGGATGTATTTCCACATGGGCTGATGAATGTCGAGCGCATACTGGCCACACTGGTGGCAATACATTCCTTTCAGCTTGGTTCGCAGTTCATGCAGTGGGTGTAGCCGGGACGAGTATAGCGACGGATACGGCGCAGACGCATGGCTTCGATGTTACGTCGGATGCGACGTCGGCGCTGGCAGAGTTTTTCAGAGAGTCTCATTGTTTATGCTTTATTCATTCTTTAATTATTATATGGCTTCCGCTTCCGTTGCCAACAACCACAGCAATAGTACACAGGCCAGCAGCGTTGCTATAATGGTAAACAGGGTAAAAAACAGCAGGGCCTTTAAGCATGTTTTCACCCATCCCTGGCGATAGACGGTATGGAAAGACACCAACATGTAGAGAAACATGGCAATGGGGAAACCTGTAAAGGTGATGCTGAGAAAATTCTGCTGTACAGTGTTCAGCGTTTGTCGGGCTGCCAGCATGTCATCGATGCCGTAGGCAAAGAGCGGTACTAACGGAATGCAAAGGAGGATGAGAAAGACCGTATTCAGGTGGATGGCATGGACGAAGTGCCACATGTAAGGCATTCGTTTATTGCCATAGAATAACTTCAGAATTGCTGCGAACAGAGGCAGGAGAAACATCATAAAAAAAGGTGTCCATTTGGACAGATCGCCTACCATGTCGTTGGTAAACTGTTCTTTCTGCAAGGCATCTACTTCGGCATCCTGTTGTTGCATGCCATCTGTCCATGCGCAGACTTTCTGCGGGTGTAGTACGAGACTGTCGGTCCCGTTTGCGGTCTGTGTATAGGTACTGTCAATACGGAATGCGCGGATAGCTGCCACGTTATCGGGGCCGTAATCTTTGCCGTCTATCCAGTTTTCTATATTCAGATTCTTCCGGGTACGAGACTGTCGGATGAAGTCCCAATCCTGCGGTGAGATTTCGGTTTGACGGAAGCAGGAGTCAACAAGCAGGCGGGGTAGGGTGGCGCGTGACAGCCCGTATGGATTGTCCACCGGCTGATAGCAGACGATCCGGTCGGCATCTTCGATACCAAAGCGCAGGGTCAGGGTTTTGATCAATTGTGGTGCCTGGTAGAGGTAAACGGTGGTATCGGCTGCGGCAGCAGAGCTTTTCAGCTGTTCCACAATGTCTCGTCTCAGCCGTCCGTCATTCAGTGCGTTTAAGTCGTTTACCCGTTCGCCAACCAGCATGAAGAATATGGCAAAGAATACCACGGAGATGCACATATACAGGCGGAAGGGATGAACGTAAGAGTTGATTTTGCCTGCGTTGAATTCGCTTGTCAGGAAACCGGGGCGGGTGAAGAGATACCACAGGGTGCGCCATATCTTGGTGTCGAACTGATACATGTTTTCGAAGTATTGGCGCACGTATTTCCAAAACGGTTGTTCGATGTCCAGCGCATATTGTCCGCAGTGGTAACAGTACATCCCTTCCAGGCGGGTACCACAGTTCTTGCAATAGGTATATTGGGGCGTCTGTTTCTTTCGGATTCGTTTCAGGCGCAGAAGTTCAATCTTGCGATGAACGCGTCGTGAACGTGCTTTCAAGCGCTCTTTCCAGTCTTTTAGCATACGGTGTTACATTATTTGAGGTAGTCGTTCGGACGGCAAAAATATAAAAAATGTGATAGAAACTTACTTTTCGCTACCAAAAGTTATGTAGTCTTCTGAAAAAAGCCGAAATTTGCCAAGCTTTTTAATTCGTATGTGTACACCTTTAAAATGAATAAATATGACTAAAAGTGCATTACAGATTGCAAGGGCTGCCTATCAGCCCAAACTTCCGAAAGCGTTGAAAGGACATGTAAAGGCGGTAGCCGGTGCTGCTACTCAGTCTGTAGCTGATCAGGAAGAGATTAAAAAATTGTTCCCTAACACGTATGGGATGCCTCTGATTAAGTTTGAGGCAACTGACGAAGCTGTCAGCTATCCTGCATTTAATGTAGGTGTTATCCTTTCCGGTGGACAGGCTCCTGGTGGACATAATGTTATTTCCGGCTTGTTCGATGGTATCAAGAAGTTAAATAAGGATTGTCGCCTTTACGGTTTTATTCTGGGACCTGGTGGATTGGTTGATCATAACTATATGGAACTGACAGCCGACATCATCGATGAATATCGTAACACTGGTGGTTTTGACATTATCGGTTCGGGTCGTACCAAATTAGAGAAAGAAGACCAGTTTGAAAAAGGTTATGAGATTCTGAAGGAACTGGGCATCAAGGCACTGGTTATTATCGGTGGAGATGACTCCAATACGAATGCTTGTGTGCTGGCCGAGTATTACGCTGCCAAGAACTATGGCATACAGGTAATCGGTTGTCCCAAGACCATCGACGGCGACCTGAAGAATGAGATGATTGAAACCAGCTTCGGATTTGATACTGCTTGCAAGACTTATTCTGAAGTAATCGGTAACATTCAACGCGACTGTAATTCGGCTCGTAAATACTGGCACTTCATTAAACTGATGGGTCGTTCGGCTTCTCACATTGCATTGGAGTGCGCCTTGCAGGTACAGCCCAATATCTGTATCATTTCTGAAGAGGTTGAAGCCAAGAATATGTCATTGGACGATGTGGTAACTTACATAGCCAATGCCGTTGCCGTTCGTGCTGCCGAAGGCAAAAACTTCGGAACTGTTCTTATTCCTGAAGGTCTGATCGAGTTCATCCCTGCCATGAAACGTCTGATTGCCGAACTGAATGATTTCCTGGCTGCCAATGCCGAGGAATTTGCTCAGATCAAGAAGTCAGCTCAGCGCGATTACATCATCCGCAAGTTGTCTCCCGAAAATTCGGCTATCTATGCAAGCCTTCCCGAAGGTGTTGCCCGTCAGCTGACACTGGATCGCGACCCGCACGGAAATGTTCAGGTATCTCTGATTGAAACTGAGAAACTGTTGTCCGAGATGGTTGCTACCAAGTTGGCTCAGTGGAAAGCCGAAGGTAAGTTTGTTGGCAAGTTTGCTGCTCAACACCACTTCTTCGGTTACGAAGGTCGTTGCGCTGCTCCTTCAAACTTCGATGCAGACTACTGCTATTCATTAGGTTACACGGCTGCATCACTGATTGCCAATGGCAAGACCGGTTACATGTCATCCGTACGCAATACGACAGCTCCTGCTGACGAATGGATTGCAGGTGGTGTGCCCATCACTATGATGATGAACATGGAACGCCGTAACGGTGAAATGAAACCTGTTATCCAGAAGGCATTGGTTAAGCTGGATGGTGCTCCTTTCAAGGCTTTTGCTGCACAGCGCGAACGTTGGGCCAAGGAGACGGATTATGTATATCCGGGTCCGATACAGTACTTTGGTCCTACAGAAGTATGCGACCAGCCGACCAAAACTTTGCAGCTTGAACAAGCTAAATAAGTGTCCATAAATAAAAGGCCGTTAGCTGTTGGCTAATGGATGATCAGGCTACAAGGAAAATAAGCATGCTTTGTGCTGCTTATTTCCTTGTAGTCTTTCACTTTATGGAAAGCGTATGTGATCTTACTCTTTAAGTACTGATTAAAATTTCGTATTTTGTCCCCAAGAAAAAGAAACGCAGTAAGTCGGAAGTCTGTTACCTCTTCTTCTCGTGCTTCGAACAGTCGCAGATCGAAAAAACGGAATCTGACACGTACGATACCCAATTGGTTGCGCAATGTGTTGGCTGTATGCATTGTTTTGTTTCTTACGGCATCGTTCTATTGGTTTTTCGTACGACCTTATGCTTATCGCTGGAAGCCTTGTCACGGAAAGAAAGGATATGGCGTTTGCATTCCTTGTGATTACGAGGTGCATGGAATAGACATTTCCCACTATCAGGGAGATATTGACTGGCCTGTGTTGGCACGTAATCAGCAGTCCGATTTCCCGATACAGTTTATTTTCATGAAGGCAACGGAAGGAGGTGATCATAGTGATTATCGTTTTGCCGAGAATTTCAGCAAAGCACAGGAGTATGGCTTTGTGAGGGGTGCTTATCATTATTTTATTCCTCAGACCGATCCGGTGAGGCAGGCCGATTTCTTTATTCATACGGTGCAATTGGACAGTGGAGATTTGCCTCCGGTACTCGATGTGGAAACTCTCGGGCGTAAATCCGTAAGTGAATTGCAGGCCGCGGTGAAAGTGTGGCTCAATCGTATAGAGTCACATTACGGTGTAAAGCCTATATTATATACTTCCTATAAGTTTAAGCAACGTTACCTGAATGATTCCGCATTCAATGCTTATCCCTATTGGATAGCACATTACTATGTTGATTCTGTGCGTTACGAAGGACATTGGGAATTTTGGCAGCATACCGATGTAGGGCGTGTTCCGGGTATTGAAAAGGAGGTGGATCTGAATGTGTTCAACGGAACATTGGAACAACTGACAGGGATGACATTGAAGTGATTTGAGCGTTTTATTTGCATGGTTCGCGGATTATTCTCATCTTTGTCGGCTTGAAACAGAAGGTATAGGATAAATTATGAAGGGAATAAGTATGGATAACGCAATGAAAAAGATTGCAGTTCTTTTCGATTTTGACGGAGTTGTGATGGATACGGAAAAGCAATACAGTATATTCTGGCATAAAGTCGGAGTAGATTATTTATCCATAGACAATCTGGAACTTCTTATCAAGGGTCAGACGCTGACCTATATTTATGATAAATTCTTTCCGGGAAAAGAGCAGGAACAAAAAACGATTACCGAACAATTGGACCGCTTTGAGCAGCAAATGGACTATGAATATGTGCCTGGTATCGTTGACTTTATAGCAGACTTGCGCCGTCATGGTGTGAAGATGGCGGTTGTTACCAGTTCGAACGACAAAAAGATGGCTGCTGTTTACCGTTCTTGTCCGGAAATACAAACTCTTTTCGACCGTATTCTGACCGCGGAAATGTTTACCCGTTCGAAACCCGCGCCCGATTGTTTCCTGTTGGGCATGAAGGTCTTTGGAACAGAACCGGAGAACACATACGTCTTCGAAGATTCGTTCAACGGTCTGAAGGCCGGGATGGCTTCCGGGGCAAATGTCATTGGTCTGGCTACCACCAATCCGCGTGAAAGCATAGCGTCGTTATGCCATTGTGTCATTGATGACTTCGAAGGTTTTACTTACGATAAAATGCTTGAGGTTCGTAGATAATAATAAAAGTATTATTTTTGTAACAGGTTAACATATACACATTTATACGTATTAAAGTAACAACTTAAATATTTATAAGAAATGGCTGGATATATTTCGGACGATACTCGTAAAGTGACTACACATCGTCTTGTAGAGATGAAACAGAGAGGTGAAAAAATCTCAATGTTGACTTCTTATGATTACACCATGGCGCAGATTGTGGATGGTGCCGGTGTAGATGTGATACTGGTAGGTGATTCGGCTTCGAACGTGATGGCCGGCAATGTGACAACGTTGCCCATCACGTTGGATCAGATGATCTATCATGCAAAGTCTGTGGTGCGGGGTGTGAAACGCGCCATGGTCGTAGTCGATATGCCTTTCGGATCTTACCAAGGCAATGAGATGGAAGGATTGGCTTCTGCCATACGTATTATGAAAGAGAGTCATGCCGATGCTTTGAAATTAGAGGGTGGAGAAGAGATTATCGGAACAGTGAAACGTATTCTCAGTGCCGGTATTCCCATCATGGGACATCTGGGACTGATGCCTCAATCCATTAACAAGTATGGTACGTACACCGTACGTGCGAAGGATGAAGCAGAAGCTGAAAAGCTGGTGCGCGATGCCCACTTGCTTGAAGAAGCCGGATGCTTTGCCATTGTCCTGGAAAAAATCCCGGCTGTATTGGCCGAAAGGGTGGCACAAGAACTGACCATTCCTATCATTGGCATCGGTGCCGGTGGTGGAGTTGACGGACAGGTATTGGTCATACAGGATATGCTGGGCATGAACAATGGATTCCGTCCACGTTTTCTGCGTCGCTATGCCGATCTGCATACGGTGATGACAGACGCCATCAGCCGATATGTGTCTGATGTAAAGAACTTAGATTTTCCGAATGAAAAGGAACAATACTGATACAGTTCAGCTATCGTCGGGCTTCAGGCGGATGCGTATGGCCGGATTTTTTCTGCATGCAGCCGCCTATATGCCTTTTCCGTTGCTGGTCGTCGGATGGGGACATGAGGCTGCGTATTTTTATGTGGCTATGCTGATAGGCATGTTTCTGTCTGGCCCCTTCAATGCGTATTTAGGCGATGCTTGCTATCGGAAAAGTGTGTTCGTGTGGCCCTTGGTCATTTTGTTGGCCGTTCTGCTGGGATATGCTTATGCTGATGAGTTCATCGAATGGATGGCGTTGGCATTCTTGGAAGGAGCGTGCCTGGGACTGGCTTCGGCAGCCGGAGTAACAATCAGTATTGATGTCACCGTTTCGGGCAATCGTTCCCGGGCTAATGTGCTCTATGCCCGTTGGAGCCGCATCGGTATGGCTGTCGGATTGCTTTTGGGCTTCTGGATTTATGGAATATATTCCCTTAACGGACTATTATACACAGCCATAGCCTTTGGCTTGTTGGGCGTATTGGAAGCCTGGCGAGTTCATGTACCTTTTCGTGCCCCGATAGGAGTCAAGCTGTGTAATTGGGATCGATTTATCCTGCCACGTGCCTGGTTGCCGGCCTTTAATGTATGGCTACTGGCCTTTGCCTGTGGAATCTTTGTTTCACTATTGGCATATAAGGGTGGTGAGATATGGGTGTATGCACTTCTGCTGGTCGTAGCTTCTTTGCTGCTGTCTGCAGTACCGTTGGTGCGTATGTTTGTCCGACTTTCTCATCACTGCCAGCGTGGAACGAGCAATACTACGCTAAATCTGTCGATTGATGCAGGCATGATAAGCGGTTTTGCAGTGGCAAGTTATCTGATGTCAAGTGACGTGTTGCTATATGTAGGAGTGGTAGCGGCAGTGGTATCGGTACTGATATTTCTAATAGCTACTTCGCCTTATTATAAAAAGAAACGAGTGAGATAATTTCTCACTCATTTTTTTATGATCAAAGTATGTAGGGCAGGAAGATGACAAGCCCTACAATCATTGCAGCAAAAGCGCATACCAAAACAGCACCGGCTGCGATGTCTTTTACCTGTCCGGCAACAGGGTGCCGTTGAGGGGAAACCAAATCCACCAGTTTTTCAATGGCTGTATTGAAAAGTTCGGCACTGATGACGATGCCGATACATAACAATACGATTGCCCATTCGGTGCGGGTGATCTGAAAGAAGCATCCGGCGCCGATGACCAGCACGGTAGCTATCAAGTGAAAGCTGAGATTTTGCTCTTTTCCTATGCAGCACCATATGCCATGCCATGCGTATCCGAAGCTTCTTATCTGTTTTCTGAAATTGTACTTCATTCGATTTTAATTTCTGGAAACTTGTTTTACTCCTTTTACCGTTCGTAGTTTTTTGATAAGTGCTTCCAACCGTCCCGTGTCACCAATCATTACGGTCAGTGTACCCGAGAACAATCCATCGTGAGAGTCGATACTGATGCTTCGCAGTGTGATTCCCATTTCTTTCGAAATAATGGATGTAATATTGGTTACGATACCGATATCATCGTGGCCTACCACACGCAAAGTAATGGGATACTGTGTGCCTTGCGACTTGCCGGCCCACCGTGCCTTCACGATGCGATAACCGAAGCGTTCGCGCAGATCGCTTGCATTCGGGCAGTCGGTACGGTGTATTTTGATTCCGCCGGTAACACTGACGAATCCGAAGACATCATCTCCGTAGATCGGATTGCAGCAACGTGCCAATTTGAACTCCAGCCCTTTCAGATTCTGGTCGATGACCAGAACATCTTCCTTGCCGGTCGTCTCTTCAAGCTGTGGCGTTTGCAGGTTATATCCTTCGGCGCTCCGGTATGTGACTTCATCGTGTATATCGCTCTCTTTCTTTTGCAGTTCGATGTATTTGTCCAGAATCTCATTCACGTCGATTGTCTCATCGGCAATGGCCTGATAAAAGTCGGTCACAACCTTGAATCCCATTCGCTTGATAAGACGCATCATGATGGATTCATCATATTCAATTTTCCGATTCTTGAATTTACGTTCCAGGGTTTCCTTGGCAAAGTCATGTTGTTTGGCCGCCATTTCCTTTAATGCCTGGCGTATTTTTGTCCGCGCTTTCGAGGTGGTGACAATGTTCAGCCAGTCCTGTTTGGGTGTCTGGGTGTTCGACGTCATGATTTCTACCTGGTCGCCACTGTGCAGAACCTGTTTGAGCTGCGCATTTTTCCCGTTTACCTTGGCTCCAATGCATTTGCAGCCCAGTTTGGTGTGGATGTGGAATGCGAAGTCGAGCACCGTAGCTCCTTTGCCTAATTTGAACAAGTCGCCCTTGGGGGTGAAGACAAATACTTCGTCTTCGTATAGGTCAAGCTTGAACTGATCCATTGTTTCCAGTCCGTTGCTGTCCGAGTTTTCCAAGGCTTCTCGTACCGAGGTAAGCCATTCGTCCAGTCCGCTTTCTCCTTTTATGCCCTTGTAACGCCAGTGGGCGGCCAGACCTCGTTCGGCAATTTCGTCCATTCTTTCGGTACGTATCTGAATTTCCACCCATTTGCTTTCCGGTCCCATAACCGTGATGTGGAGTGATTCGTATCCGTTGCTTTTCGGTACGGACAGCCAGTCGCGCAAGCGTTTGGGATTGGGCTGATACATGTCTGTCACGATGGAATATACCTGCCAGCATTCTTGTTTCTCTTTATCGAGTTCCGAGTCAAGGATGATGCGGATGGCAAACAAATCGTACACTCCTTCGAACGGACATTTCTGCTTCTTCATCTTCTGATAGATGGAGTGGATGGATTTGGTTCGCCCCTTGATGTGGAATTTCAAGCCTGTCTCTTCCAGTTTCTTTTGTATGGGAGCTATGAAGTCGGCAATGTATTTATCTCGCGAAGCCTTGGTCTCATTCAGCTTGTTCTTGATGTGATAGTATATTTCTTTTTCGGTATATTTCAGTGACAGGTCTTCCAGTTCCGACTTCAGCTTGTATAATCCTAATTTGTGGGCGAGGGGAGCGTAGAGGTACGACGCTTCGTTGGCTACTTGTCGGCGTGCCTCGTCGTTCTCGCTGTCTTTGATTTGTCGCATCACGTTTACACGGTCGGCGATCATAATCAGTATTACCCGCATGTCTTCTGCGAATGTCAGCAGCAGATTCCGGAAGTTTTCCGATTCGATCGTGGGGCTTTTGGTATATAGTTCCTGAATGCGTATCAGGCCTTGAATGATTCTTGCCACATCTTCTCCATATTCTTTCTGGACTTGCTCCAATGTGTAACTTCCACATCTTACGGAGTCGTGGAGCATCAAAGCAATGATGGATGCCCGGCGCATACCGATCTCTTCGGCTGTGATAACAGCGGTTTGCATGTCCTTAATAATTGGGTTCAGGCCGAAAATATCCCGTTGTATGAAGTTGTGTTGTATGGCATTGATCAGATGTGCTTTTAATTTTCGGCAATCGTCTTTTAGTAGTGTGTCACCTGAAAGTTGCAGTAATTTGCGGTAGAGTAAGAATAGTTCTTTTTTCTCTTCTTTAGTGAAAAAAATCTCTGAATTCATGATCGTTCGTATTTTATTTGCCAAAGGTAGTTTTTTTCTTTATTTTTCTCATAATAGTTGCGTTTTTTTTATACTTTTGGGGGTCAATTAATAATTTTAGATAAATATGATAACATCCCAAGACAAAGATTTGCTGATTAAGAAAGGCATTTCGGAAGAACAAATTGCCGAGCAGTTGGCTTGTTTCAAGCATGGCTTCCCTTATTTGAAGCTATTTGCAGCCGCTTCTGTTGGCAATGGTATATTGGCTCCCGATGCAGATGTCCAGAAAACCTATTTGGATGCATGGGAAGCTTATACGCAGACTGATAAGACTGTAGTGAAATTTGTGCCGGCTTCGGGCGCTGCCAGTCGTATGTTTAAGAATATGTTTGAGTTTTTGGGTGCTGATTATAATGCCCCTCAGACAGATTTCGAAAAGAAGTTTTTTGCGCAGATCGAGCATTTTGCCTTTTACGATGACTTGAACGCTGCGTGCCTGAAGACTAAGGGGAAAGACATTCCTGCTCTGGTGGATGAGGGCGACTATAAGGCTGTTGTGGCTGCTTTGCTCGAATCGGCCGGGCTGAATTATGGCGCTTTGCCGAAAGGTTTGCTGAAATTTCACAAGTACGAGGATGGCAACCGTACTCCTGTTGAAGAACATTTGGTTGAAGGAGCCTTGTATGCAGCCAACCGCAATGGAAAGGTAAATGTTCATTTTACCGTTTCTCCCGAGCATCGTGCTCTTTTCAAGGCATTGGTGGATGAAAAAGCTGCCATATATGCCAAGAAGTATGGGGTCGATTACAACATTAGTTTCTCTGAACAGAAACCAAGTACGGATACGATTGCTGTAGATATGGACAATCAGCCGTTCCGCGATAAAGGGCAACTCCTGTTCCGTCCGGGCGGACATGGTGCGCTGATCGAGAACCTGAACGATCTGGACGCTGATATTATTTTCATTAAGAACATCGACAATGTGGTGCCCGATAAGCTGAAGGGAGAAACCGTGTTGTATAAGAAGCTGATAGCCGGCGTACTGATTGCCTTGCAGCAACAGGCTTTTGCATATCTGCAGCTGTTGGACAGCGGTAAATATACGCACGAGCAAGTAATTGACATTTTGCAGTTCCTGCAAAAGAAGCTTTGCTGTAAAAATCCCGAGGTGAAGAATCTGGAAGATGCCGAATTGGTGATTTATCTGAAGAAGAAACTGAATCGTCCGATGCGTGTCTGCGGAATGGTGAAGAACGTAGGTGAACCGGGAGGAGGGCCGTTCTTAGCTTATAACAGCGATGGAACCATTTCTTTGCAGATTCTGGAAAGTTCTCAGATTGATATGAATGATCCACAGAAAAAAGAGATGTTTGAGAAAGGTACTCATTTCAATCCGGTCGATCTGGTATGTGCGGTTCGTGACTATAAGGGGCATAAGTTTGACCTGACCAGATATGTGGATAAATCGACAGGATTTATTTCTCATAAGTCGAAGAACGGAAAAGAACTGAAGGCTCTGGAGCTTCCGGGTTTGTGGAATGGTGCCATGAGCGACTGGAATACGATATTCGTAGAGGTTCCGTTGAGCACTTTCAATCCTGTCAAGACGGTGAATGATTTGCTGAGGGAACAGCATCAATAATTGCTTTTTCGAAGGATTGGAATTTGAATATAGAAGGAGTGTGCGGGCAGAAGGAGCAATGGCGCTTCTTGACTTACACAAGTTGCAGTTGACGAGTAACAAGTTTACATGGCGTTTGCAGCTTTATCAAGCCGGGTGTTCCGGCCTTGTAACCTTGTTGGTTGAAGACTTGTCAACTGATAAGTTGGGCACGTGCGAAACTCAAATTAGTTTAGCATACTCCTCTTTAAATATAAAAACGAAAATTGAGGTAATGAAGAAAATTTTGTTGTTAGGTTCTGGTGAGTTAGGTAAAGAGTTTGTAATTGCCGCCCAACGCAAGGGGCAATACATTGTTGCGTGCGATTCGTATGCCGGAGCACCTGCCATGCAGGTGGCCGATGAATGCGAGGTGTTCAGTATGCTCGATGGAGATGCCTTAGAACGGGTTGTACGTAAGCATAAACCTGACATTATTGTGCCCGAGATAGAAGCAATTCGCACCGAACGCTTATACGACTTTGAGAAAGAAGGCATCCAGGTCGTTCCAAGCGCACGGGCGGTAAACTACACGATGAACCGTAAGGCCATCCGTGATCTGGCTGCGAAAGAATTGGGACTGAAGACGGCCAAATACTATTATGCAAAGTCTTTGGAAGAGTTGAAGTCGGCAGCCGAAAAGGTAGGATTCCCCTGCGTAGTGAAGCCGTTGATGTCTTCTTCCGGCAAAGGACAGTCGGTTGTCAAATGTGCAGACGAACTGGAACATGCCTGGGAATATGGCTGTAACGGAAGTCGTGGAGATATTAAGGAATTGATTATCGAAGAGTTTATCCACTTCGACAGCGAGATAACCCTGCTGACAGTGACACAGAAAAACGGGCCGACACTGTTCTGTCCTCCTATCGGACACGTTCAGAAGGGTGGTGATTACCGCGAGAGCTTCCAGCCGGCTTTTATCGACCCTGCACATTTGAAGGAAGCGCAGGATATGGCTGAAAAAGTAACCCGTGCCTTGACCGGCGCCGGCATTTGGGGAGTAGAGTTCTTCTTAAGCCACGAAAACGGAGTTTATTTCTCCGAATTGTCTCCTCGTCCGCACGATACGGGCATGGTAACATTGGCTGGTACGCAAAACCTGAATGAATTCGAATTGCACCTGCGTGCAGTTTTAGGTCTGCCTATTCCCGGCATTAAGCTGGAGCGTATGGGTGCCAGTGCCGTTATCCTTTCTCCGATAGCCAGCCAGGAACAGCCCAACTATCGCGGCATGGAAGAGGTTACCAAAGAAGAAGATACTTACTTGCGTATTTTCGGTAAGCCGACAACGAGGGTTAACCGTCGCATGGGCGTTGTCTTGTGCTACGCGCCTCTTGGCAGCGATCTGGAAGCCTTGCGCGACAAGGCTAAACGCATAGCCGCTAAAGTGGAGGTCTATTGATTTTTCAGCATCTATTTTGATACCATATCCTATTAAATGGTGGAATGGCCTTGCAGCATAAGCTGTTATGAATGCAGTTGCAGTAAGGCCGTTCCATTTTTTTATATCTTTACACGGATGCTCATAAAATCGCTTGTGAAAAACATTTTGGATTTTAATTCTTTACATGAGCAATTTTATGCAATGTTAACTGATGTTGCAATTATCTCATCAAAATGTTCTCATTTTACCTTAAATCGTTCAAAAGAGTATTTTTTGTCCAAAAAATCCTATATGAAAGAACAACCACAAGCAATTTGTTCGTAAATTTGTGACGAAGTTAATTAAGATAATAAAAAAAAGCTTATGTCACAGATTGTCGGACATATCTCGCAGGTGATCGGACCTGTTGTAGACGTCTATTTTGAAGGTACAGAGACTGAACTGATGCTGCCAAGCATTCATGATGCATTGGAAATCAAGCGGCCGCATGGCAAACGATTGATAGTCGAAGTACAGCAACATATTGGTGAGAATACTGTACGAACCGTGGCTATGGATAGTACGGATGGCTTGCAACGTGGTATGAATGTATATCCGTTGGGAGGCCCGATTACCATGCCGGTAGGTGATCAGATCAAGGGCCGTTTGTTGAATGTGGTAGGTGACTCTATCGATGGTATGAAGGAACTGGATCGTACAGGAGCCTATCCGATTCATCGTGAACCACCTAAGTTCGAGGATTTGACAACTGTTCAGGAAGTTCTTTATACTGGTATTAAGGTGATCGACTTGCTCGAGCCTTACAGTAAAGGTGGAAAAATCGGTTTGTTTGGTGGTGCCGGTGTTGGCAAGACGGTGCTCATTCAGGAACTGATCAATAACATCGCCAAGAAGCAGCACGGATTTTCGGTGTTTGCCGGTGTAGGCGAGCGTACCCGTGAAGGTAACGACTTGCTGAGGGAAATGATCGAATCCGGTGTAATCCGCTATGGAGAAGAATTCAAGAAAAGTATGGAAGAAGGCAACTGGGATTTGTCCAAGGTCGATTATAATGAAGTGGCCAAGTCGCAGGTTTCGTTGATATTCGGTCAGATGAATGAACCCCCTGGAGCACGTCAGTCAGTAGCCTTGTCAGGTCTGACTGTTGCCGAGTCGTTCCGCGACCGTGGTGCCGAAACGGACGGACCGCGCGATATCCTGTTCTTCATCGACAATATCTTCCGTTTCACCCAGGCAGGTTCCGAAGTTTCAGCATTGCTGGGACGTATGCCTTCGGCTGTAGGATATCAACCGACACTGGCTACAGAAATGGGTGCCATGCAGGAACGTATTACTTCAACCCGTAATGGTTCTATTACTTCCGTACAGGCTGTGTATGTGCCGGCCGATGACTTGACCGACCCGG
>CAJKOW010000011.1 GCA_905201685.1 uncultured Bacteroides sp. | reverse complement strand
AGCCGCCGAATACCGAACCGTCCCCGACCGCTTTCCGGCACTTGTCATCGATGCCAAATCTGCCGTTCGCTACCTGCGTGCCCATGCCGGTCAGTTTGGCATCGATCCGCAACGCATCGGAGTCATAGGCGACTCGGCAGGAGGCTATGTAGCCCAGATGGTAGGAACGACCAACGGTGAAAAACAATTCGACGCAGGCGACTTCACCGAAGTTTCTTCCGACGTACAGGCTGCCGCAACTATCTACGGCATCAGCAATCTGATGAATATAGGTGAAGGTTACTCGGAAGCCATACAAAAAGTACATGCCTCGCCGGCCGTCACCGAAGCATTGCTGGTACACGGTCCAGCCTTTTTCAACTTTGCAGGCAGCAGCATCCTGAGCGATCCGAAAAAAGCATTGGATGCCAGTCCGATGGGACACGTCAAAAGCAATCTGCCTCCATTCCTCATCATGCACGGTTCTGCTGATCCGTTAGTATCACCGGTTCAGAGTGAGCAACTGTACAAGGCCATGATCGAGAAAGGCAACAAGCCCGACTACATTGTAGTAGAAGGAGCCGGACATGGCGACCTGTACTGGTACCAGCCGGCCCTTATCGATACGGTTGTCAACTGGTTCAAAAAGCATCTGGCCGGTACTGCCGGAACCGATGCCACAGCCGACAGCAACCAACAGAAATAGCAGGCAACAACCATTCAGAAAAAAAGGAGGGTGTCAAAATAGAGACATACTTACATTTTGTCATTCTGAGCAAAGCGAAGAATCTCGAAAGCAGTTATTTATGTACTGAGATCCTTCACTTCGTTCAGGATGACATTGCATAATGATTATATTTTTTCATTTCGACACACCCCCTTTTCATATACTCCAAAGTTGCTTCACTCGGCAGCAACATCTCGTCGGCATCCGCTTATCGTTTCAATACCTGCACTTCCCAGTTCACCTCTAACGGATTCTCCTTCATACGCCATACGAGGGGCAATGCTGGATTATCCCAAATCCACATCTCCGCCCCTTCCTGAACGTCGCGCACGTGCAGCAAGGCATGTCCCGAAACGTGTTCGTTGTTGTCCAACCATTCATATTCGGTACAGTTGTATGCCAAACGGCGATTAGCCTTCAACTGACGGTATGCCTTACGCGAAATCAGATAGGCCGTTTCCCGATCGGACAGCACTACCTTCCTCCCGTCCTCGGGCATCAGGAAACTAAGCACCTCTCCGCTTTCCATGGCTGCCGGAGTCAGCGTATATGAACCTTTCTGCCAGCGCAGGTTACGCAGAATACGCCAGTCCAGCACAACAGAATCTTTTCGCTGGGTGAAACACATCTGGTATTTGCGTGTCTGCCCATGCAGTTTGAAGACAAACAGCAGCGTATCCGGTACGGCATTCTGTGCCGCTGCTCCTGTGCCCATAGCCAGCAACAGGAGCAAAGTAATCAAATATCTAGTTTTCATGTTTCTTGTGTATCTAAGTTCTGCATAAAAGGATATGCCGGAACTTGAATTAATGATTCGGTTTAAACATCTCCCTGCCCCACTCCGAAGGCTTCTTTCCCATCTTCAGCACCAACGTACCGCCAGCCATCAGATCCTTGTGGCGCAATGCCGACCAGGAATAATCTTCCCCGTTCAGGGTAGCACTCTGCACATAACGGTTCTTTTCCGAAAGGCCGTCGGCCACAATCCGGAAGTCGCGTCCGTTTGCCAGATGCAGCGTAGTGGTGCGAAGCAGCGGTGTGTTTATCAGGTAATAGTCCTGACCGGCGTTGGGATAAAGCCCCATCATATGGAAAGCCAACCACGAAGACATGGCCCCCGAATCGTCGTTGCCCGGCAGACCTACAGGACCATCGTTATAGCTTTCTGCCAGAATCGTATGGATGCGGTCGCTACTGCGCCAAGGCTTGCCCAGCCAGTGATACAGACAGGGAGTAAGGAACGACGGTTCGTTGTTCACATTATAATAATTGCGGATAAAGAAAGTATCCAGCCGTTGCTCGAAAGCCTGCGGACCACCACATTTCTGAATCAACCCCGATACGTCGTGCGGAATGCTCAGCGAATATTCCCACGAAGAAGCCTCGTAGAAGAACATGCTCCACCAGGGCGTGTACCACGGTCCTTCAAACGTCATAGGCGTGTAGACATACTTGGGTTGCATCACGCGGCTGTGTCCGTAGGGCAGGCTGTCCAGCCATTGGCCATCGGCATCGCGCGGCATGATGAAGCCCCGTGCCCCGCTGTGTTCGTAGTCGTCGCGCCACAGGTTCTTCCAGTTGCCGCTTTGCTTCAAGTAGTGCTGGTACAGTTCCTCCTTTCCCAGTCCCTTGGCCACGAGGGCAATGGCATAGTCACAATAGCTGTATTCCACCGTACGGTTTCCGGCACGGTCGATGCCCCAGGGAACATAACCCAGCTCCAGATACTCGCGCAAGCCGCCACGTCCTTCGGCCTCGTGGTTGGCACCCGGATCCACGGTAGCATCTTTCAGCATGGCTTGCAGGGCCAATTCGTAGTCGATGCCTTCCAGTCCTTTCACAAACGCATCGGCAATGACGATTTCGGCATTCGACCCGCCTTGTGTACGTCCGTTGCAGTTGCCGCTCCGGGCATCGGGCATGTAGCCGTCGCGTTTGTAAATGTTCACTAACGAACGGACAATGTCGGACTCGCGCTTCGGATCGATCAGCGTAATCAGGGGCGACGACGCACGGTACGTATCCCAAATAGCATAAAAGTCATCGTAATAAGGTTCGGGATCGCTCCAGAGCGGATTCTCGCCCGTACGGTCCACAGGCATCAGCATCGTATGATACAATCCGGTATAGAACATCCGTTTGTGTGCTTCCGGAGCCTTCTCGTCAATCTCGATTTTCGAAAACAGAGTTTCCCATTTGTCCAGGAGTTGACGGTGCACCTCGTCGAACGACCAGTGAGGAATCTCGCTGTGTGCGTTGGCCTCGGCGCGCAGGCAGCTCAGGAAAGAGATGCCCACCTTCAGCTGTAGCGTAGTGGCATCGCCTTCGAAACGAAGCAAAGCCCCCGTCTTCTGATGCGAATCGTACTGCGTGCGGTCAGTAGTAATGCTGTCGCCTTTCCACGTAGCCCATTGGCTGAAGGGGCGGTCGGTTTCGGCATAAAAGTAAACCGTATAGGCACGCCCGTTGTTCCATCCGCCACGAATGCGGGTATATCCGCACACTTCCCGGTCGGACAGTATCTGTATCTCCGAGCCCACAAACTGCTGAGCCTCGCGTGCGTCGGGCACCGGACTTTCGCCCAAGAAGAAACCGGCGTCGATGGCCAGTGCCTTGTCCGCCACCTCGGGATAAGTAAAGCGGTAGAACGAGGCTCGCTCGGCGGTGGTTATCTCCGTACGGATGCCGCTCTGCTTGAAACGGGTGTCGTAGTAGCCCAAGCGTATATTTTCGTACTCGCGATAATCGAAATATTGCGTGCGGTCCAATGCTCCACAGAAAGGAGTCACCAGCACGTTACCATACTTCGGTCCGCCCCCGGTGCCACTGACATGTACCTGTGCAAAACCATCCACCCGTTCGGGCATCGGCAACCATCCACTGTTGGGAGAAGGGGTACAGTCGGGCGACGGCTTCACCATGCCAAAGGGGCACGACGGACCGATAAACACACGTCCCAGTCCCTCGGAACCGATACGCGGGTCAACATAATCGGTCAGAGAAGTCTTCCGCTCTACCGACCGAACATTTGATGAAGCAGTAGCGACATGCGCCAACAACAACGCCAATGCCATACTGCAAAACAATCGTTGAATATTCATAACTATGCCATTTATTTACGTAAGTTCTTGTCTCCATTCAGATATTTTCCTGTCCGAATACATTTTCTTTTTCATTCGTTGTCTGCAAATTTAATCATAAATCAGCTTCTTTCTGACAACGGAATTCCAAAAACATCCGGGTTGATACTGATTCTCTTCCACCTGCTTCATTCACAAAACGACGTTGATAGGAATAAGGAAAAGCAGAATGAATAATGCCATCATAAAAAAAGCCTTGTGTTAGCATCCGCAGCTTAACACTACGGATGCAACCCAAGGCTTCCATTTTTAAAACTCTAAATAAAACAATCGCCTATTTTTTACCTTAAAAATGTATAACGAGTGATTAGTATCCAGGGTTCTGTTTCCAGTTGGTATTAGTATTCATCACACCGGTCGGGATCGGGAATATACGACGGAATAATTCCGTTTTTGCTTTAGGATTAACCACATGCTTCAAACACCAATCATCTTCAAACTTACCGAAACGTATCAAGTCATTACGACGCCAGTTTTCATCGAAAAACTCGCGACCACGTTCGTCCAGAATATCCTGCAAAGTTGGATCACCTTCAAATGCCGGTGCATGAACATAAGAACGAATCTGATTCAGTAAAGAAGCCGGAGTATCGCCATTTGTTGTACTACCACCTCGCAGAATAGCTTCGGCCTTAGTCAGAATAATATCAGCATAGCGGAAAATAGGCACATCATTACTTTGATTACGGTCATTCAAATAATCATCGTAAGTGGGAAACCACTTCACCGATTTGTAACCTTGTGACCAACCAGTCACATTCTTACCAGTATTAAGCTGTTCAGGAACAGAACCCTCTTTTAATGTAATTTCTTTTGTAAAAACAAGTTGTTCTCCATTATATAATACAGGCTCATTAGTTAAATTACGATTATTGTCGAAAAAATAAATAGGTCCACCGACGATTGACAAGTTACGATCATCACCAGGCAAAGACAGCAAATCAACCACATTAGGATTTACAGCCAAGTTTCCACCGACAGACGCACTCAATTTAAATCCATACATTGACGGATCTAAAGAATTCATCTGTCTCCAAGTACGAAAACGAGCATATGTCATACCTTGAGCCTTTATGCGATCATAAGGCATAGCATAAATAAAATCTTTAATATGAGATCCGTTTTCAGGCCAAAACTTCTCACGGTAACCATCACTCAAATCAAACGGACCATTATTCATGATTTCATCACAAACTGAAATACAGTCGTTCAACTTCGGATTGTCAACAGAAGGCGTATAAGTAGTAACATCAGCACATGAATAAACAGCCCAGTTAAGATAAAGTTTAGCAAGCAATGCTTTAGCCATCCAATAATTAGGTTTACCATAAGTAGCAGCATTTGACTCCTTGCTAAGATTTGGAAGAGCTTTTAATAAGTCTGCTTCAATGAAAGCAGCTACTTGAGGACGTGGAGAACGATCAATGGACTCATCTTCATCAAGCAAATGATCCAAAATAGGAATAGCTCCATAGCAATCCATTAGGATGAAATGATAGAATGCACGCATAGCAAGCGCCGGAGCTGCAGCTGGTTCATCCTCTCCTCCAAAATCAAGAATTGCTTTATTGCAATTAGTAATACCTGAAGCCAAATCACCATACCAACCTACAGTCGAATCATCAGGAGTCAACATATGTAGCGTAGGATTTGCTTTTTCACCATTATCATAGTAATCTCCATCAAATGAGATACCTGTAAATTCATCAGAAGACAACTCACATGCCCAATTATAATTACGTCCTAAGGCTCCTCTAAATGCATAATATACATTAGCCAATTTTGCTTCTGCAGCAATTTCTGAGTCGGGAAACTCCGTCAGTTGCGATGTTATATCTACATCAAGGTCGGTACAACCGGTTGTAGCTGCTGCCAAGAATCCGGCCGATATAAATAATTTGAATATCTTTTTCATAATTTTATTCTGTTAATTAGAAGTTTACATTCAATCCTAACATAAAGGTACGAGTACGCGGATAGAAGGAGTTACGCCAATCAATACCCGGTTCTATGCCACCCAGACTTACTTCGGGATCTGTACCAGAATAACCAGTAATAGTAAAGACGTTGTTGCAGGTAGCTGTTAACTTCAAATTGTTAATCCAATTACCAATCTTTCCAAAATCATATCCTAAGCTCAAAGTAGAAAGACGCAGGTAGCTACCATCTTCCAAATAACGGTCAGAAGGAGCTTGTGCATTAACATCTGTAATTTTCTGATCAGTCATAATCTCTTTTAAACCATTCTTACCTTGTTGAATATTAGTCGTATTATTGTATTGTGCACGGGTAGCATTGAAAATCTTGTTACCAAATGTTCCTTGGAAGAAAGCTGTCAAAGTCCAATTTTTATAAGTCAATGTGTTATTCCATCCTAAGTTCAGTTTGGGTTGTGCGGAACCAACTTTCACACGGTCTTTTTCATCCAATCGAGTGGTAGTACCTATTACATTTCCATCCTCATCGTATTCATTGAACACGGAAACTCCTTCATCATTATAACCTGCCCATTTCCACATATAGAATGTGCCTATCGGCTCACCTTCCATAATACGTTGAATAGAATTCGCTTGTGCAGAACCGCCAATATTCGGATTGGCTGTATTAATATACGGTACAGAATAAGTATCATTAGATATTTTTTCAACAATATTCTTATTATGGGATAAATTCACCGTTGTGCTCCATTCAAAGTTTTTTGTCTGAACAGGAATAGCGTTAATACTAATTTCGACACCTTTATTACTTATATCTCCTACGTTAGCCCACATAGAAGGATATTGATACCTATTTGTTGACACCTCATAAGCAAGAATCAAGTCAGAAGTCTTTTTCACATAATATTCAATGGTTGCTCCCAAACGACCACCTAATACAGAGAAGTCAACACCGACGTTGAACATGGAAGTCGATTCCCATTTCAAATCAGGATTAGAGTTACGCAATGCACCGATGATACGATAGTTAGATTCAACTCCGTTAGAATCTACATAAGTAAACCAACCGGTACCACCATAAAGCATTCTCGAAATATAAGGATCAAAGCCCAGTGAGTTACCGCTGACACCATAACCTGCACGCAACTTCAAGTCATCAAATCCCCAATCTTTGGCAAACTCTTCTTCAGAAATACGCCATGCGGCAGAGAAAGAGGGGAAGGTAGCCCAACGGTTATTGACACCAAAAGCAGAAGAGCCATCACGACGAACAGTGGCCTGCAACAAATACTTACTGTTATATGAGTAATTCACACGGCCATAGAATGAAATCATACGCAGGGTATTTTCTGCAGAAGACCAGACACCATCAATTCCATCCATTTTGTTAGCCATACCCAAATTCTTGTAACCTAAATCATCATTATAAAAGTCATAAACAGTCAGGCCATATCCATCGGCTTTCGTTGTTTCTTCCCAAGAATAACCCAACATAATACCCAATTTATGAACTTCATTGAAAGTCTTGTCATAATTTAAATAAGTCTCAAACACTTTCTTGAGGTCTTGAGTTGTACGACGATGAGCCTGGCCATTATCTTTGACATAAGTCATTTGTGACTGTGAAGTATGGTATTCATCCCACAAGAACTGCTCGTTCTGATAAGACAAAGTTGCATTCCATTGTAAACCATCAATAATATCTAAAGACGCCTTAGCTGTACCTTGCATTTTTTTAGTTTGATGATGATAAAGGTCTTCATTAATCATTGACAGTGGATTATAGTTTTGAGAAACACCTACATAATTTGTCCAATTACCATTTTCATCCCGTACAGGAACCAATGGTGAATAATAGTTCATTGCATCATAAACACTGTTATTATCACCTCCTGTTTCAACAGAATTGTTATTGGTGATACTGGCATTCAGATTCATAGACAAAATCAAACGGTCATTCAAAGCTCTTGTCTGTACAAAAGCACGTCCGATCAAACGATCCATGTCAGTACCCTTAATAACACCTTGTTTCTCCATATAATTAATACTTGCAGTGTAAGAAGTACGATCACTCCCGCCACTAATCGACACATTGTGATTGTGAGTAAATGCTGTACGTTGCACTTCTTTCTGCCAATCCGTGTTTGCTCCGAAATCGTTATTGATGGTAAAGTTATTGGCTTTGGCATACGCACGCAGGTCGTCTGCAGTCATCATGTCAAGGTTCTTCATCACCTTGTCTGCAGCGATGTAAGCACTGTAAGTTACAGTAGCTTTACCGGCCTTACCTTTCTTCGTAGTAACGATGATCACACCATTGGCTGCCTTTGAACCGTAAATGGCAGTAGCTGTTGCATCGCGCAGTACGTCGATGCTTTCGATGTCTTCGGGAGCGACCAAAGCCAAAGATACGCCCGGAACGCCATCTACTACATAATAGGGCTCCATAGCCTCACCACCACGCAATGAAGAAGCACCACGCAGCGTGATTGAGGAGTATTCGCTGTTCGGGTCGCTGCTCTGTGTGATGGTCAGACCCGGCACTTTACCTTGCAGCAACTGGGCAGGACTGGTGTAAGTACCTACATTCAGTTTGTCGGCCTTTACAGTAGTAATAGAGCTGGTCACATCCTTACGAGTCATGCTACCGTAACCGATAACCACTACTTCGTCCAATGCTTGGAGGTCTTCCTGCAGAGCGACATTAATAACATTCTGATTAACGACTATTTCTCTTGTTGTAAAACCAATATAGGAGAACATCAATGTTTTACCTTTCTCAACATTGATACTGTACTTTCCGTCCACATCGGTTATACTACCATTAGTCGTGCCTTTTTCGAGGACATTAACACCCGGCAACGGAGCACCAGTCTTATCGGTTACGGTACCCGTCACCTTGTTCTGTGCAAATGCTAAGGTACTGCTTAGCAAGAACATGACGAGGAGCAAACTCTGCATCCATGTTCTTTTTCCTTTTAATTGTACATTCAGCATAAAATAAAGTTTTAGTTAAAAAAAACAGTTTTTATTCTCATTTTATATATTTATCACATTCTTTTTTCCGGCCGCAAAAGTAAAATCCGCATGTTACATATTGATTTCAACAATATTTCAAAACGAACACAACAAACTAATAAACAGAAAGTTAGGGAAAGAACAAAAACAACAAACCCATTCCTTCACTCTTATCATTTATACTGCTAAGTGTAAAGAAACAGGCTCCCGACGATGTTGCCTTTTAACAACAGGCAACAGATCAATGGAAGAAATACATTCATTGCTGTTTCCATAGCTCATTCTTAGATCTCAGTTGTCGCAAAGATACACTAAGCCCCTAAGGAAGGGGGAGAAAATAGCGCAAAATAGGGAGAAAATAGTAAACCAACTTTTCATCATCCTCATTCATCTTTCACTACAATTATCTATTAATCAACAATTTGCAAAAGTTCACTATTTTACTCCCACTAAAAACCAACAAAGAAAAATGTTTTTGAGAAAAGCGACACATACATCCAGCTACCTGTCCATAACTCCGCTACTTGCTTGTTGCCCGTCCCATAGGAGGAAAAATACGACGGCCTAACAGCCGGCAGGACGGAAAGACTATGCAGCCTCACTGCAACAGTTAGTGCAGTCACTCTGCATCAGTCAGTGCAGTGACACTGCATCAATACGTGCAGTTATGCTGCAACAGTTTGTGCAGCAACGCTACTCAACGTACCACTTCTGTTTTCCCATAAGGTTCACATCAAAAAGCGGATGCTGATAAAAGGACGCATGTGAAGTTTCACCGTAAACAACTGATAATTAAACAATTGTGATGAAAGATAGATACGCGGACTACAGGGGAAAGGCGGATGAACGCGGATTTTCAAATTTTCAGTGAACGGGCGTGAAGCTTCATCTTTCACCATATCCTGCTGCGTATCAGTGTGAAAATCCTCCGGTGAAAGCGTGAAGGCAAAATAGTGGGTTTAAGGTTTAATGCTGAGGAATGAGGGTTGAAGGATGAAATAGAAAAGGTTTTTCGGACGTGAACGAAAAAATGTCACTCTGCCATCTTCATTTTTAATGTTTCATTTTTCGGTTCCAAACTCCTACTTGGCGACTGTAACTACCTACTTTAGCGGCGTAACATCGGTAGTTAGCCGGCGTAACAAGTAATGTCGGCGGGAATGACAAGCAATGCCGGCAGGTTTTGAGAGCAATGCCGCCGCATCTTACAACCAAGCCCGACGCATGTTGCAAGCAAAGGGCACGAGTATTGCCTGCAACTCCCGCGAGTATCGCAAGCATGGCTCGCGAGCCGTACAAGTGTTGAACAGGAGCCGTACAAGTGTTGCTCACGAATGCTCATTGCCAGCCCATGTTTTTCCGAATACTGGCGCACACCGTATCGAAGCGATCAATAAGTTGCAACCAACCGAGTACATCCTTGTTCATCCATCCCATGACGACAACCATCTCCCGATGAATATCTTCCACACGATTCAAATTCCAGCAAATGGATTCATTATGAAAAGCAGTTTGGTGGAGAAAACTTTTTCAAAGAATGCTTTGTTATGTTCCATATCTTTTGTACTTTTGTATTGCAGTCCCGGGCGTTCCTCTCCCAGCTTTCAGTTACTGGTGATGAATCCGGTTTTTTTTATGCCTGCTTACAAAGATATAATTATTTCTTTTCATCTGCTAACTTTAATCCATATTCCTCCTTTAAACTACCGTTTTATGAGTTTAACAGATACCCCCCGCTCCAACCGCCTGCACATCGTTCTGCTGGGCAAACGAAACAGTGGAAAATCTTCGCTGCTGAATGCGCTGACCCACCAGCAGGCAGCATTGGTGTCCGACGTTGCCGGCACAACCACCGATCCGGTCTATCAGGCCATGGAAGTACACGGATTGGGGCCGTGCGTATTCATCGATACGGCTGGCTTTGACGATGAGGGCGAACTGGGTGCACTGCGTGTAGAAAAAACATTGAAGGTCATGCAAAAGGCCGACGTAGCCCTGTTGGTGTGCAGAGACGAAGAGGTGAATGACGAACTGCACTGGCTACAACTGCTGAAGGAAAAGCAAATCCCCACCCTGCTGGTGCTGAACAAAGCCGACCTGCTACCCCGGGCCGAAACCGTGGCCGATGCAATAAGCAAGAAAGCCGGCATGCGTCCCCTCATAGCCAGTGCCCGGACGGGCGAAGGCGTGGAAGCTATCCGCGAAGCCCTGATACGCATGGCATCGGAAACGGTACAACCCGCCATCGTGTCGCACTTGGTATCGGAAGGTGACTTGGTACTGTTAGTGATGCCGCAAGACATTCAGGCACCCAAAGGCAGACTGATTCTGCCCCAGGTACAGACACTGCGCGAACTGCTCGACCGGAAATGCATGGTGATGAGCTGCACCACCGACAAGCTGGCCGACACGCTGCAAGCCCTGTCGCGCCCGCCGCAACTGATCATCACCGACTCGCAGGTGTTCAGCACCGTATATGAGCAAAAGCCTGCCGAAAGTCTGCTGACCTCGTTCTCCGTCCTGTTTGCCCGTCAAAAGGGAGACATCGACTACTATCTGCAAGGCGCAGCCAGCATCGCCCGTTTGGGAAAGGATGCCCGCATCCTGATAGCCGAAGCCTGCACCCATGCTCCGCTGTCGGAAGACATCGGCCGCGTGAAACTGCCCCGCATGCTGCGCAAGCGTTTAGGAGAAGGCATACACATCGACATCGTATCGGGCGCCGACTTTCCCGACGACCTTTCGGGCTACGACCTCGTCATTCATTGCGGCGCGTGCATGTTCAACCGCAAGCACGTCATGAGTCGCATCGAAAGTGCCCGCCGCCAGGGAGTGCCGATGACCAACTACGGCGTAACCATCGCCTGGGTAAACGGCATATTAGACAAAATCGTCATCTGACGTCACCGCCCTGTGCAGGTGCCACCTGGTGCCAGAAACGCTTTACGTCTTCCCAACGGTAGAACGATCCCTCCACGCTTTGGATGGGAAGTTTGGCTTCGCGCTCGTTCAGCAGGAAGCACACCAACACATCCTTCCCCGGAGCCCGATAGAAAATAAGCTGCAAGTTGGCACCCATGGGCGAGACTTTGTAGTCCTGCCATGCCAGATGAAACTTATCCATATCGGCCTCCTGGTTTGCACAGCCCTCCATCTGCATCAGGGCCAGCAATCGGATGAGGTGTGTATCGTGTCCGAAGCGCAAATCGGCAGCCGTCTTTCCGCCACGTATGGCAGTATCGGCCTTTGCCACAATATCATTCAACAGGTTGGAAGCACAGCGCGGCATCAGCCCCTCATTAAGCGGAGCTGCGGCGTTGCACACATACATGCGGGCATTCACCGTCCGCCAGAAGTCGCGCAGTTCGTCGTACTGAAAGAGGTCGTAAAACGACACTTGTCCGCACAAATCCACATTCTGCATGTCGGCGGCAATCCAATAAAGCGATGTCATGACATCGGCCGACTGTTTCTCCGAGAAGTTTTCGGCATGCTGAAACAGCGATTTCATCAACCGGGCCGGACGTATCATGCGACTTTCGAAAGCGTGAAAATCCTTGCGCCATGCAGCCTGCTCGGAGGTGAAAGCCTCGCCTTCGGGCGAGGTATAGGCAATGTAGTTCATGTACTCGCCATAAGCACGGCGAGTAATGCGCAAGGCAGAATTCTGTTCTTTCAGTCCGTCGGTGAAATAACTCATGCTCATCGCACAGCGGAGCGAAGTGGAAGAACGGGCATCGATGACCGCACTGTCGCCAAACACCTGCGGGAAGTTGCGGTACATGCGGACGGCAATGTCGTGATGCTGCCGTTCGCCAAGCGGCGTGATGTTGCCGCTGCGTCCGCGGGCATCGTCCCACACGCGATGCAGGCGCAGACGGACATCCTGTCCCAAAGCCGTCAGCTGATTGCATCGGTACAGCGAATCGAACAGACTGACCATCGCCACATAACGCACATCGTCCGTCATCCAACGCGAACCGTGACGGCCGTAATGGCTGATGTAGAACGGCTCATATCCTTCGGGAGCCGGTGCAGGCGCCTCCGTCGGTGCGGGATAGGCATAATAGATACTTCCCAACTGCTCGGGCGTGGGACGGCTTTGCGAAAAGACCGCCAGAAAACTGCAAAAAGCGCATATCGTAATCAGTATTCGTCTCATATTCTGTTTTTTACCAATAGACATTCAAATTCAAAAGTAGTTGTTATTTTCAGACACGGATTACACGGAAAAACAAGATATAAAGAATAAAAATAATCTGCGAATATCCGTGTAATCCGTGCCTGAATAAGTGGGATACAATGTATCGGATTCCCTCCTTTTCACTCCTTAACTGTCAGGCAGGAACCGGTCGGCTCATTCAATCACCACGTTGTGGGCATTCTTCTGCATCACACCGTCGGCAGCCTTGTCGGGCTTGGTATCGCCCCACATGATGCGCGAATCTTCTATATAGATGTCCGAAGCCGTATCGATGTAGAAACCATACGTGCTGTCATGCACAAAACCTTCTCCCAGACAGGGACGCTTGTCGTAAATGCCACCCGGATAGCCGGTACGCTTGTAGAGCAACACGTCCACGTCCTTGAAGTAAATGTGATTCACCTTGCCCGGCACATCTCCGCCTACAAACACGCCGTTCTCGCTCGTACACTTGATGTTCGTGAAATAGATACGGCTCACCTCTCCGCAACGTCCTTCGGTAGCTCCCTTCGGGAAGCGCCAGCCGGCATCCTTGTGATTGCCTACGGCACGCGGATACGAAGTCACATAGATGGGCTCGGCCTTGCCCCACCACACATCGGAGAAGAACTGGCAGTCGATAAGCATGTTCGAGAAAACGACATTGGTCACCGTACCTTCGTCGCGGTTCTGAATGCCGACTCCACGGTTACTGCCCCGGACGATGCAATTGTTGAACAGCACGTTGTTGATGATGTCCATGTTCTCCGACCCGATCTTGATGGCGCACGAACGGGAAGTCATCACACAGTTGCTCACCACAATGTCTTCGCACGAACCGTATTCTTCGAATTCACGTCTGTTTTTCAGGCAGATACAGTCGTCGCCCGACTCGATAAAGCAGTCGGCAATGCGTACCTTGCGCGAGTGGTCGAGGTCGATGCCGTCGCCATTGCGGATTTTCAGGTTATTGAGCAGGGAAATGCCTTCGATCAGTGCATCGTAGCACCCCACTAAATGAATAGTCCAATAGGCACTGTTGCAGATGGTCACATCTCTGATCACTGTCTTCTCGGCATTGATAAGAGTGAGGACATGCGGACGCGGGTCGAAGTCCGTCACCGGCTTCAGTTCGTAAGAGTCCTCCAGTTCCTTCCCCATAAAGGCCACCCCGTTGCCGTCGATGGTACCTGTACCCGTAATGGACAGGTTTTTCAGGTCTTTTCCGCTGATCCACATCATACCTTCACCACGGTTGTCGCCAAAAGCGCTCTCGGTATAAATACTTTCGTCGGGATTGGCCAACAGGCGCGAGTTGGGTTCCAAATGGAAATTGACATCGGAAGCCAACTTCAGCGGACCACACAGAAAGGTATGCCCCGAAGGGAGCAATACGGTTCCGCCTCCGGCGGCACTACAGGCATCGACAGCCTGCTGTATGGCAGTTGCGTCGTCGGTCTTTCCGTCTCCCGCCGCTCCATAGTCCATCACGTTGTAAACTCCGTTCTGCCGTTGCTGGCACGCATTCAGCAGAAACAGGCTGAACAGGGCAAGAATCAAATGTTTCGTTCTCATATTTCGTTAAAAGTTTAATCGGTTGTCCGTTTATTGTTTACACGGTCGTAGCGGAAAGCCGGATACCGGCTGCCCGGCGCACCTTCGCCGTAGGTCCGCACCAATTGCAGTCCGTCCACGTTGCGAAACAGGTAAGCGCTCTCCCACGTGGGCTCGGGATGCTGCACATCCCAGTTCACTTCGCAATCGACCAGCGACAGTTTATCAACTCCGTCGAACAGAAACCCGTTGCGCGAACGCTTGTCCACTGCGTCTTCCGGCTCCATAAACAACTGCACGTCGTTCAGGCGGATGTTTCTGATCCGCCGGCTGAAGCCTTCAAGGCGGATACCACTCTGTCCGTGAGCGATGATGTGACTCAGAGTCACATTCTCGATGGTGCCCGACGGACCGTCTCCCCGCTTCTGCACGGTGAACCAGACGGGGTCTCCGTTTCCCCACCAGAAGGTTTCTTTCCGGCAGGTAGAGATGGCGATGTTCGAAAACAGAATGTTGCGGGCACTGCCACCGTCGCGGATTATCATATTCAGTCCACGGTTTGCCTTGTCGATGACACAGTTGGAAACGGTAATGTTCTCGAAGTCGGCATGCGACTCCGTGCCGATCTTCAATGCAGCCGACGACGAGGTCAGCACGCAGTTGGTTATGGTAATCTGGCTGCAAGGCAGAGCCTTGTCTCCCTGTCGGGTCGTCTTCAGGCAAAGAGCATCGTCGCCGGTATCGATGCGGCAGTTGCTCACCATGACATGACTGCATCCGTCAATGTCGAGTCCATCGGCATTGACCCCGTTGTGACGGTTGGAAGTGATGTAAACGCCATCGACCGTCACCCGTTCGCACCATTGCAGATGCACGGACCAGAAAGAAGATTCGACCACCCGGATGTCGCGGATGCACACACCGGTACAGCCAACAAAGCTGATGGCTCCGGGACAAGGCGGCACTTTGCGGAACTTGCTCTGATAGTCGGCTCCGTAACGGGCAGCATTGGCAATCTCCCTGCCGGTAACCGAATCGGTAACAGCAGTCTGTGGCTCACGCCGATAACCGATGCGTTCGGCACGGCAGTGCAGGGTTCCCGTTCCTGTCACCGATATATTTTCGGCATCGAAAGCCCCCAACAGGACTTCACTTTCGCCGGTATCGGCTGCCCCTACCTTCCGTCGCAATCCTTCATAGTCAGACACTTTCCGACTGGCATAAACGGTGGCACCGGCATCCAGATGCAGATTAACGTTGCTTTTCAGTACGACCGTCGTGCACAGGTAATTACCGGCAGGCACCCATACCGTTCCTCCACCGTCGGCAGCACAGGCATCGACAGCCCGCTGAAAAGCCTCGGTAGAAAGTCGGGTAGTATCGGAAACCGCACCGAAAGCAGTCACATCATATACCGGAGCATGTCCGCCTCTGCCATACAGGAACAGAGGGACAAACAACAACAGGAACAGACAGACAGGTATTCTATGTATCATAAGCATAAATATTCAATTAATTAATCAATCACATGACAGAAGGCGGACAGTCGGCCGAAGCACTGCCCCAAGACGTGTTAGGCTTATCGCCCATGACAAACTCCATCGTTCCTCCCCGCAGGATGTCCTCATGCGAAAGGTAATTCTTCGTATAAGGACGGCCGTTCAGCCGGACACTCTGTATATAGATGTTCTTTTCGGAAGCATGAAGCGCCTTCAACGTAAATGTACGCCCGTTCTCAAGATGTAGTACGGCTTCGCTGAACGAAGGACTGCCCAATATATAATAAGGTGTGCCGGGACATACGGGATAGAAGCCCAAAGCGGCAAAGACGTACCACGCCGACATCTGTCCGGCATCGTCGTTGCCCGACAACCCGCCGGGTGCCTGCAGGTACTCGGTCTGCATGATGTGACGCACTGCCTGCTGGGTCTTCCACGGCTGTCCGGCATAGTTGAACAGAAAGGCTACCTGATGGCAAGGTTCGTTGCCATGCCAATAGCGCTGTTCGCTGAACATGGAATCGAGCTTGGCGATAAAATTGTCACGTCCACCCATGCATTCCATCAGACCGTAAGGGTCGTGAGGCACGTACCAGGTGTAATGACAAGGGGCTCCTTCGGTGATGAAGGAAGCAAAACGGAACGCATTATCGTCCGTAAGGAAACTGCCGTCGGCCCGACGTCCCTGCGCATAACCGGTACGGGGATCGATGACGTTGCGATAATTGCGGGCACGAGCCAGCAGGCTGTCGGCATCGGCCGTCTTGCCCAAAGCGGCAGCAACCTGTGCCAGGACAAAGTCGTCGTAAGCATACTCCAGTGTACGCGATACCTGCTCCTTTGTATGGAACGCATCGGGAACAGAGTCTTCAAGCGGAATGTATCCGTACTTCAAATAAGACTTCAAAGCCCTGCGCCCCATTCCGTCGCGGTATTCGCGCACATCGGCGGGCGACTGAAAAGCGTTCTTGCGCATTGCCTCGTACGCCTTGTCAATATCGAAATTACGGATTCCCTTGCCATAAGCATCAGCTAAGGCGGCAATGCAGTGGTCGCCAATCATGGCAGCCGTGTAACTGTTCCAGCACGGAAATATAGGCAGCCACCCACCCTGTTCGTACTTCCAGACAAGCGACTGCATCATATCGCCCGCCCGTCCGGGAGTCAGCAGATTGACCAACGGATGCAGGGCACGATACGTATCCCACATGCTGTAGTCCTCGTAATAGGTACGTCCGGCTGGAAGCTGACGCACGGGAGTACCGGTAGCAAACGAAGGGTAACGGCCGTCGGCATCGTTGAACGTGCGTGGCAGGAAAGAAGCCCGGTATAAGGCACTGTAGAATTTTTCCTTTGCTTCTCGGTTGTCGGTCTGCACCTCGACAAGCGCCAAACGCTGTTCCCAGATATCGGTCAGTTCGCGACGTGTACGGTCGAAATCCCAATGGGGAATCTCGGCTTCAAGATTGCTCATGGCTCCTTCGACACTGACAAACGACGAAGCTGCCTTAACCAACAGACTTTCGCCTTCGTGCACATCGAATTCGACATAAGCACCGATACCACAGGCGTTGCCTATAGCGTCACGAGCCGGGAATATGGAATCGCCTCGGAATACGCCGAAGCCTGTTATCTTCTTCTGGAAACGAACCACGAAATGTCCGCTATATCCGGCGGGCTCTCCCCACCCCTGATAGATGCGGTGAACAGGATTGTAACCGCTGATGACGTTGTTCACCGTATCGACCGAGATGAATCCCTGCCCCTCGTCGCTGTTCGGATTAACAACCAAATAGGCCTTACCACTTTTCTGATAGGTGAAACGGAAAATGGACGAGCGCGAACGTGCCGTCATCTCTGCCGTCAGAGCCTCATCGGGCAAGGAAACGGCATAATAGGCCGGAGTGGCCTGCTCGGTCTGATGCGAGAAACGGGTTGCACGTGCTTCGGGCATGCACCGCAAACGGCTAAAAAGTGGCATCAGCGTCATGGAGCCATAGTCCTGCGTACATCCGCCAACAATCCAATGCGAATTGCGGAAACCCTGCAACAGGCTGTCGGTATAATAATAAGGAGCAATACATTTCTCTTCGGTGTCGCGAGTCTGTGGAGTCCAGAAATTCATTCCGTTGGGTTCGAGCACTGCAGGCAACGTCTGTCCGTATTCCTCGGTATTCTTTCCAAACAGTCCGGCCGTATGCGTCACACTGGGAGCCGTACCAATCCGCGTATCGACGTATTGCAGACGTTCTTCCTCCGCAATACCCTCCGAACAAGCCCCAAAGGCTGTTACGGAAAGAATACACAAGATGATATACAAACGGATCCCTGCCATGACACTTCGCCCTTTCTTTTCAAATCTTTCTATCGAGAATGTTCTATTATCTACTTATAACTTGATATATATTTTCTTCTTGTACAGCCAATATCCGCATCCTCCCATTACCAGCGCGAAGAGCAACGAATAACATGCCGAAGCCAGATATGGATCGGAGATGCACGAATGGATAGCTCCATAAACAATGGGCTTGCTTTCGGTAGCACTTATCACAATGGCTACCACTTCGCTCAGCACATACAAGAACAACGGGTTGACTCCGAATACCTCGAAGAAACGGCACCAGTTTTTCTTTCCTTTCAGATCAATGAAGTAGGTCAATGTGGCCTGAAGCATGGCTGCGAGTCCACAAGTGACCAACACAAAAGTAGGCGACCAGATGCGCTTGTTCAGCGGGAAAGCTTCTGTCAGCAAGAAGCCTACAACCATCAGCAGAAAACCGGCAACCGCCAGCTTCAGGATTCTTGTTTCCAGCGGAGTATCTTTCTTCAGCATCAGTGCTCCACAGCAAAAGCCTATCAGTGTGTGAGCGATGGCGGACAAGGTGCTGACTAACCCTTCGGGGTCGATCGGGCTCTTCCGGTAGAGGTGTTCTGTTCCTAAAATACCACGATCGGCGACAGACAGTATGTTGGTCTCGTCACACGCATATCCGTTGCCCATACAGAGCAGAACGGCATAACCCACCAACAATATGCTCGCAATCCATGCCAAACGTTTATGATTGACATACAATGCTAAAAGCGAAGCTACACAATAGCACAAAGCAATGCGGGGTAACACTCCCGTCAGCCGTAAATGGGCAAAAGGAAAAAAATCTCCCTCACAAGCGAAATCGAACCAACCGATGGCCCATCCGATCAGCAGAATAAGAACGGTACGCTTCAATATCTTCCGGATGACCGGAGCTGAAGGCTGGAAATCGAACTTGCGGAGCGCAATGTATGTGGATATTCCCATGATGAACAGGAAGAAAGGGAATACAAGGTCGCAAGGCGTCAGACCATTCCATGCAGAATGGCGCAACGATTCGTAAGACTGACTGCCTCCGGCATTGTTGACTACGATCATACCGAATACCGTCAGTCCCCGCAAGACATCCAACGACAAGAGCCTTTTCTTTTCCATCATTCAAATACTTTGGCAAACACTTCTTTGGCTACATCGATGCAATCGCCCTCGGGTGCTGACGTATATGGATTCGAAGCCAGCGTCCAAGGCTCTTCCATGGCATAAAAGTCGAGAGTAACAGCTGGTTTTCCGTCCAATTCGTCCTGCAAAGTCTTCCAATAGGCTTCCCAACGTTTATAATAGAAATCGCGCAAAATGCCGTTCCACTCCTTGTGGGCATAGTCGCGCAGACCGCCTTCGTCGGCACAGACACGATTGCCCCACGTGGTAATCTGCACACGGGCATTCCATTCATAGAGTTTCTTCTCCTCGGGAGTATTGCCCAATTTACGTGCCTGCTCTATCCAGCGTCCGACGCGGAACTCGCTCCGTGTGCCCAACAGACGGTCCTGCAACAAAATCATGTCGAGGAACTTGCGGGAATCGGCTGCAAAACTTTTCTTGTCGAAGCTCTTATAATCGGCTATCGTACGGTTATAAACGATGCGTCCTTTATCGGCAATGGCCTGACGAACCACGTCCACCAGATCGTACTCGAAATTGTTGTTGCCACGATAACGGTCGGCCACTTCCAACAACAGACGTGCAGCCTCTTCCGTCACCGTCGGATCGTAATAATTCTCCATCTTCGACCAACTTGATACCTGGAAATTGTTCAGCGAAGGACGCCCGCAGAAAATGGACTCGTGAGGACCTTGCTGGTTATTGCCGAAAGGACAGTTGTAGATGGTATTGGCCAGCAGGGTCCATGCCTGTTCGATCTTCTCGTCGCGTACCCCATAACGGGCAAACAGATAGTCCTTCAGCCATGCTTCTTTGGTGAATTTCTCCGGACGCCAGGGTAACTCACACATCAGTTCGAACATCATCGGGTTGTTCTCGCTTCCCTCCATTGTCAGACCGATACCCTTCAGATGAGCAGCCAGCGGATTGTTCTTAGTCAGATAGAAGTTGTTGAGCAACTGATCCATACGCCCGTGCAAACCTACATTTCCGCCGAAGTTCAGCAACATGCAGAATATCCAGTCGTGCTGTTCGTATCCCTTGTCGCGCTTCCAGATGGAGGGTATCCCCCACATGGGACGGCATTCGCTGAAGAGGTCCAGAATAAGCAGATCGCCGTTCTTCAGATTCTTTATCATTTCCGGACGCGGATTCTCGGTCCAGCCCTGCACAACCCATACAGCCTTTGGATTGACTTTCTTCATGGCAGCCATAATGGCTTTTCCAGCCGCATCGAAATCGACAGAAGCAGCATTCTCGACTTCGTGGAAAGGATCCATGGAGTAGAAATCGGCTTTTCCGAACAAACGTTCCTGCTCGCTATAATACAGATCGGCAATCTCGGCAAAACGCTCATCGGTAGGTTGCAGAAAAGCCGGACGGGTAAATCCGTTCCACAGATCGGACTTGGTCACATTCAGACCCAACTTTACATCGGCATCGTGAGGCACCATGCCCGAATAACCGGGGAATACAGGACGAATGCCGTACTCGCGCATCCGCTTCAATATCTTTTTCTGCAAAGCTTCCTGCTGCACATACCAGGAATCGGGATTCGGGCCACCCCAGCCTTCGAGGTTGTTCATTGCCCACCAGGCCAGAAAAGCGGGTCCGGCGATGAAGCGGTTCACTTCTTCCTTCGTATAACCAAGCTTCTGAAGCATATTGAACCAGATACATTCCTGTCCTACTGCAGCCAAAGGCATGTTGATGCCGTGCAAGGCCATCCAGTCAATCTCCTTTTCCCAGCGTTCCCAATCCCAGAAAGCCATGGTATAGGAATAAGTACAATAATTAAAGTCGTAACGAAGGGACAAATCTGTTTCGTGGCGTTCCTTCTGTCCGACAGGCGGCAATACATCGGGCAACTTGGCAGTCATGCCGTTCCACGACAACTGGATGCCGGCATAGTACTTCAGGTACCAGTTGATGCCTGTAGCTATATTCACATAATTATTGCCACGCACAACCACCTTGTTTCCTCGTTGATCCAGTTCGAAAAAGTCTTTCTCCCCCTTTTGCAATTCGATGGCAAACTTGCGAGACGCTCCTTTATCGATTCTTTCCAACAGGCCACTGATGGGATTGCCCGACAGACAGACTGTCCACACTGACAAAAATAAAAAGACGAAAACGGTTCTGATTTTCATGATAGTACTTAAGATTGATATTCTTTTCAGCAAAAATAAGTACTTTCACCATCGAAAGAGGAGAAAATAGAAAAGTTTAAGCAGAATATAGTAAAGTAGGCCCCGAATCGCCTACTTCTTCAACAGGCTGCTGGGCAGATAGCCAAAGAATTCCTTGAAACACTTCGTGAAATACTTTGGATCGTTGAATCCTACGGCATAAGCTATTTCCGACACATTGAAGTCGCCCGTGCTCTCCTGAATCATCTTATGGGCAACATTCAGACGATAGCTTTTCATGAACTGCCCGATGGGCTGTCCCGTCAGGGCCTGCATCTTCTTATTGACCATCGTCTTGCTATAGCCCATGTCGCGGACAAAACTGTCGAGCACGTATTCCGAGTCGGCATAATTTGTTTTCATCAGTTCCAAAGCCCGCGCAATGAATACCTGATCCCGAGACTCTTCCTTCATAGGGAGATCATCCACATTGCTGCTGGCCGAAAACATCTTCTTATACTTGTTGCGCACGTTCAGTATGTTACGGATACGTAACAGTAGTACATCGGCATCGAATGGCTTACACAAATATTCATCTACCCCAATCTCGTAACTTTCTTTCTCCTGCGCTTCCGAACGGATGGCCGTCAGCATAAGGAAAGGTATATGCGAAGTAGCCAGATTCTCCTTGATGCGGCGCGAAAGTTCCATACCGTCCATCACCGGCATCATCAGATCGCTGACAATCAAATCGACATGATGATGTTGCACCGTTTCCAAGGCTATCTGTCCGTTTTCCGCTTCCAGCAGATGATAATATTTTTCGAGCAACATACGGATATAGGAACGCATATCCTTGTTGTCTTCCACGATTAGGACAGTTTCCTTCTTCTGCGCGTCAGACGTAGTTTCGACACTGACAGCCGCAACCTTTTCCGAATTATTCTCCTCATTGGAAGACTTCTGTACTTCAGCAGCCTCAACCAAAGGCATCAGTATGCGGAAGGAAGCTCCGTGACTATGATTGTTGCGGGCATAAATGGTGCCGTCGTGCAATTCGACTATCTTCCTACACAGGAACAGACCAATACCTGTCCCGCTCTGTTGACCATACACGGGATACTTGACACTCTCCTTTGACTGATAGAAACGGTCGAATATCTTTTCCATATCCCCTTCGACAATGCCATGCCCGGTGTCGCAAACGTCAATGTAAAGCATCCGATTGCCGTCTTTACCACACACAGACGCCACAAAGACATCGATACGACCACTATCGGGCGTAAATTTAATGGCGTTCGAAATCAGATTCACCATGGCCTTGCGCATGTAAGCGGCATCGAGCAACAGCCACGGATGACTGATGCGTGAATAGAAACGTAACTCGATCTTCCGCTCTTTGGCAAACACCCTGAATGGCAATAGCAAATCGGACAACAACGCTATAAACTCGCAAGGTTTCCTATCCAGAGTCACTTTATCCATATCTAATTTTCTGAAATCCATCAGTTCGTTGACCAACGAAAGCAGATAATTGGAATTTCGTTCGGCAATCTGCAACTCTGCCTTCACATGCTCGTCGGTCACTTCCTTCAACGCATGTTCTATCGGGCCGTGAATCAATGTAACAGGAGTACGGAACTCGTGAGTGATGTTGGTGAAAAAAGCGATTTTTTCCTCTGTCACGTTCCTGACGTGCCGAGCCATTTCTTCCAGCTGCTTATTCTGAATGGCCAGTTTCTGTGTCCGCTCCTCGACCTTCTGCTCCAACTGGATCCGTTGCTCGCGGAACCGGCGTGTCTTACGGCGATAGAACCACCATGCGCCTAAAACGCCCAATATCAACAAGGACACATAAAACCAACCGGTCTTATAAAAATAAGGAATAATGCGCACCTGGATTTCCCGTACATAATCCGACCAATGTCCGTATTCATCGGTAGCACGTACCTGCAAGGTATAATTACCCGCCGGCAAAGCCGTATATCTGATCATATAGTCGCCCGGCAACGTTTCATTCCATTCATCTTCGTAACCTTTCAGCCGATAAGCAAAACGGATACGACGGTTATTACCATAATTACACGTCGTCAAGCCGATAGAAAAACGACTCTCACTTTCGTGCAAAACAATCTTGGAAGCAGTTGTCAACGGTTCGTCCAAATAAGACCCCATGGACGGATAAACGACATTTCCGGCTACTGTAAGCGAAGACAAACGTACCCGGGGAACTGCCGACGACAACAAATCGTTTTCAGAATGAATGATAAGCAGCCCATTGGTAGTGACCAGATACAGCAAATCGTTTCGGGAAGAATAATAAATGCCGTTCCAATAGAATTGGGCTGCCGGTAAACCATCGAATTGTGTATAACTGATAAAAGCCATGGTATGCGGATCGAGCTTCGTCAGTCCTTCATACGTAACAATCCACAAATTACCTTTTCCGTCTTCCGTCATTCCCAATACCGTGTTGTTAGGCAGTCCGTGCTGCGTAGTATAATTCGTAAAACTGAAGCGGTTGTTTTTATCAGCTGTCAGCTTGTAGAGGCCGCTGCCGTTACCACCCAACCAGATATTGCCTTCATGATCTTCCAGAATACTGTTTATCTTTTCAATCTTGCCCGATTCGGGATCGTCCAACTTATAGCGCAAATAAGTATAATCGAAGCGCTTACGGGACTTTGCAAACGAAAACAGATCAACAACAAACACTCCCTGTGAAGAGCCTACCCATAAACGTTTCTTCCTGTCTATCAGAAGGGCGTGAATAGACTCGAACTCATTTTCAACCCCGTCAAATAGTACCCTGACAAATGAATCCGTATTTCTATCATAGAACATCGTTCCGCGTGTAGAGCCAAACCAGATGCCCCGGTTAATGGTATCTTCACAGGCACTGCTGATGAAATCGCCTTGCAAAGAAGGGAACTCCTCACGGGTATATCGCTTGAATAGCCTGTCCGGATGATTCAAATCCAAATCGTTAATGCCGACTCCCCACGTATAAATCCATAAGTGATTATTGGCATCGGCCAGAAGTCCGTTAATCGTATTGTTGCTGATGGAGGTCATATCACCGGGTGAAAACAGATAACGCTTACAAGATTTTGTTTCCGGATTCCACTCCACCAGTCCTTTTTCGACCAGTCCGATCCACAAATTACCTGAGGCATCTTCGGTGATCGTATTGACCGGCGTATTTTCATCCCCTTCTCCCAAAACAGGACATGTCCACATCTCGGTTTGCAGCCGCTTGGGAGACAATAGGTTTACACCTCCGGTTTCTGTACCCAACCAGATGGTTTCGCCCGACGTAAAAATGCAGTTAATGCCATTGCAGTTGATACTGAAACCATTGTGCGAACTTCCCTGCCGGATAAACGAGAAAGTATCCGTATCGCGATGGTAAACATTTACTCCGTTCAGGGTAGAGACAATCAGATAACCACGTTCCGTCAGTTTGATATCGGTGATGTAAGCCTGACTCAACATACCGGGCCGATGCGTAGAATAACGATAACGTTTCAGGCTCTTCGTAGTATGATTGTATTTGAACAGTCCACGATTGGAACCGATCCAAAGGTAATCACCATCTTTCAGCATACAGGCTATGCGCCAGTCTTCACTGAATGGTACGAGACTGTCGGACAGCGGAACCGCTTTCAAGGAATGCCCTCCGGCTTTCCGAATCACACAAACCTTATTGTCAATGCCTGCACACACATAGGTGCCCATATCAACCACAGCATGAATGGGGGAAGTAGCCTGCGACTTCAATACCTGATACTCGCATACCTTCCCGTCACTGTCCAAACGAAGGTACCATAAATCATTGTCGCACGCAATCCACAGGTTCTCTTTCTTGTCCTTGTAAATGGTATGGATAAAGCTGCTTTGAAGGGTGTTCATCAAGGTGTCGGTCGGGAAAGGCAACGGCACCGATGAATACGTATTCAGGTCGATCAGATCCAACCCTCCTTCGGTTGCCACCCACAAACGTTTGAAACGATCTTCGCACAACTTCTGTACGAAATCGTTCTTCAGACGTATGGGAGACGTCTGGGTATTGTAGTTCAAGAACTGATAACCGTCATACCGACCAATGCCGTTATGAGTAGCCGTCCAAATGTATCCGTCAGTATCCTGTATGATATCGGTTACGAAACAATGAGGAAGTCCGACACGTTCGGTAATGAAATGAAAGTTATACCGGTTGAAGAAACGATCCGGTTCATCCGCATAGACCGAACCGACCAAGCTCAGACAAACCAAGAAAATAAATAACCTTAATCCTTTCATAACCGACAGCTTCCTTTGTTTTAGATTATCACACCTGCTTTAAAAGCGGAAATCCCGCTCTCCTTTTACAATCTGCTCCAAATACTCGGAAGCCCGCGTACGGATAGCAGCATTCGGCACATGCTGCATCTCCTGTCTGATCATCTGCCTGCCCAGTTCACGCGTTGCGTCCGATGCATAATCTTCCAGGTATTCCTGCAGCGTGATCAGGGCATTCGGCAGGCAGCAATTGGCTATCTGGCCGGTCTTTACCAACGACATGAACCGGTCTCCGGTACGTCCGGCACGATAACAGGCCGTACAGAAACTCGGAATGTATCCCAAACGCAGCAACCAGTTGACCACTTCGTCCAATGTCCGGGTGTCGCTTACATCGAACTGGGCGGAATTTTCTTCCGGCAGTTCGGGTGAGGCATAACCTCCCACACTGGTGCGCGAACCACCACTGATCTGTGAGATGCCAATGTCGAGCACCTTCTCGCGCGACTTCTGCGACTCGCGCGTCGAAATAATCATTCCCGTATAAGGCACACTGACACGAATCACGGCTACAATCTTCTGGAAAGTCTCGTCGGAAATGGCATTCTCGAAGGTGCTGGCATCAATGTCGTCGGCCGAACAGATACGGGGAACGCTTATGGTATGAGGTCCTACACCGAAGGTAGCCTCCAAGTGTTCGGCGTGCATCAGCAAACCGACAAAATCGTAACGGTATGTATTCAAACCGAAAAGAACACCTAAACCGACATCATCGATGCCGCCCTGCATGGCGCGGTCCATGGCTTCCGTATGATAGGCATAATTGCTTTTCGGCCCCCGTGGATGGAGTTTTTCGTAATTTTCCTTATGATAGGTCTCCTGAAAGAGAATATACGTACCGATGCCCGCCTCCTTCAGTTTGCGGTAATTCTCGACCGTTGTGGCGGCAATGTTTACATTCACCCGACGAATGGCACCGTTCTTGTGATGAATGCTGTAAATAGTCTGTATCGACTCCAGAATATATTCGATCGGATTGTGCAAAGGATCTTCGCCGGCTTCGAGTGCCAGACGCTTGTGTCCCATGTCCTGCAAGGCTATCACTTCGCGGCGTATTTCTTCCTGCGTAAGCTTTTTGCGGGCAATGGTCTTATTCTTCACGTGATAAGGGCAATAGACACAGCTGTTGACGCAATAATTGGAAAGGTAAAGCGGGGCAAACATGACAATGCGGTTGCCATAGAAGCGTTGCTTGATTTCCTTGGCCAGACGGAAAAGTTCTTCCGTCAGGTCGGGTTGATCGCATTCTAACAGTACGGCAGCCTCGCGATGCGAAAGGCCACGACACTCGCGCGCCTTTTCTATCAGCGAACTGATCAGGGCACGGTCGTCCTTATGCTGGCGGGCGTACTCCAGCGTATCTAATATTTCTTCGTGATCGATAAACTCCGTCGCTATGGACGATTTCGGATTATAAGCCATTATTTTATATTTCTTCCTAAATTCCTCAACTTTCGCAAGCTCAAGTTGCAGTTGACGAGTAACAAGTTGACGAGTTGACAAGGAGTTTGTAACAAGCCGTCTCAAGCGGCACTTTATCAAACAGGGCATCCCAACCTTGTAAACTTGTTGACTGAAGCCTTGTCAACTAATAAGTTGAGCACTTGCGAAACTTAAAAATATTCTTTTATTAAACATAGTCTCCTCTTCCGTAATCTATGTGGTAACCAATGAGGTCCAATTCCTTCTGAAGAGCTTGCAAGCCTTCGGCCGACTCGGCTCCCAAAGCTGCCTTATCGTTATAAAGTTCGTACTTCCGCCGAACTGACAGCGGAGACAGATTGGGCATCACGACATTGGCTCCGGCCAGTATGCCACGGTTCCGACCCTCGGGCGACAAGGTTGCCAGAGCGGTAGTAGCCGGTATCAGCGCACGGGGATGCATCAACCGCAGAATGGACAACAGACGCAACGTCAGCTCTACGCTTCCGGCCCTTTCACGAGCAAAAGGAGTAGCATGATGAGGCACAAAAGGACCGATGCCAATCATCTGCGGAGCCAACCGGCGCATGAAAAGCAAATCGGCAATGATATCGTCGGGCGTCTGTCCGGGACTGCCCACCATGATGCCCGTACCCGTCTGATAACCAATCGACTTCAAGTCGCGCAAACAGCGCAGACGGTTGTCGCGCGACATCTCATCGGGATGCAACTGTCGGTAATGCGCTTCGTGATAGGTTTCGTGCCGAAGCAGATAACGGTTGGCTCCTGCCCGAAAGAAACGTTCATACGCCTGTCGCGACTTCTCGCCTAATGACAGCGTAATGGCACAGTCGGGATAAAGGGAACGGATAGCCGAAACCACTTCTTCCACAAAGTCGTCTGTCTGAAGCGGATCTTCTCCACCTTGCAACACAAAGGTACGAAATCCTAACGAATAACCATGACGGCAACACTCCAAAATGTCATCTTTACCCAACCGATAGCGCGATACTTCCCGATTGCCCTTGCGGATGCCACAATAATAGCAGTTGTTACGGCAGTGATTACTGACCTCAATCAGTCCACGGACATAGACAGACGTACCGAAATGACTTTGCGCCACCTGCCTGGCCCGTTCCGTCAGATACGTTGCCGCATCTGCGTCGGTCGTCAGCAACAGACAGCGCAAAGCTTCGGACGGCAATGACTCATCGCCGTCCGCCAGACAGTCTATATATTCCTTCAACCTGTTCAGTGAAGTCATTGCCTCATTCTTTGTCTCTGTTCTCGTACGACTCGCGACGTTTCAACAGCTCCTGATTGAGCTGACGGCGTCCCGCCATAAAGTCGTTGTGAGCGCTCGGACCTGAAATGCAACCGCCTTCGCATGCCATCACCTCGATGAAACGTCCCTGCACCTTGCCGGTCTTAGCAGCAGCACGCAGCAGTCCGATGTTCTTCTTGTTCAAGTCGGATACCTGTATCATAGGAATGCCTTCGGCTTCCTTGCCCAAATAGGCCTTGATGGCTCCAGCCACCCCTCCGGCCTGTGCGAAGCCGTGCGCCTCGCGTACCGAGGTATAGCTGACGGCGTATGCCGGAGTCTGTTTCAGGTCGATGTGGAATCCCTCGAATACGGAAGCAATCTCCTCGAATGTCATCACATAGTCCACACACTCGTCACGACGGGCTTCCTTGCGCTTGGCCACGCACGGGCCGATGAACACGATCTTGGCTTCGGGATAACGCTGCTTGGCTATGCGGGCAGCATAATACATGGGCGAACCGGTTGTAGAAACGTATTTCTTCAGTTCGGGCACGTGCTTCTCCACCATTTCTATATAAGACGGACAGCAGGAAGTCGTCATAAACGCCTGTCCTTCCTCCAACTTCTCTTTCAGTTCGGCAGCTTCGTGGCTTACGGTATCCATGGCCCCCTGAGCGACTTCGATCACATCGGCAAAACCGACTTTACGCAACGCACCGTAAACTTCTTCGATGCTCGAATTGAACTGTCCCAAAACAGAGGGGGCGGGAATAGCCACTACCTGCTCTCCTTCACGGATGGCTTTCAAAATGTCGAATACCTGCGAAACCTCGAATATGGCACCAAACGGACAGGCATTGAGGCACTTTCCGCAATAGATGCACTTCGATTCGTCGATATGTTCCACATTGTCCTCGTTCTTGCTGATCGCTTTCACCGGACAGGCCTCTTCACATGGCACGGGAATATAAACAATGGCATGGTAAGGACAGTTCTGATGACATTTGCCACAACTGATACACGTATCGTGGTCGATCATGGCCTGCCCGTTTTTCTTGAAACGAATGGCGTCTTTCGGACAATTCATGTAGCAACTGCGGGCCACACATCCACGGCAAAGGTTCGTAATCTCGTAGTTTACCTGCACGCAGGAAGAACAAGCCTCATCGATGACGCAGAGAATGTTTTCCTTCAACTCGCGACGTTTCTCCAATGCCTGACGGGCATATTCGGAGAGTGGAGTCAGTTCGTCCTTCTCGTCCGACATATCGAAGCCCAGCAAAGGAAACATCTTATATTTATACACCGCACGCTCCTTATGAATGCAACAGCGTCCCAACGGACGGGCGCGACGTGGACTTAACTCGATGGGGAGACGATCGATTTCTTCGATCAAACGATTCTGATTCCAAAGATCAACAAGTTTCGCCAACAGTTTGTGGCGAACAATCATAACATTATTTGTGAAAGCCATAAATAGTGAATGAATTAGAATTAGGGTTGCAAAGATAGGAACTATAGGTTTTTTAACCAAATTTCATAGTAGATTTGTGCATCGCTATCTGCATGCAAGCCTGACAGACGAATTATACTTGCATGGGCCGTGAGCCGCACTTGTGTTGCTCGCGAGCCGTGCAAGTGTCGCTCGCGAGCCACACTTGTGTCTCTCAACAGCTAAAAATGCGCACTGATTTTCAGTCGTTTATAAAAGCAAAAAATATCCTGCCGGAAACAGCATGACTACTGCCCCGACAGGATACCCTTACTTTATCCATTGTTCTTCTGAGAAACAAACTTATTTGCGGAAAGGCGGACGCACCACCACGGCCTTCAGCTTACGGCCACGCATATCGATACAGATTTCTGTACCCGGTTTGCTGTATTCCGGCTTGACGTACCCCATACCGATACCAATCTTACGGGTTGGCGACATGGTGCCCGAAGTAACCGTACCAATCGCCTCACCCTCGGCACTGAAAAGGCCGTAGCCATGACGGGGGATACCACGGTCCACCATTTCAAAACCTACCAGCTTACGCACGGTTCCTTCCTGCTTCTGGCGTTCGAGCATGGCGCGGTTGATGAAGTTCTTCCCATCCACAAACTTGGTAATCCATCCCAAACCGGCTTCGATGGGCGAAGTCGTGTCATCCAAATCGTTGCCATACAGACAGAATCCCATCTCGAGACGCAACGTATCGCGCGCACCCAACCCAATAGGCTTGATGCCGAATTCGGCTCCTGCCTCGAAGACTGCATCCCATATCTTCATAGCATCTTCCGGATAGAAATAAAGCTCGAATCCGCCTGCACCGGTATAACCGGTATTGGAAATGATGACATCCTTCACACCGGCAAACTCGCCGTGGGTGAAATGATAATAAGGTATGGCCGAGAGGTCAATCGGAGTCAGCTTCTGCAAAGCCAGGATGGCTTTCGGTCCCTGTACGGCCAACTGAGCCATGCGGTCGGAAGCATTCTCCAACTCGGCACCTTCGGTATTGTGGCTCACACACCAGTTCCAGTCTTTCTCGATGTTGGACGCATTTACTACCAGCAGATACTTTTCGGGTTCGTACTGATAGACAAGCAAGTCATCGACAATACCACCATCCTCGTTGGGGAAGCAGCTGTATTGCACCTTGCCCGGAGCATCGGCCGTAACGGGCGTCAAGGCGGCTACGTTGTTCGACGTCACCTTCTGCAAGAAAGCAAGAGCCTGAGGACCTTTCACCCAGAACTCGCCCATATGAGAAACATCGAATACGCCTACGCCCTGGCAAACCGTAAGATGTTCGTCAATAATACCGGAGTATTCGATCGGCATGTTATATCCCGCAAACTCGTGCATCTTGGCACCCAGCGAGATATGTTTTTCGGTAAATGGAGTTGTTTTCATAATATGTAAAAAAGTTAAGTATCCGACTGTTTATTTTGCCACGATTTCTGCAATCTTCACGATGACGTTCATAGCCTTCTCCATGCTTTGGATGGGAACAAACTCAAAACGCCCATGGAAATTCAGCCCGCCGGCGAAGATGTTCGGACAAGGCAGCCCCTTGAACGAAAGCTGTGCTCCGTCCGTACCGCCACGAATGGCTTTCACACGCGGTTCGACTCCGGCAGCCTTCATGGCCTCGAAAGCAATGTCGATGACGTGCATGACAGGTTCAATCTTCTCACGCATGTTGTAATACTGGTCGTGCAGTTCAAGGGTAGCGGTACCCTCGCCATATTCGGCATTGATAAAGGTAACCAGACGCTCCATGCGTTGCTTGCGCAGCTCGAACCGGGCGCGGTTGTGATCGCGAATGATGTAAGATACAGTTGTCTGCTCTACCTCGCCATTCATACCTATCAGGTGGTAGAAGCCCTCATAGCCTTCCGTATGCTCGGGTGCCTCGTTTTCGGGAAGCAAGGAAATGAAACGGTTGGCCACGCGAAGTGAATTCAACATTTTGTCCTTGGCATAGCCCGGATGTACGTTACGACCCTTGAAAATGATTTTAGCTGAAGCAGCATTGAAGTTCTCGAACTCCAATTCACCCACTTCACCTCCGTCCATGGTGTAAGCCCAGTCGCATCCGAACTTTTCTACATCGAACTTGTGTGCACCCAATCCGATTTCTTCGTCGGGGTTGAATCCGACACGAATCTTGCCATGCTTGATTTCGGGATGTTGCTGCAAATAAACGATAGCCGAAACAATTTCGGCAATGCCGGCCTTATCGTCAGCACCCAGCAACGTCTTTCCATCGGTCACAATCAGGTCCTCACCCTTATGGTCGAGCAGTTCGGGAAAACGTGAAGGAGAAAGGACAATGTTTTCCTCGGCACAAAGCACAATGTCCGTCCCGTCGTAATTGGTCACCGTACGTGGTTTTACATCCTTTCCACTCATGTCGGGGCTGGTATCCATGTGGGCAATGAAACCTACAACCGGCAACTGCTTGTCAACATTGGCAGGCAGCGTAGCAAACAGATAACCGTTCTCGTCCAATGAGATTTCTTCTAATCCCAGGGATTCCAATTCACTCTTCAAGTACTCGGCAAATACCATCTGCCCCGGAGTACTTGGGGTAAGTCCCGTCTCCTCGCTTGACTGAGTATCGAAACTTACATACTTCAAAAAACGCTCTACTAAAGACATATGATTAAGGGGATAATTAGTTTGTAAGTTCTTGAGTTTTCAAGTTGGTAAGCCAATCCATAAAGTTCAACTCATAAACTCAAGAACTTAACCATGAATAATACTACATTTAGAAGCAGCTGCTTCCATCGAAACAGTGCGTGCACAACTTACACTTGGGCAGACCGATAGACTCGACCAGTGTCTCCAGTGTATTGAACTTCAACGATGTCAGGCCAAAACGCTCACGGATAATCTCAACCATCTTTTCGTACTCGGGCGAACCGGTGGTTGCATATTTGTCGAGATTCTTGTTCTCATCGCCTTCCAACTCCTTAATGATGCGACGCGTAATCAGTTCGAGCGGGCTCTTCGATGCCGTGAAACCAATGAAAGGACAAGCATAGATAAGGGGCGGACAAGCAATGCGGATATGCACTTCCTTGGCACCGCAATCGAAAAGAACCTTCACATTGTCACGCAACTGGGTGCCGCGCACAATAGAGTCGTCGCAAAACAACATACGTTTGCCCTGCAACATGGCTCGGTTGGGAATCAGTTTCATCTTGGCAACAAGATTACGCATTTCCTGCTTGCTGGGAGTAAAACTGCGCGGCCAAGTCGGCGTATATTTCGAAATGGCACGATGATAAGGTACTCCCTTGCCTTCGGCATATCCTAATGCCATGCCGACCCCCGAATCGGGGATGCCACAGACACAATCTACCTTGGAAGCATCGGTCTGTCCCATCTTCAAACCACTTGTAAAACGCACCTCTTCCACATTGACCCCTTCGTAACAGGAAGTCGGGAAACCATAATATACCCACAAGAACGAACAGATCTGCATTTTCTCTTCCGGTTTGCGCAATTGTTCTACGCCGTCGGCATGCAGACGGACGATTTCACCCGGGCCTAAATAACGGTCTATTTCATAATCCAGATTCGGAAAACTGCTCGACTCGCTGGTAGCGGCATAAGCACCTTCCTTCCGGCCAATGACGATGGGAGTACGTCCCCACTTGTCGCGTGCGGCAATAATGCCGTCTTCGGTAAGCAACAACATGGAACAAGAACCTTTGACCCGACGATATACATTCTCGATGCCATCCACAAAATTCTTGCCCTGAATGATCAACAAAGCCACTAATTCCGTCTGATTGGTCTGACCGGAACTCAACTCTGCAAAGTGCATGTTATGGTCCAACAGTTCGGCTTCCAACTCATCTATATTAGCTATCTTGGCAACGGTAACAATGGCAAAACGTCCCAAATGAGAATTCAATATAATGGGCTGCGGATCGGTATCACTGATAATTCCTATGCCTGAATTTCCTTTAAACTTATCCAGTTCGTCTTCAAACTTCGTCCGGAAATAAGTGCTCTCCAAATTATGAATAGAACGTGCGAACACCTTCTGTTCCGAATCGAACGTAGCCATACCGCCACGTTTAGTACCAAGATGTGAATTGTAGTCGGTTCCGTAGAATAAATCGGTCACACAACTTGCCTTGGCAACTGTCCCCAAAAATCCTCCCATATATTCTCTGTGTTATTGTTTTTATTGTTTCACTGTTTTATAATTCTCCAATCCCTTCTGCAAGAATTCTACATACTTAGGAACATCCTCGTCATACGAATACGACTTGTTCAGTGGCTTGCCTTCGTTGTCTATCAATACGTAGAACGGCTGTGCATTGGCACCAAACTTCACACGTTGCAGATAGCTCCACTTGTCACCCACCGTACGCAGCGTGCGTTCCGTACCGTTTTCGACTATCTTCTGCGGCTGAGGAAGCGGTGTCTTGTCATCCACATACAGCGTAATGAGCACATAATCGTTACGGATTATATCACTGACTTTCTGATCGGTCCATACAGCCAACTCCATCTTGCGACAGTTGACACAACCATAACCCGTGAAGTCAAGCATTACCGGTTTCCCCTGACGACGTGCATACTCCATACCCAAATCATAATCCATAAACTGGACATGCACTTCATTATTATATAAGTTAAAGTCCTGAGTCTTCATCGGCGGAGCAAAGGCACTGACAGCCTTCAACGGCGCACCCCACAAGCCGGGAACCATATAAACTGCAAACGCCAGCGAAGCCAAAGCCAGGAAGAAACGAGGTACGCTGACTTTGGTATTATCGTCATCGTGCGGGAACTTGATCTTGCCCAACAGATAGAAACCAAGCAGGGCAAAAAGCACAATCCATAAGGCCAGGAATGTCTCACGATCCAAAATGCGCCAGCCGTATGCCAAGTCGGCCACCGACAAGAACTTCAAAGCAAAAGCTAGCTCGAGAAAACCTAATGTCACTTTAATGACATTCATCCAGCCACCCGATTTAGGCATGGACTTCAGCCACGAGGGGAACAGGGCAAACAGCGTAAAAGGCAATGCCAAGGCAATGGCAAAGCCCAACATACCGATAGCGGGAGCTATCACACTGCCCGTGGTAGAAACTTCGACCAAGAGGAAACCAATAATAGGACCCGTACAAGAGAATGAAACCAATGACAAGGTGAAAGCCATCAGGAATATGCTTAATAAGCCTGTTGTCTTCTCGGCCTTGCTGTCAACGGCATTGCTCCACTTGGAAGGAAGCGTGATTTCGAAAGCACCAAAGAATGAAGCGGCAAATACCACCAGCATCAAACAGAAGAATATATTGAAAATGGCATTCGTAGAAAGAGCATTCAGTGCATTGGCTCCGAAAATACCGGTAATAATCAATCCCAGCGCAACATAAATCACAACGATAGAAGCACCGTATGTCCATGCATCACGGATGCCCTTCTTCTTATCCTTATTACGTTTCAGGAAAAAACTTACCGTCATAGGTATGATAGGCCACACACACGGAGTGAACAAAGCCAACAGACCTCCTACAAAGCCGGTAATAAACACATATATCCATGACATATCCTCCTGAGAGGAAGAAGTTTCACCCATTGCCTTCAATTCGTCGATCACCGGTTTCCAAAGATCGGCCGCCTCGTCTTTTACTTCTGCAACTGTGGTTACAGAATCGGCCGTGACTGCCCCATCCGTCGTCTCTACATTGGATGCTTGTTCTGTAGAAGCCACTTCAGTAACCTCTGTCTTTTCTGCATCAGCAGCCTTTCCGGCAGCCTTACCCGAGAAGCGGAAAGGCACTTGCGTAGGTGGAAGGCAATTCTCGTCGTTGCAAGCCCCATATTCCAAAAAGCCTTCGATATGATATTCGCCTCCCGTCAGTTTCAACTTCTGAACAAACTGAACGCTATGCTCAAAATAACGCACTTTCATTTCGAACATCTGGTCATAAGTAGAGATTTCCTTACCCACCGGCTTCAGCTTACCGTCCACCGCCGCACCAGATAATTTCTCCGTATTGAATGTAGCCGAAATGGGACCTCCGTCTCCTAAATCCGTCGAATACACATGCCACCCGTTATCAATAGTTGCAGAAAAAACAACTTCTACTTCATCGGCCGACACATTCTTCAATTCAGCCTTAAATTTCACCGGTTCCTGAATCTGTGCCTGGGTCATCACGGCTAAAAGCAACAGCAGAACCGAAAACAAACTTTTCTTCATCGGTTATATTTCAATAAATTGGTTACTGGATTCCATCAAATCTCATAGTCCACACAAGCACGACTTTCCTTCACGTGAGCAATAAGTTTTCCGGCAGCTACGTGGTCGGGATGGACAGCATACGATTTCACATCGTCTAATGTATCAAACTCACTGTATAAAGCGATACTCCATGTCTCAGCCGGGTTCATATTCAGTCCGACTTCAATCTTTCGGATGGTCGGTATTTTAGCGGGAAGTGCCTCGATTGCTTCTTTAAAATTATTCATTGCTTCTAACTTTTCGGCAGCCGAAGCCTCATCTTTCAACTTAAATAATACTATGTGCTTGACCATAACTTTGTTATTTTAATGTTTTTACGTATATTTGTCAGCCGAAGCGGCTGCTATCAGCAACTGCAAAAATACTTGTTTTGTTTCAAATATACATGTAAACGGATGTTAATAATAGGAATTGCTGGCGGAACCGGGTCGGGAAAGACCACCGTCGTACGTAAAATCATCGAAAGCCTGCCAACCGGCGAAGTTGTACTGCTCCCCCAAGACTCTTACTACAAAGACAGCAGTCACGTGCCAGTCGAAGAACGTCAAAATATCAATTTTGACCACCCTGATGCATTCGACTGGGCTCTCTTATCCAAACATGTAGCCATGCTGCGCGAGGGGAAAAGCATCGAACAGCCTACTTATTCGTACCTGACCTGCACCCGTCAGCCGGAAACCATCCACATCGAGCCACGCCACGTCATCATCATTGAAGGCATCCTGGCCCTATGCGACAAAAAACTGCGTAATATGATGGATCTGAAAGTCTTTGTAGATGCCGACCCCGACGAACGGCTTATACGGGTTATCCAACGCGACGTCGTAGAGAGAGGGAGAACAGCAGAAGCCGTTATGGAACGATATACACGCATTCTGAAACCCATGCACCAGCAATTCATAGAGCCCTGCAAACGATATGCCGACCTTATTGTTCCCGAAGGAGGCAGCAACCAAGTAGCTATCGACATTCTGACAATGTACATTAAAAAACACCTGAAAGACTAACCCCTCATGACGATACCGAAACACACACCGTGGCCCGTCGGCATCTGCCTGTTTTTTCTGCTGCTTACCCTGCTGTGGAGTTGCAGAGGGAACCGTACTTCATCAGACAACACAGATAAAAATGATCTGCAACAAATAAAAGACAGCGGAGAACTGGTGGTACTGACCTTATACAGTTCCACTTCCTACTTCAACTACCGCGGACAGGACATGGGATTTCAGTACGAACTTAGCGAACAGTTTGCAAAAAGTCTGGGGGTCAAACTGAAAATAAAAGTAGCCCGAAACACTCATGACCTGATCAGAAAGCTGCTTGCCGGAGAAGGCGACCTCATTGCTTACAACCTGCCTATCACGAAAGAATGGAAAGACAGCGTAACCTACTGTGGAGAGGAAATCATCACTCATCAAGTCGTCGTACAACGAACCAACGGTAATGAACATCCGCTGAAAGATGTTACCGAACTGATAGGCAAAGATATATATGTCAAACCCGGAAAACATTACGACCGACTGGTCAATCTCGACAAGGAACTGGGTGGAGGAATACTTATCCATAAAGTGACCAACGACAGCATCACAATGGAAGACCTGATTACCCAAGTTGCTCAAGGCAAAATACCCTTCACCATTGCCGACAACGATGTAGCACGACTGAACAAAACCTACTACCCCAACCTGAACATCCAGCTATCCGTCAGTTTCGACCAACGATCGTCGTGGGCCGTACGCAAAAATTCTGTTCAATTGGCTGCCGCTGCCAACCAGTGGCACAAAGAGAACATGACCTCGCCCGCCTACACCGTCAGCATGAAACGCTATTTCGAAATCAGCAAATCCATACCTCATTCACCGATTCTGTCATTGCGTGAAGGCAAAATATCACATTACGACCAACTGTTCAAAAAATATGCCCCTGAGATAGACTGGGACTGGCGACTGTTGGCTTCCTTAGCCTATACGGAGTCAAACTTCGACACCACCGCCGTATCGTGGGCAGGTGCCAAAGGTTTGATGCAACTGATGCCGGCCACCGCACGCGCCATGGGGGTACCTCCAGGCAAAGAGCAGAACCCGGAAGAAAGTATCAAAGCTGCCGTGAAGTATATTGCAGCCACTGCTCAAAGCTTTGCCGACGTTCCTAAGGAAGAACGGACACAATTCGTACTCGCTTCTTACAACTCAGGAATCGGACACGTACTCGATGCCATGGCACTGGCCGAAAAATATGGAAAAAACAAGTATGTCTGGCAAGACAACGTAGAAGAATACATTCTACTGAAAAGCAACGAAGAATATTTCACCGACCCTGTCTGCAAGAATGGCTACTTCCGGGGCATCGAGACTTACAACTTCGTCCGCGAAGTAACCTCCCGATACGAACAGTACAAAAAGAAAATAAAGTAAGCATTCCCTCAAAAAGAGTTAGAAAAAAGCAGTAAAAGTCATACAAGAATACTTACTATTCATCTTTTATCGAAGGAAAGGCTTAAAACAGTTTCAGTCTGTTGGCACGTGCCTCTTCCAGTGAAACGGTTTTCACCTGCCGTTCCCCATTCTTCTCGCGCAACCGACGGTAAGTCTCATCCAACTCTTCCTTCAATTCACGACGGGCTTCCGCATTCATCAGACGGGCAGCCACAGTAGCATTCTGTGAAGCATCCTTCAGATAGACAACCGGAGCATGATAGACCGGCGCTATCTTCAAAGCCGTATGCAGCTGCGAAGTAGTAGCACCACCAATCATCAGTGGAATATCAAGGCCGGCCTTCTCCAGTTCGGCAGCCACATGAGCCATTTCTTCCAAAGAAGGCGTAATAAGCCCACTCAAACCAATCATATCAACTTTCTCTTCCACGGCACGCTGAACAATGATTTCGGCAGGTACCATCACTCCCAAGTCCACAATCTCGTAACCGTTGCAAGCCATGACTACCGAAACGATATTCTTCCCGATGTCGTGCACATCCCCCTTCACTGTGGCAAGCAAGACCTTTCCTGCCGAACCTGTTCCTTCCTGCTTTTCCGACTCGATGACAGGTTGCAGTATGGCAACTGCCTTCTTCATGGTACGGGCTGTCTTCACTACCTGGGGTAAAAACATCTTGCCGGCTCCAAACAGATCGCCGACATGATTCATGCCTGCCATCAGCGGACCTTCGATAATGTCCACGGCTTTAGGATATTTCTGCAAGGCTTCTGCCAAGTCCTCTTCCAAATAATCCCCTATTCCTTTGGTCAAAGCATACTTCAAGCGCTCTTCTACCGTGGTTCCTTCGCGCCAGGACTGTTGCGAATGCGTGATCGACTGCCCCGCAACACCGGCATTCCTGGCTGCATCAGCCTCAGCCTTCAAACGCTCGGCTGTCTCAATCAGCCGCTCGGCAGCGTCAGGGCGACGGTTCAATACAACGTCTTCGATACGCTCCAGTATATCGGCCGGTATGTCGGTATAGAGTACAGAAGTAGCCGGATTAACAATTCCCATGTCCATTCCCTCACGAATGGCATGATACAGGAACACGGCATGCATCGCCTCGCGGATATAATTGTTTCCCCTAAACGAGAAAGAAAGATTGCTGACTCCACCACTGACGTGTGCGCCGGGCAGGTTCTTGCGGATCCATCCTGCTGCCCGGATAAAGTCAACAGCATAGTTGTTGTGTTCCTCCATTCCTGTAGCCACTGCCAGCACATTAGGATCAAAAATGATGTCGTGCGGATCAAAACCTGCCTTATCGACCAGCAAACGGTATGCCCTATCGCACACGGCTATTTTCCGTTCAAATGTATCAGCCTGTCCCTGTTCGTCAAATGCCATCACCACCACAGCCGCTCCATAACGACGGATGGTACGGGCATGTTCCAGAAACTTTTCCTCCCCCTCTTTCAAGGAAATAGAGTTGACGATCGATTTTCCTTGCAGACATTTCAGTCCGGCCAGAATCACATCCCACTTCGATGAGTCGATCATTACCGGCACACGGGCAATATCGGGTTCGGAAGCTATCAGATTCAAAAAGACCGTCATTTCATGTTCGGCATCAAGAAGGCCGTCGTCCATGTTAATGTCGATCACCTGTGCACCGTCTTCTACCTGACGACGGGCTATGCTGAGAGCTTCCTCGTACTTCTTTTCATTGATCAGTCGAAGGAACTTGCGCGAACCTGCTACGTTGCAACGCTCGCCTACATTGACGAAATTATTCTCGGGCTTCACTTCGAGCAGTTCTAACCCCGAAAGCCACAAATGCTGCGGACGCTGAGCCGGCACATGAGGGCGCGCACCGGATACCAATCCGGCAAAACGAGCAATGTAAGCATCGGTCGTACCACAGCAACCACCTACGATATTCACTAGTCCTTCGTCAATGTATTCCTGAATCTCACCAGCCATGTCATCGGGCGACTGGTCGTACTTGCCCAAACTATTTGGCAGCCCAGCATTGGGATAAGCACTAATATAATAAGGTGCGCGTGCGGCAAGCTGCTCCAGAAAAGGTTTCAGCTGACGTGCTCCAAACGAGCAATTCAGGCCTACCGAAAATATATCAGCATGTTGTACCGAAGCGAGAAAGGCATCCAACGTTTGACCGGACAGGGTACGCCCCCCCGTATCGGATACAGTGACGGAAAGCATCAATGGCACAGAAATACCTGTTGCCTCCATCGACTGTCGGGCTGCAAAAAGGGCAGCTTTCGCATTCAGTGTATCGAAAATGGTCTCAATCAGCAGAGCGTCCACGCCACTCTCCAACAAAGCTGTCATTTGCTCCGTATATGCTGCGGCCAATTCGTCAAACGTCAGCGAACGAAAAGCCGGATTGTTCACATCTGGACTCATTGAGCAAGTCTTGTTGGTAGGACCTACCGATCCTGCTACGAAACGGGGCTTTTCGGGTGTCAGCGCTGTAAATTCGTCAGACAGTGCACGCGCCAGTTTCACCGCTGCGCGATTGATTTCGTCAACCAGATGCTGCGTGTGATAATCGGCCATGCTGATGCGGGTAGAATTGAAGGTATTGGTTTCGATAATATCGGCACCGGCTGCCAGGTATTTGCGGTGAATATCCTGAATCACATCGGGACGTGTCAGACACAACAAGTCGTTGTTGCCTTTCATCAGTCCGGGAAGGTCGGCAAAACGTTCTCCCCTAAAATCGTCTTCTGTTAAGTTGTATTGTTGTATCATGGTGCCCATGGCGCCGTCCAGAATCAGGATGCGTCTGTTCACCAGCTCTTGCAAAGTCATGGTTCTTGAGTTTTTAAGTTTTTGAGTTTTTGAGTTGACGACTTGACAAGTTAACGAGACCACGAGACCTTATAGCTTGTAGGCTTTTCACTCGTCAACTGAACTTATCGTTTAAACATTCGCGCCATGTCACGTTTGTCATCCTTTTCGCGGAGCGACTCACGCTTGTCGTATTGCTTCTTACCTTTAGCCAATGCTACCACAACCTTAGCCAATCCTTTCTCATTAATGAACATTCGTACGGGAACGATGGTAAAGCCGGGATCCTTCGAACCTCGCTGCAATTTGTCCAGTTCCTTACGGTTGAGCAACAATTTCCGCTCCCTACGTGCCGAATGATTGTTGTACGAGCCGTAGAAATATTCGGCTATATGCATGTTCTTTACCCACAGTTCGCCGTTGGAGAAGTAACAGAAAGTATCCACCAGACTGGCCTTTCCCATCCGGATCGACTTGATTTCAGTACCAGTCAGCACGATACCTGCCGTATAGGTATCTATCAGTTCGTAATCGAACGTGGCACGCTTGTTTTTGATATTGATAGGAGCTTGTTTCATTTTTCTACAATAGATCAGAACGAATAAAAAACGATCAGTTCAACAGCACCGTCAGTTTGTTAAACAGCATCTGAATGACCGCCGGACAAAGAATAAGCAAGATGGATGCTACTATCGTAAAGCGCAACCGATCTTTCTCTTCCACTTCCATCAGACTTCGGCTACCTTCCCACACCACGTACGCGATGTAGAATTGCAGTAACATGGCAATGATGTTGAAATCGGGTAACACACCGATGATGATCTGAAGCACAAAAGGCACCACCATGGCATAACCGGCAAACTGACGTGTCAGGTTAATGTCGTCCTCCTGCATCAACATATGGACACGCAAGGCATTGATGAGGTAAGCAGCCAGAAAATAACCGCCAAACAACGACACTGCCACCGCACAGCATTGCGTCATGGCATATTGAAAACTTTCGGGACCTCCCCATCCCTTCAACAGCAACGAGCCTATGAAGACGGAAAGACCGCATAAACCAATCATAGGATAGACAAAGGCAGTAAACACCTTTCGCCTATCCTCTTCCAAACGAATTTCCTCCCAGGCACGAGCCGGAGAGGAAATCAGTAAAAGTGCGGTATGAAATAAACTTTTGTAATTCAATTGTTTTCCATTAAAGATAATGCGTAACTCTTTTCTGTTGTACCGGTATCATCCAGTTTTACAGAATTTGAATTCTGCTTATAAACAATTTCAATTGCAGCCGGTCTGGTGCTTCCAAATGCTTGCAAAGCTGTAGTCAAATCATAGGCATGATAATACAAACTAATGATGCCACCTGAATTTACTATGTTATAAGCTTCATAATTGCCAGTATTTACAACATCACCGTTCGTGTTATGACGCAAATACAGTCTCATTGTCGATCCGGTATTTTTTTCCGGATAATTCACCAACGTAAAATTATGATATTTGGAATTAATGTAATAATTAACAGGAAGCAGCAAAGTGGTTTCATCGTACATGGCCGGCTTATACATATTAGATACATCTCCTAACGAAATAATAGGTGCATTTTCAATCGAATCGTTGCTTGCCCCTTCTTCGTAAACAACCTCAAGCGGATTATCCAAATCAACGATGCCATACACATCAACATCATTCACTTCCTTTGTCTCCGATGTAATCTGCTGCACTGCGGTATCATACGTGAACCAAAGCTGAACAAGATGTCCTACCATGCTTGACAATTTCAAGCCGTTTGCTTCCAAAGAAGAGATAGAACTTGTAGTAGGGGTTATCGTCAGACCATCTCCGGTCTTAAACGTATAACCTAACCCTAAATACGAAGACTGGACTTTAGCCATGTAGATGCCTGTCTGCAACGTATTGTCATCATCATTAAAACAAGAAGTCAACGAGATGCCCATCAACATCGTAAGGGCTACCGCAAAAAATTTTAGTTGTTTCATTTCAATTTAAAAATAATTTGGTTTGCAAAATTAGATAAAAGAATGAAGTTACGAACGACTCTCTTCATTTTTTCATTGTTTTTAAGGTTAAATGAAAAATTAAGCAGAATACTGCACAAATCATCTCCATATTAACAAATATTCAGCATTCGAACGTCGTTTCCGGCTCTATTTTCCCATATAGCAAAAGCAGACGGCCACTCCTATACAATCTTGGCAAACTCCTCCAAATGCTCATCGACATAAGCAGCTACTTGAGCGGTAAATTCCTCTTCCCGCTCCACAAACTCATCTTCCAAATCGTCGAAAGCCTCATAATCTTCATACATGGCCATAAATTCATCGTCCGTACGCTCACGTTCCAAGTCTTCGCGATGGGCATCATAAATTTTCTTGGCAGCATATACAATCTTACTTAAATCGCCCAATCCCCAAAGACGCATTGCTTTGGCAAAAGGATTCACGAAAATATATCCACCATAACCATTCTGTATCAATTGACAGAAACCTCCGTCCATCAGCTCGTCGCGAAAAATCTGATACGCCAACAGCGTATGCTGCTCGCCTGTCAGCAACGGCATCGTTTCGGCCGTAAGTTCATCGCCAATCGCCTTGCGATAGGCATCAGTAAAGACCTGGATAAATGCGTCCATCCCCTCGGCCGCAGCCTGACGCAGAGCTGCATCGGTCACTTCGATTCTTTCCATTCCTATATTTATATTATGTCAAATCAATAAATTTTCTATTACGCAATCGCACAACAGACACCAAAGCCAACATGCAAACAAATTCTGATTACATGCAACTTACAGAAGCTTTAAAAGACAAATATCGAAACTTCTCCGATAAAAAAGAAACAATCCAAACAAATATTTTATAAAAGCCCGGCAACTGCCATCTCGACATAGCATTCGACCTAAAATCAGCAGCCCGTTACCTATTTTTAATAAAAAAGTCAAATCACAGGTTTGCCAGAAACGTGGAAAAGCACTAACTTTGTGACCGATTCCGAAAAAGTGGATTTACTTTTTTATTATATAACTAATCTAAAAGAGCTAATTATGACTTATTCACACGAAGTGGAACACATGTGTGTTGTAAAGAAGGGTCCTAACCACGGACCGGCTCCTATTCCCGAAGAAGGTAAATGGGTAAAAGCTAAAGAAATTGTTGACATCTCTGGTTTGACACACGGTATCGGCTGGTGTGCCCCTCAGCAAGGTGCTTGTAAATTAACCCTCAACGTAAAGGAAGGCATTATCCAGGAAGCTCTGGTCGAGACTATCGGCTGCTCCGGTATGACTCACTCTGCCGCCATGGCATCTGAAATTCTTCCGGGCAAGACTATCCTCGAAGCCCTGAATACCGACCTCGTTTGCGATGCTATCAATACCGCCATGCGCGAACTCTTCCTGCAAATCGTGTACGGACGTACACAGTCTGCTTTCTCAGAAGGCGGTTTGATGATCGGTGCCGGCTTGGAAGACCTCGGTAAAGGTTTGCGTAGCCAGGTAGGTACTCTTTATGGTACTTTGGCCAAAGGTACCCGTTACTTGGAAATGGCCGAAGGCTATATCAAGACACTTGCCCTTGACAAAGACGACCAGGTTTGCGGATACGAATTCGTTCATCTGGGCAAATTCATGGAAGAAATCAAGAAAGGCACAGACGCCAACGAAGCTCTGAAGAAAGTAACCGGTACTTACGGACGCTTCAGCAAAGAGGCCGGTGCAGTTAAATACATTGACCCACGTAAAGAATAAGGAGGAAGGAAATATGATTAGAGAAGTGAAATTTGAAAGCCAAGACCGTCGTATCAAGCAAATTCTTGCTGCTTTGAACGAAAACGGCATCAAGGATATCGAAGAAGCTAACCAAATCTGCGAATCTTACGGCCTCGATCCTTATAAGACTTGTGAAGAAACTCAGCCTATCTGCTTCGAAAATGCAAAATGGGCTTACGTAGTAGGTTGCGCCATCGCACTGAAGAGAGGCGTTAAGAATGCAGTTGAAGCTGCCGAAGCTATCGGAGTAGGTCTGCAGTCATTCTGCATCCCCGGTTCTGTAGCCGACGACCGTAAGGTAGGTCTGGGTCACGGTAACCTGGCTGCTCGTCTGCTGAGCGAAGAGACAAAATGCTTTGCCTTCCTGGCCGGTCACGAGTCATTCGCTGCTGCCGAAGGTGCCATCAAGATTGCCGCTAAGGCCGACAAGGTTCGTAAAGAGCCTCTGCGTTGTATCCTGAACGGTCTGGGTAAAGACGCTGCCATGATCATCTCTCGTATCAATGGCTTTACTTACGTTCAGACTCAGTTCGACTACTACACTGGCGAACTGAAAGTTGTAAAGGAAATCGCTTATAGCGACGGTCCTCGCGCCAAAGTAAAATGCTACGGCGCCGACGATGTTCGCGAAGGTGTAGCCATCATGTGGAAGGAAGGCGTAGATGTATCTATCACGGGTAACTCTACCAACCCGACTCGTTTCCAACACCCGGTTGCA